>NZ_JBFRHD010000013.1:0-182527 GCF_052115685.1 Cupriavidus sp. 2KB_3
GTCACGCCGCGAAACACCTTGCCGTCTGCGGTTTCTATCCGGTAGGGGATGTGCGGCAAACTCTCCCCGCTGTGCTCGTCCTTCAGCGTGAACTGCTCGTCGTAGAGTCCTGGTGGCTTCGGCAGGGGCTGCCTGGCCTCGCGCAGGCTAGACGCCCCCTGCTTTTGCATGGAGATGACCTTCAGGATGAGGTCGCCCGGCCCGCCAATGGTCACGTTTCCGTCGGCGAGCCGAACGAAGACCCCGCCACATTCGAGTACGAGTTCCCGCTTGGCGGCAATATGGACGGCGCCATCCACGCTGGTGATGCTGACGTCCTTGTCCGCAGCCATCGACATGGCGTCGCTTTGCGCCTGGATCTCTACGCGGCCCCTGCCCGCGAACAGCTTCATGCCAAGTTTTTGCGCGAACAGGGAAACCGCCTCCCCTGCTGCAACGGTGAATGTCTTGATCGCGCTCAGATCGATATTTCTCTCGGCGACAACGGCGATGCTTTCCCGGGCCGCGATCTGTGCGCCGCGCCCGGCGACGATACCGACCGACGCAGGCGCGCTCGCCAGGAGCGAAGGCTCCTTCAGTTGGTTGAGCGCGGCGATCGCCTCCTTCTGCGCATCGGTGTCTGCGGCTGCGGCATTGGCGGCTTTTGCGGAATTTGCGAGGGCACGCGCTACCTGTAGCGCGCTTTCGAGCTGTGCAATGGCGGCCTCCATCGCGAGTTGCTTCCCACCTGCCCGCGGCTGGTCATCGGCGGTGAGAAACAGCCCCTTCCCACCCCGTATCGCGCCCCAACCTGACGTGCGAAGCTCGAAGCCATCCCCGCGCTTCTTCCTCTTGCTATCCACCAAACACCCAAGGTTCAACTGGCTCTTGCCCGCATACTCGGTGGAAAGCTTGATCCCCTCCTGCCCCTCCCAGTCCTCGAAGCGCAGCTTGTTATTGCTCTGCGTACGAATCACGTTGCGCGAGAGCCAGCGGTCCTGGTTGGTGATCACGTCCCCGTGCTGGCTGTTGTGCTGCACGTGTGCGATGTAGGGCTTGTTGGGATTGCCGTCGCGGAAAGCGACGTCCACGTAGGTGCCGTCCACCAGCGGGAAGTGGAAGCCGGTCTGCCGCGCGCCCGCGAACGGCTTGGCCAGCGCCAGCGGCACGCTTTCGCCGCCCTTGGGCCATGCGTCGAAGTCGAAATCGAAGCGGACGATGTAGTGGCCGTGCTGGGTCAGGTAGGCGTACTTGTAATCGCCCGGCGACGTGACGCGCGCGCTCAGGGTGCCGGCAATGCGCGGCCATTTCGCCTCGTCCATCGGCAGGCGGAAGCGCCGGTCGGAAGGAATCGCCCGGTACGTATTGCGATAGGCGGCGTCGCGGGCGCCGGTGTGGATGACCTCGGTGATGACCTGACCATTGGGCGCGTCGGGCAGGGCCAGGTCCATGCGCAGGATACGCGCCGGGCAGAGCGCCAGCACGTTGCTCTCGCCCGCGTAGACCAGCTGTTCGGCAACCTTCGCCTCATGGCGCAGTTGCGCCTCCCATTTGGCATCGTCGAAGTTGAGATGATGGGCGCCGTAGACATAGGACTCGCCGTAGGTCGTCTTCTCCTTGCGTGCGACGTTGGCGTCGCCGGTAGGCCGCTCCCACGCCTTGTCGGGATTGAAATCCGCCACCCGGAATGATGCCGGGATGGTCTTCGCATGGGTCTGGAGCGCGAACACCGTTTCCTGCCCGGACTCCAGCCCCGCCGTCTCCCGGTACGGCACCCGCAGTTCCGGCTGGTAGAGGTAATGGTCGATGTCGTCACCGAAGACGATCATCTCGCCAAACTTGCCCGGGGTGAAATAGGAATAGATGCCGGATTGCTCCATCAGCAGCCGGATGTAGTCCCAGTCGGACATCCGATACTGCATGCGGAACGCAAGCTGCGGATACTTTCGCCGCAGCCGGAAGATGAACTGGTGACCCTTGAGTTCGTGGCGGCGCAGGATCGCCTCGATGATCTCCGGGAGGGTCTGCCGCTGGTAGATGCGGCTGGCCTGCGTGAGGCGCAACCGTGCCACGAGCGGCTCCACCACGATCTCGAAGCCGCAGAAATCGTGCGTCTGGCGGGTCTTGCTGAAATGCGTGATGCAGCCGGCGAACTTGCGTGGTTCGGCGCCGGCGTCCGGCTCGATGGAAAACGTTGCCGCTTTGCCCAGGTAGTCGGCCTGACTCAGTTCGAGCGGGTGCGTGAGCTGGATGGTGACGGCGTAGGGCTCGCCCAGGCGCTCCACGGCCTTGAAGGAGACCACGGACAGCGCCGCCGCGCTTGCCGCGCCGGGCACCGCCAGAAAATAGGCTTGTCGCCCGGTCAGCCCCTCGCCCAGCGCGCCGCTGTAAGCCTTCAGTTCTTCCCCAAGATCCGCCATGCCTTTGCGCTCCATTGTCAGCCTGATAAAGCCTGCTGCAAGGACAACGCATCGTGCGACGCGAGCCTTGCGCGCCGCACGATAAACGGATTCTTAGGGGGTGGAAATGCTTTGGCTTTGGTAACTCAGGGGCGTTTGATCAAGGCTCAATCGCCATGCAGATTCAGGGTTCTTCTATAGATAGATACCGCTGCGCGTGTTAGCGATTGCGACGGCATCCGCCGGAATCGGAAATCGCCCAGTTGCAATCGGACGTCGATGGCGGACAGCGTCACCACGCGATGCGCTGGCTAGGCCGGCAGGATGATCCCCTGCGTCCCGCAGCACGCGCGGGGCAGCGTCACGGTGAAGACCGTGGTGCCCAGGGCCGCCGACGAAGCGGCCTCCACGCTTCCGCCGTGCAAGGCGGCCAGCTCCCGCGAGATATAGAGCCCGAGGCCCAGCCCCTCGGCGCTGTCTCCGCCGCCCGAGCGGAACGCCTCGAAGACATGCGGCAGGGTCGCCCCATCGATCACCCCGCCATTGGTCACCGTTACCGCCAGGCGCTCGGCCGCCGTGCCATCCACGGCCACGACCACCGGCACCGCCGGGTCCCCATGATGCAGGGCATTGCCGACGAGGTTCGACAGCACCTGCGAGATCAGGTCCGGATCGATGGTCGCCAGCGTATCCCCCACGGTTTCCAGTACCACGCGCTCCTTGCCGTGCGACGCCTCGCACTCATCGACAATGGCCGCGCAGATCGCGCGCAGGTCTTCCTGGCGCGGCTCCAGCTTGACGCGCCCGCCGTGCAGCCGCGCCACGTGCAGCAGCTGGTCCACCATGCGCGCCATGCGCTGGCTGCTGCGCGAGATGCGGTCGGTGGCCGGCTTGAGCTTCTCCTCGCCGCCGAAGCGCCCCAGGAACGACGCCGACGCGATGATCGCCGACAGCGGTGTACGCAGGTCGTGCGCAAGCACCGCCATCAGCATCTCGTTGGTCTTGAGCAGTTGCTGGGCAGTTTCCAGCTGTTCGGCCAGCTGCTGTTTCTGCCGGGCCAGCTGCACGAATACGTCGACCTTGGCCGCCAGCACGCGCGCGTCGATCGGCTTGAACAGGAAATCGACCGCGCCGGAAGCGTAGCCGCGGAATGCCCGCGCGCTGTCCTCTCCGGCCGCCGTCAGGAACAGGATGGGGATATGGCTGGTGCGCTTGCTGCCGCGCATCAGCTCGGCCAGCTCGAAGCCGTCCATCTCGGGCATGTGTACGTCGAGGATGGCCAGCCCGAAGTCGTGCTCGAGCAGCAGTTCCAGCGCCTGCGCGCCGGAATTGGCGTGGACGATCTGCACATCGGGCTTGGCCAGCACGGCATCGAGGGCGGTGAGGTTGGCGGCGATGTCGTCGACGGCGAGGATCTTGATCGGAGCTTGCATGGTCAGGGTCATTCAGAAAACTGGGCCAGGCGCTGGCCGATTTGTTCCAGTGTCAGCACGCGGTCTGCCGCGCCCCGGTCGATGGCCTCCTGCGGCATGGTTTCCACGGCGGCGCTGTCCGGCGACTGCACCCACGCCCGGCCACCCGCCGCGCGAATCATCGCCAGGCCGCGCGCGCCATCGTCGTTGGCGCCCGAGAGCAGCACGCCGAGTACCCGGTCACGCCACGCCACCGCCGCCGACTCGAACAGCACGTCGATGGAGGGCCGCGAGAAGCGCACCGGCGGCTCCACGGAGAGCGCCAGTTCCACGTCCTCGGGCGCCTCCGGTACCCGCTCCACGAGCAGGTGGTAGTCCGGCGGCGCCAGGTAGAGATGGCCCGGCCGCACCGGCATCTTGTCCTCGGCCTCGCACACGGGCAGCGCGCAGCGCGCGCCGAACAGCTCGGGCAGCAGGCTGGGCTGGTTCGGATGCTGGTGCATCACGATCAGCAGCGCCGGCCGGAAGCCCGCCGGCAGCATCGGCAACAGCACGGACAACGCCTCGACGCCGCCGGCCGACGCGCCAATCACCACGGCGGCGCATCCGGCATGCCCTTGTGCATCGATCAGCCCTGCCATCGCGCCTCCTTCACAGCTTGCGGTACAGCCGCTCGCGCGGCACCAGTGGCTCGAAATCCCCCGCGTGGGCGCTGAAATGCAGGCTCTCCTTGCTGCCCAGCCCGAGGAAGCCGCGCCGCGCCAGCGCGTCGTGGAACAGGCCGATGGCGCGGTCCTGCAGCGCGCGGTCGAAATAGATCAGCACATTGCGGCAGGAAATCAGCTGGGCCTCCTGGAACACGCTGTCGGTGGCCAGGCTATGGTCGGCAAACACCGACTGGCGGATCAGCCTGGCGCTGAACTTGGCCTTCCCATAGGCTGCATGATAGTAGTCCGAGAGCGAGCGCCGCCCGCCCGCCGCCAGGTAGTTGGCGCCGAACGCCCGCAGGCGCCCCGCATCGTACACACCCGCCCGGGCGATGGCCAGCGCGTCAGGGTTGATGTCGGTGGCGTAGAACACCGTGCGCTCGGCCAGTCCCTCCTCCTCGAACAGGATGGCCAGCGACCACAATTCCTCGCCGCTGCTGCACCCCGCCACCCAGACATTGATCGACGGGTAGGTCTGGAGCACCGGCACCACGTGCTCGCGGATGGCGCAGAAGTAGGAGGGGTCCCGGAACATCTCGCTGACCTGCACCGTCAGGTATTGCAGCATGCGCGCAAACAGCGCCGGGTCGCGCAGCATGCGGTCCTGGAGTTGCGACAACGTCGCAAAGCCCAGGTCGTGCAGCGCCTGCTGCAACCGCCGCCGCACCGAGGCCCGCGCGTAGTGCCGGAAATCGTGCTGGTACTTGCGGAAGATCGCCTCGAGCAGCAGTTCCAGCTCGATCTCGAAATTGGCGTCGGGCAGCGCCGTCTCGCCGCGATCCACCACCGGCACGGGCAGTGGCAATGACACTGGCAATGACGGCGGCGGCAGCGGCGCGGCGTCCGGGGTGTTCAACTTTCGTGGAGCCATACGCGGCACAGGGACAGCAGTTGATCCACATCAATCGGCTTGGCGATGTAGTCGTTCGCCCCGGCGCGCAGGCACGCCTCGCGGTCGGACGGCATCGCCTTGGCGGTCAGCGCGATGATCGGCAGCCGCCCGTACTCGGGCATCTGGCGGATATGGCGCATGGCCGTGATGCCGTCCATCTCCGGCATCATGATGTCCATCAGGACGAGGTCCACGTCCTTGTGGCGCGCCAGCATGTCCAGTGCCTCGCGCCCGCTGCGGGCGATCTCCACGGTGGCGCCGAGCGGCTCGATCACCTTGGAGAGCGCGAAGATATTGCGCGCGTCGTCCTCCACCAGCAGCAGCTTGCGGCCGTCGAAGGCATCGTCGCGGCTGCGCGCGGCGCGCAGCATGCGCTGCTGCTCGGGCGGCAGCTGGGACTCCACGCTGTGCAGGAACAGCGTCACCTCGTCCAGCAGCCGGTCCGGCGAGCGCGCGCCCTTGATGATGATCGACTTCGAATAACGGCGCAGACGCTGCTCGTCCTCGGCCGACAGCTGCCGCCCGGTGTAGACGATGACCGGCGGCATCTGCGCGGCGCCATCGCTGGCCATGTGGGCCAGCAGGTCGTGGCCGGTGCCGTCCGGCAGCACCATGTCCATCACCACGCAGTCGAACGCGGCGCCGGCCAGCGCCTCGCGCGCGCCGGCCACGCTGCCGGCGGTAACGATCTCGGCCTGGACCGACTGCAGCAGCGCGCGGATGCTCTCGCGCAGCGCCGGGTCATCCTCGATCACCAGCACCCGGCGCTGGCCCGGCGCCATGCGCGCTTCCAGCCCGCGCATCACCTCGGCCAGCTTGTTGCGCTCACTCGGCTTGAAGGTGTAGCCGATGGCGCCGCGATGCAGCGCCGCTTCGGCGTGGTCGCTGACCGAGATCAGGTGCGTGGGGATGTGGCGCGTGGCCGGGTCGTGCTTGAGCCAGTCCAGCAGCGTCAGGCCCGACTGGTCTGGCAGCGCCACGTCGAGCAGGATGCCGCAGGGCTGGTGGTGGCGCGCCAGCTCCAGCCCGTGGCTCGACGTGGTGGCATGGATGCAGTCGAAATCCAGCTCGTGGGCGAGGTCGTAGAGGATGCCAGCGAAGTCGATATCGTCTTCCACGACCAGGATCAGGCGGTTGCCGCGCGTGCGATGGTCGCGGTCGTCGGCAATCGGCTGGGGATAGCCGGACGGCGACGGGCCCGGCCCGGCTTCGGACGCCTCCGGGGCAGGCACCGGCGCGGCCCGCGCCACCGGCGGCAGCGGCATGGCCTGCGACGGCGGGGCCTGAACCCGCTCGGGGGCGGCCGGCGGCGTGACCAGCCCGGCCTGCGTGGCGGCATCCGCCACCAGCGTGCGCGGCACGGTCAGCGAAAACACGCTGCCCTCCCCGGGCTCGCTGGCCACGGCAATCGCGCCGCCCAGCAGCCGCGCCAGCTCGCGCGAGATCGACAAACCCAGCCCGGTGCCGCCGTAGCGGCGGCTGGTGGTGCCGTCGGCCTGCTGGAAGGCCTCGAAGATGACCTGCTGCTTGTCGCGCGGAATGCCGATGCCGGTGTCGCGCACCTCGAAACGGATCGCATCGTCGCCCTGCGCGACCAGCGCCAGCGTGACCGAACCCTTCTCGGTGAACTTGAAGGCGTTGGATAGCAGATTCTTGAGGATCTGCTGCAGCCGCTGGCTGTCCGTGACGATGGCATCGGGCAGGCCCGGCATGCGCTCCACACGGAAAACCACGCCCTTCTGCTCGCCGACATGGTCGAACATCTGCGAAATCCGGGCGGTAAAGGCGTCCAGTTCCACCGCCTCCGGTTCGATGGTCAGGTGACCAGCCTCGATCTTGGAGAGGTCGAGGATGTCGTTGATCAGGTTCAGCAGGTCGGTATTGGCCGCGTGGATGGTGGCCGCATAGCGGACCTGCTCGTCGGTCAGCGTGCCGTCCTTGTTCTCCTGCAGCAGCTTCGCCAGGATCAGCGCGCTGTTCAGCGGCGTGCGCAACTCGTGCGACATATTCGCCAGGAACTCGCTCTTGTACTGGTTCGAGCGCTCCAGCGCCCGTGCATTGGCGGCCAGTTCGGCCTGGAAGGCGAGCATCTCGCGCTTCTGGGTCTCCAGCCGCTGGGTGTGCTCCTCCAGCTGGACGTTGGTCTGCTCGAGTTCGGCCTGCTGGGTTTCCAGCCGCGCCTGGGAGTCCATCAGCGCGCGGCCGCGCTCCTCCAGCTCCTCGTTGGAGACGCGCAGTTCCTCCTGCTGGACCTGCAATTCCTCGCTCTGGCGCTGGGTCTCGCCCAGCAGGTGTTCCAGCCGGCCCCGGTAGCTGGCGGCGCGCAGCGTCATGCCGACCGGCTCGCCGATGCGCTCCAGCAGTTCCACCACATCGGCGGTACCGCGCCGGGACGTGACGAAGCCCAGTTCGATCATCCCGACGACCTCGCCCTCGGCGGTCAGCGGCGCGGCCACGATCTCGGTGGGGCGCGTGCGGCCCAGCGCGGAAGCCACCGGGAGGTAGTCGGTCGGCAGCCCGCCCACGGCGATCACGCGGTTCTCGGTCACGGCCTGGCCGGCCAGCGTCTCGCCGGGCGCGAGGGTGGCCGGCGCGCGGTCCGCATCGGCCAATGCCCAGGTGGCCAGCCGGTGCAGGCGGCCATCCACGTACTGATAGACCACGCCCACGTGGGCATCGAGCGCATGCGCCAGCGCGCGCACCAGCGCATCGCCAACATTGCCGGCGGACTGCGCCGAGCGCACCTCCTGATGAATCCGCACCTGGGCCTGTTGCACCCACATCAGCCGCTGGATGGCGCCCTGGCCGACCAGGTAGCGGTAGATCACCACGGCCAGGAACCAGTTCACCAGGAAGCCGATGGAGCGATTGGCGATGGCGACGACGGGCGCGGCGCCGGGCGGCGAGACCACGTACCCAATCGCCAGCAGCACCGAGCTGACCGCCGCGGTGAGCAGCGGCAGGCGCGGGTTGTCCGAATAGAGCGACAGGCAGATCGGAATCAGGTAAAACAGCCACGCGGCCAGGCCGAGCGGCGTGAACGCATCCGCCGCGAAGACCACGGCAAGCGAGACAGGCACCAGGATCGTGCCAAACAGGAAGCGTTGCAGGGAAGTCGGTTGCATACCGGCAGGATCGATGGGATGGAAGCGGGCGGGCGCGGCGGCAGGCGTCCCGGCCCCCCGCCAGCATGCATGCCGGCCAGGGCGCTTTATCGTACCGTGCGACGGGCGCCGTGGCTGTCGGTGTCGCGCCGACAATTGCTGCAGCGCAGCGCCGCTACAATCGGCCGATCGCTGCCTTGCCGCCGTGCCGCCTTGCCGCCTTGCCGGCATCCCCGGAGCCGCCATGCCCCCTGTTGACGCTGACCCCAACGCCCCCGACGCCCCCGCCACCCGCGCCCTGGCCCATGTGGCCGCGCGCAGCCACGGCGCGCCGCTCGACCCCGGCTGGCGCGTGACGCTGAATTTCCACCCAGACCGGCTGCACGCCGGCGTGCCGCTGCTCGCGGCCATGGCCGCCGATGGCGTCTATCGCTCCCAGTTCGAGACCGGCACCAGCAACGGCGGGCTGACCGCCCACCCCGGCGGGGACCGCTGGCACTGGGAAAGCCGGATGTTCGGCCAGGCCTACGACACCGCGCCGCCGGCCGAGCGCCCCAAGTACGGCGCGCTCAACCATCGCCATCGGCCCGAAGGGGGCTCGCCGCGCTTTGGCGCCTGCCATCTGCGGCTGGTGGCGGGCGTGCTGGCGCGGACCACCTTCTGCTACCCGGACAGCGTGTTCGATCCGGTGCATTTCGGCGTGGCCGAACGGCTGGATCTGGTGGACCGGCTACATGCCGAGCCGCCGGACGATCCGCTCGACCACTATATAGAAGCGCATGTGCACGGCCCGCTGGGGCTGGCGCGCGACGTGGAGGCGCTCGTGCTGGACCCGTCGTACCAGGGCACCGAGACCGAGGCGCTGGCCCGCGCCCTGCCCTGCCCGGTGGCATGGCATGCGGGTTTCTCGGCAACTGCCGATGACTTGCGCGCCCAGCCTGACTATCGCGGCGCCCACA
Source organism: Cupriavidus sp. 2KB_3 (assembly GCF_052115685.1). Lineage (NCBI taxonomy): Bacteria > Pseudomonadati > Pseudomonadota > Betaproteobacteria > Burkholderiales > Burkholderiaceae > Cupriavidus > Cupriavidus sp. 2KB_3. The sequence continues at coordinate 9,453 of NZ_JBFRHD010000013.1, forward strand.
TCGCCGAACTGGCCGCGACGCTGGCCGGCAGCGAGCCGCTCACCCCGGCCACGATCGGCGCCGCCGCCCGCACGGGCCGCCACGATCCCCAGCAGTTGAAGAAGGTCTGGCACTTGCTGGCGCGCTTCGGCAACCGGAATTGATCACAACACCAGCAGCAGCACCCCGCAGAGGCCCAGCGCGGCGGTCCAGATCCAGTCGAGATTGACCCAGCCGGTGCGCAGGAAGGCCACGCCGACGCGATCGTAGACCACCAGCGCCACGGCACAGATGGCCGCGAGCATCGCCGCCGTGTGCAGGCCCAGCGCCAGCATGGCGGGACCGAGCGCGCCGGCGGCGTCGAACTGGGTGGCCCCGGGCGTGGCGCAGATCGGCATCAGCGCCGGCACCAGCATCAGCCCGGCGCCGTGCATGCCAGCCATCAGGAACGACCAGCCCGCCAGCCCCAGCATGCCGGCCCGCATGCCCACGCGCGGGCGCATACGGTGCCCGCGCGCCACGTGCCAGATCGCCCAGCCCAGCAGCACTGCGCCGGCCACGCGCGCGAAGCCGGTGTGCGGCAGCACGCTGCCCACCCAGAGCGCCACGCCCACGGCCAGCGCCACCGCAGCCGCGTGGCCCAGCGCAATCGGCACCAGCGACCACAGCACCACGCGGCGCTGGCCCCGCTGCAGGCCCAGCGCCACGGCGAACAGCCATCCCATGGCGGGGTTCAGGCCGTGGAACAGGCCCAGCCCCGCAATCGTCAGCCAGGGCCACCACGCACTCCATGTTGCCGTCCATGTAGGCGTCCACGTCTGCATGCGCGCCCCCCGGGAAGGCTAGGGAAAGCAGTAGGAATCCGACGAGCAGTCGCCGCCCTGCAGGCGCACCTGGTGCGGACGATGGCTCTTGGGCCAGTCGAGGAAAAAGCGCGGGTCGAAGGCGATGCCGCCGTCGGGCGCGGCATCGAGCTTGACCATCCAGCCGTCCAGCCCCTCGGGGTAGAACTGCGGATCGACCGCGCCATAGAGCGAATTGGTGAAGTAGACGCGCCGGCCGTCCCGGCTGACCTCCACCATCTGCGGCCCGCCGTTCAGGCTGCGGCCCGGCGCGCCCGGATGCCCGGCCCGCGCGACGATGCCGCCAATCCGCACCTTGCCGGTGAGCTTCGGGGCGAAGGGGTCTGAGACGTCGTACTGGAGCAGGTCGCCCGTACCCCAGCAGGACACGTAGAGGAAGCGGTCGTCCATCGACAGGTCGATGTCCGTGACCAGCGGCGGCACCGCGCCGAAGCCCTTGAGCATCGGCGGGAGCTGGTCCGGGTCGGCTGGCTCGGCGGGGATGTCGATGATCTTCTTCACCGCCCACTGATCGCCGTCGCGGTACCAGGTCCAGATCGACGAGGACAGGTCCTTCAGGCACAGCACGCAGTTGACGAAGCCGTAGGCCTTGGTCGGGTCGTGCGCGGGGCGCAGTTCGAAGACCAGCTGGTAGTCCGGGCCGAAATCGATCTCCTGGAGATGCCTGCGGCCGGTGAAATCCCAGAAATGGAGCTTCCGGCCGTAGCGCGCGCCGAGCAGGATGTCGGCGACCAGGCCGTCCTCGATCATGTCCGGCGTGCCCCACTCGCTTGTCACGAGCGTGTCATAGCCCAGGTGCCACCATCCGTCATAGGCGAAATACTGGGGACCGCGCTCCACCTCCCATTGGCCGAGCGGGTCGAAGCTCTGGGCGTCCAGCATGGCGATGCCGCCCGGGCCCTTGCCTTCGGCGTTGCCCAGCGCCGTCACGTAGATGCCGCCCGGGCCGCAATGCACCGTGTGGGGACGGCTGTAGCCGGTGCGCTCGGCCAGTTCCTCGGGCTCGATTACCCGGCAGATGGCCGGCTGGCGCGGGTCCGGGCCGGTATCGAGGATATAGATACGGGAGGAACGCAGGCCCGGCACCACGAGATAGCGCCGCGCCATATGGGGATGCGGCGCGTTGGGACACAGGCAGGATGAGCAGGCATTCCACCCGAAATGGTGCAGTTCGTCGCCGGCATGGGTCATGGTCACCTGCCCGACGATCTGCGCGTACGTGGCCGATGCGGGGTCCACGTCCACCACGGCGATGCCGTCCGGCTGCTGGCGCCCGGGGTCGAACATCGCCACGTAGGCCAGGGTCTCGGGCGGCGCCTTGGCGGCCAGCCGCGGAGACGGGTAAAAGCTCGGGTCGGGCTTCCAGGTGGCCATGATGCGCCTCCGGTGGACTGCGGGCTTGAACTATAGGACATGCCCGGCCCATGTGACGTCCATGATCCTTGCGTTCAGACGTCCTATCCCAAGGTGTTATGGCGGGCAGGCGCCCTTTATCGGCACGATAGCCGTTCTCCTAAATTGCTGAAATCGCGTTCGGAATGACTGACACCTATCGCCTTTATTGATCAATACGATATGACTTGGTGCCGTCGTTCTGCGATAGTGCTTTTCAACACCCCCTGCCCCAAAAAAGGAAATGCCATGAACAAGCTTACGACCGCCTTCGGCGCGCCCGTCGTCGACAACCAGAATATTCAGACCGCTGGTCCGCGCGGCCCAGCCCTGTTGCAGGACGTATGGTTCCTGGAGAAGCTGGCCCACTTCGACCGCGAGGTGATTCCCGAGCGCCGCATGCACGCCAAGGGGTCGGGCGCCTACGGCACCTTCACGGTCACGCATGACATCACCAAGTACACGCGCGCCAAGCTGTTCTCCGAAATCGGCAAGAAAACCGAACTGTTCCTGCGCTTCTCCACGGTGGCCGGTGAGCGTGGCGCGGCCGATGCCGAGCGCGATATCCGTGGTTTCGCGATGAAGTTCTATACCGAGGAAGGCAACTGGGACCTGGTTGGCAACAACACCCCGATCTTCTTCCTGCGCGACCCGCTGAAGTTCCCCGACCTCAACCACGCCGTCAAGCGCGACCCGCGCACGGGCATGCGCAGCGCCGACAACAACTGGGACTTCTGGACCAGCCTGCCCGAGGCCCTGCACCAGGTCACCATCATCATGAGCGACCGCGGCATCCCCCGCTCGTGGCGCCACATGCATGGCTTCGGCAGCCACGCCTATAGCTTCATCAACGCCAACTACGAGCGCCACTGGGTGAAGTTCCACTTCCGCACGGAACAGGGCATCCAGAACCTGACCGATGCCGAAGCCGCCGAGATCACCGGCGGTGACCGCGAGTATCACCAGCGCGACCTGTACGAATCCATCGAACGCGGCGAGTTCCCGCGCTGGAAGCTGTTCATCCAGATCATGTCGGAAGCCGAGGCTGGCAAGTACCGCGTCAACCCGTTCGACCTGACCAAGATCTGGTCGAAGAAGGACTTCCCGCTGATCGAAGTGGGCGTGATGGAGCTGAACCGCAACCCCGAGAACCATTTCGCGGAGGTGGAGCAGGCCGCGTTCGCGCCGTCGACCATCGTGCCGGGCATCGGCTTCTCGCCGGACAAGATGCTGCAGGGCCGCCTGTTCTCGTATGGCGACACCCAGCGCTACCGTCTGGGCGTGAACCATTCGATGATCCCGGTCAACGCGCCGAAGGCCGCCAAGTACGTGAACAGCTATCACCGCGACGGCCGCATGCGCATCGACGACAACCAGGGCGGCAAGACCTCCTACGAGCCGAACACGCGTGGCGAGTGGGTCGAGCAGCCGGATTTCCGCGAGCCGCCGCTGACGCTGGAAGGCAGCGCCGACCACTGGAACCATCGCGTGGACGACGACTACTTCTCGCAGCCGGGCGACCTGTTCCGCCTGATGACGCCGGCCCAGCAGCAGGTGCTGTTCGATAACACGGCCCGCTCCATCAAGGGCGTGTCGCGCCATATCCAGCAGCGCCATATCGAGCACTGCACCAAGGCCGACCCGGCCTACGGCCAGGGCGTAGCCGCCGCGATCGAGCGGATCGAAGGCCGGAAGTAAGTCGCAACCGGGCACTCCGGGGCTCCGGCCCCGGGGGTGCCCGGTTACCGCAAGGCAGGACACAAGGCAGCACAACAGGAAACCGCCATGGACCAGACATCGACCCCACCCACCCCCACCGGCACGATGACGGCGGAAGAGGAATCCCGCATGGTGGCCGCACTGGGCGAAGTATTCGACCTCGCGCGCCAGGGCGACGCGCCGGCGCTGGGTGCGCTGATCGCGCGCGGCATGCCGGCCAACCTGCGCAATGAAAAGGGCGACAGCCTGCTGATGCTGGCCGCCTACCACGGCCATGTGGAGGCGGTGCGCGCGCTGCTCCAGGCCGGCGCCTCGCCGGACCTGCGCAACGCGGCCGGCCAGACGCCGCTGGCGGGCGCCGCGTTCAAGGGCTATACAGAAGTGATTGAAGCGCTCCTTTCGCACGGCGCCGATGTGGAAGGTGCCTCGCCGGACGGCCGCACCGCGCTGATGACGGCGGCGATGTTCAATCGCACCGAAATCGTCGATCTGCTGATCGCGCATGGCGCCAACCCGGACGCGCGCGACCATCGCGGCCTCTCCGCCGCCGATGCCGCCGCCTTCATGGGCGCGGGCCGCGCGGCTACCCATCTGGGCGGGCCGCGCCACTAGGCGGCTTCGGGCAGGTCAGGTCAGCTCAGGTCACCTCGGCTCAGCCTCGGCCGACGAACGGCATCTTGGTGGCCATCACGGTCATGAACTGCACATTGGCCTCGAGCGGCAGGTTGGCCATGTGCAGGACCGAACTGGCGATATGCGCCACGTCCATCAGCGGTTCCGGGCGAATCTCGCCATTGGCCTGCGGCACGCCGCGCGCCATGCGGTTGGCCATGTCGGTGCCGGCATTGCCGATGTCGATCTGGCCGCAGGCGATGTCCCAGGCGCGGCCATCGAGCGACAGGCTCTTGGTCAGCCCCGTGATGGCGTGCTTCGTAGCCGTATAGGGCACCGTGTTCGGCCGCGGCGCGTGGGCCGAGATCGACCCGTTATTGATGATCCGCCCGCCGCGCGGGTCCTGCGACTTCATCAGCGCGAACGCACCGCGCGCGCACAGGAAGGCGCCGGTCAGGTTGGTATCGACCACGGCCTTCCACTGCTCGACCGACAGTTCATCGATGGAAATGGCCGGAGCGTTGATGCCGGCGTTGTTGAACAGCACGTCGAGCCGGCCGAAGCGCTCGCGCACCCGGGCGTAGAGCTGGTCGACCGAGGCCGGGTCGCTGACATCGCACGGCACAGCCAGTGCGGTCTGGCCGGCAGCGGCGGCCTCCGCAGCCAGCGCCTCGAGCGTGGCGGCGGTCCGGCCGGCCAGCACCACCTGGTAGCCATCGGCCAGCAGCGCCTGCGCCACGGCCTTGCCAATGCCACGGGCCGCACCCGTGACCAGCGCGACTTTGCTTCCTTGGGTCATGCCTTGGGTCATGCCTTGTCTCCTGTTTTCGCAACCGCCGATGATAGTCCGCCGCGCCTGAAAATGCCTTGGGAGCCATTCCCGGCGTCGCATTTCGATCATGATCTAAAGATATAACAACAAAGCATTTGGCCGGCGGAGCGGCTTCCCGTAGCATTCGGCAGTCTTTTCTTGCGGACAGGGCCGGTTGCGCCCGGTCCACGCGCAATTTTCTTTCAATCGCCCCCAATCATGTCTGCCGATCTTGCTCTGTCGCCCGCCGCGACGCAGGCCGCCGCCCCGGCGGCCGCGCCCGCCCGTGCGACCATCCGTTCCGCCGCCGATGTGGCCCAGCTGGTCAACCAGGGCGGCGCCGCCGTCAGCAATGCCCGGATCGTCGTGGCCATCGCGCTGGGCGGCATCTTCCTCGATGCCTATGACCTCGGCGCCCTGGCCTTCGGCCTGAAGGACGTCACCCGCGAATTCAACCTGTCGCCCGCCGGCACCGGCATGGTGGCGTCGGCCATCACGTTCGGCGCCATCGTCGGCGCGTTCCTGGGCGGCTATTTCACCGACCGCATCGGCCGCTACCGCGTGTTCATGGCCGACATGGTCTTCTTCGTCGTGGCCGCCATCGCCTGCGCGTTTGCCCCGAACGAATACGTGCTGGCCGGCGCCCGCTTCGTCATGGGGCTGGGGGTCGGCATCGACCTGCCCGTCGCCATGGCCTTCCTGGCCGAGTTCTCCAAGCTCCAGGGCAAGGGCAACAAGGCGTCCCGGGTGGCGATGTGGTGCCCCACCTGGTATGCCGCGATCTGCGTGTCCTATCTATTAGTACTGCTCTGCTACTCGGCGCTGCCGGAATCGCACAGCACCCTGCTGTGGCGCATCATCCTCGGCTTCGGCGCCGTACCGGCGCTGGTCATCATCGCCGTGCGCAGCCGCTACATGAGCGAATCGCCGGTGTGGGCCGCCAACCAGGGCGACCTGGAAGGCGCCGCCAAGATCCTGCGCCAGTCCTACGGCATCGACGCCGTGGTGGCCCCGGACGCCGTGGCCGAGCCGCCCAAGCGCCCCGCCTCGTGGCGCAACTACGGGCTGCTGCTCAAGGGCGTGTACGCGCGCCGCACGGTGCTGGCCACGGTGATGTCGATTGCCTCGTCGTTCGCCTATAACGCCGTGGCGTTCGGCCTGCCGGTGATCATCGCCAGCTTCCTGGCGCAGTCGATGCTGACCACGATCCTGGTCTCGCTGGCGCTGAACCTGCTGTTCGCCTTCGTCGGCGGCCTGATTGGCGTGCACCTGGTGCCGAAGACCGGCGCCTGGAAGCTGACCGTGACCGGCTACGCCTTCCAGCTCGCCGCGCTGATCGGCCTGGCGCTGGTCGGCAAGCCCCACGGTGCCCCCGAGGTGGTCGCCGCCATCGCCTTCCTGGCCGTGTTCCTGCTGGGCCAGGGCTTCGGCCCGGGCGCGCACACCATGACCTATGCCTCGCTGAGCTACCCGACGTCGCTGCGCGGCGTGGGCGTCGGCTTCAACCAGACGCTGATGCGCGCCAGCTCCACGGCATCGCTGTTCCTGTTCCCGGTGCTGGCCGCCGCGCTGAGCACCAAGGTGTTCTGGGTCATCGCCCTGGCCCCGCTGGCCGGCCTGATCGCCCTGCTGGCCATCCGCTGGGAACCGGCCAACTACGACGTGGACGCCGAAGACTTCTGATCCGCCGATCCGCCGATGGGGAGCCGGCAGGTTCCCCACAGGTCTGCGCCAAAAGGAAACCCCACGCTTGAGAGAGCGTGGGGTTTTTACATTTTGGACACACACCGTGGGGTGTTGCCGACAGTGGGCATAGTGGCCATTGCCCATATTCTGTACATACGACAATATGCCACCACAGCATCACTTCAAACCGGATAATTCCCAAGAAATCGCGTAAAACGCGACGCAGCGCCCCCGGACCACACGGCTAACTCGCCCAACAAGCGTATTGCCGTATATACAAATAGGGGGTAGCATTTGAAGATCGTCATCTCACCAGCCATCGCAAAGAAGCTTGTGGCAAAGCACGGCGGCATTCGCGATGCGGAGATCCGGCAAGCCTTTGCAAACCGGGTGGGTCAGATCCTCGTGGATGACCGCGAGGAACACGCCTCGGACCCGCCCACGCACTGGTTCTGCGCGAAGACGGACACTGGCCGCATGCTCAAGATCGTCTACGTCAGAAGGGACGACACTATTTTTCTCAAGACCGCGTATGAACCGGCACTGCCCACCGTGGCGTTCTACCGGCGGATGTGCCTGGCCGGGCGGTCATGAATCAACCTTTGCAACAGGAGTAGCACATGAGCAACGCCAAGAAAATTCCGGGAACTGTCGAAGCGTGGGAGCAGGGTGACCTCGGGGAGGACGAGGCACACGCCGTCGTCGCGCCCGACGAATCCGCGGCACTTGACCGGGCACTTGGCCTGCAGGCAGTGTCGATCCGCCTGCAAAAATCGCTGATCAGCGATTTCAAGTTCCTCGCCGAAGAACACGGCATGGGCTACCAGCCGCTCATGCGCGAGGCGCTGCGCCGCTTTGCGGAAGCAGAAATGAAGCGCCTCGCGGTCAAGTACGTCAACGAACGCCGGCGTGGCGCGGCCGCGCAGGGAGACAGCAAGCCCAAGCGGCCGAAGGCAGCCTGACACCCCCTAGGGAATGGGGCCGCGCGCAGGCGCACCGCCCCGCCCTGTTTTACCTACACCACCAACAACGCCCGCAACTCCCGGATATTGCCCACCTTCTCAAGGTTGTTGATCCGGTCGATCAGTTTCTCGCTTTTTGCCTTGCCCAGCACCGGCACGATCAGGTCGCGGACCTTGGCGTTGACGGCTTCCGTGCTCAGGGGGTTTTCCTTGGTGCCCGGCGGGAACTTGGTGAAGTGGCTGACGGTACGGCCGTCGGTCGTCGTGACCTCGACCACCGCGCCGCGCGGGGCGGTGGGGTCCATCAGGGCCGCGTCGGGCACTACCGTCACCTTGGCGCGTTGCGCGGCGATGGTCGGGTCGCGCATCAGGGCCACGTCGTGGCTGTCCGTGAACGACACGGCGCCCTTGACCAGCGCCAGGCCAACCAGATGCTGGCAGTTGACGTCCGGCATCGCGCTTTCGCCGACGATGCCCACCGCGTCGGTCGGCAGCTTGACCAGGATGCTGCGCACGTTGTCCGGGGTCAGGCCGTGTTGCTTGCGCAGTGTCAGCAGCGCGTCCAGCGGCGACTGGATCGGATAGCCCACCGAGAAGGTCTTGATTGCGGTCTCGGTCACGTAGAAGCGGCTGCCGAGCCCGTCCACCATGGCCTCCGGCTTCGGCGCGGTGGAGAGCGCGATGAACAGGTTGTGGGTGCCGTCGAGCACATCGGCCACGCCAGTCAGCCCCGCCTGCACCATGCCGACGGCTGTCACGCCGTTGCGCGCGCCCATGCCGGCGAAGTCGAACGCCTTTTCGATATGGTCCTTGTCCTTGACCCAGCTCCACAGCCCCGACACCTGCTGCGCCGAGTAGGAGATCGCGTAGCGCATGCCGGTCTCGTCCAGCCGCGCCAGCGACGCCGCCGCACCGAGCGCGCCGAATGTCGAAGAGGTGCCTTCGGCGCTGCGATGGGTGCCGCGCACCAGATCAGGCCCCAACGCCATCAACAGCCGGCAGCACAAGTCATAGCCGAGCGCCACCGCGCGAATGACGTCCGTGCCGCTGCGGCCTTCCTTCTCGGCCACGGCAAACGCGGCGGGCACCACCGCGCTGCCCGGATGCGCCTTGGTTACCGGCTCGAAGTCATCGGTCTCGTCGGCGTGCGCGCACATCGCGTTGGCCAGCGCGGCGTTGACGGTCGTGGTGCGGAAGGACGACCCGATAACAGACGCCTGCGCCTCGCCACCCAGCCCGCGCACGTACTTTACGGCCATCTCGCCGGGCGTCATGCGGGAGCCAGATACCATCGCGCCGATCGTATCGAGGATGCGATGCTTGCAGGCCAGCGCCACCTCGTCCGGCAGTGGCGTGTCGCGGGCCGCCACCATGTAGCGGGCCAACCGGGCGGTCACGTCGGTCTTTGCGACCTTTTCGGCAGCTTTCTTGCCGGCCTCGCCGCTCGCCACCTCCGCCGCCCGGACCAGCCCGCCCGGCGTTGCCGCCAGCGCGGCCAGCGCACCTGCGGACTGCATCACCCGCCGGCGTGCCGGCTTCTGGGGATCTGACATATCGGTCTCCTCTTGTTATATCGCGCTCTACGAACCGGCCTGCGCCTCCAGCCACGAGGCCAGCGTCCCGACCACGCCCTTGGCGAACATCGTGAACACTGGCTCGCTGACAAACCCCGCATGTGGCGTAACAACCACATCTGTACGCGCACGCAATGGATGGTCGGCGGGCACCGGCTCCACGTCGAATACGTCCAGCGCCGCCATGGCCGGGCGATGGCGGTCCAGCGCGCGTGGCAGCGCGTCCATGTCGATCAGGGCCGAGCGGGAGGTGTTGACCAGCAGCGCGTCGGCCCGCATCAGCGCCAGCCGCTCGGCGTTGATCAGCCGCGTGGTTTCCGCCGTCGGCACCAGATGCAGGCTGACCACGCGCGAGGTGGAGAGCAGCGCCTCCAGGCTCACCGCGGTCACGCCTTCCGCCGCCGCGCGCTCGGGCGTCATGCGCGGGCTCCACGTCACCACTTCCATGCCGAGCGCCTTGCCGACGCGCGCCACGCGCTTGCCGATCTCGCCCAGCCCGATCAGGCCCAGCCGCTCGCCGTGCAGTACGCCGGGCAGCGGCAGCGCCTCCGCAGGCCGCCAGCCGCCGAGCCGCATCGTCGCCATCTGCATCTCCAGCTGGCGCGTGGCCGCCAGGATCAGCGCCCACGTCATCTCGCAGGTGCTCTCCTTGGACGGCCCCCATTCCGTATTGGCGACGGGGATGCCGCGCGCGCGCAGCGCTTCCACGTCGAGCGTGGTGTTGCGCGTGCCGGTGAAGACCACGTAGCGCAGCCGCTCGGCCAGCCGCAGCGTGGCGGCGTCCAGCGGCGTGCGGTCGCGCACCAACACCAGCACGTCCGCCTCGCGCAGTACGGCGGCCAGCGCGTCCCCGCGCAGCGGGGCGTGGTGGAAGGCCACGTCCGCCTGCGCCTGGATGGCCGACCAGTCCGCCAGCCGGGTCAGGGCGCGCTCGTAGTCGCCCAGTACCGCAATCCGGGGCCGCGCCATGTTACGGACGCGCCAGCGCGGTGATGGTGCCGACGTTGGCCGTATCGCCCAGCTTCCAGCAGGCATCGATCAGCTTGCCCACCTGCGCCGCGCCGAGCACCGGGTCCGCCAGCGCGTGAAACTTGGCGTTCAGGTTGGCATCGGTCATCGGGCGTTGCAGCGAGCCGATGGCGTGCTCCACCGTCACCGCGATCTCACGGCCGTTCTTGAGCACGGCCTTGACGATGGAAGCCGCCTCGTCGACGTTCGCGTCGGCCGTCGCCACCACCTTGCGGCGCAGCGCCACCACGTCCTCGCGGGTGACGATGTGGTCCGAAAACTCTTCCTCGCCGGCGCGGCCGAAGATCAGGCCCGCCGCGCAGCCGTGGTAGACGCTGAACTTGGCGAGCAGGCCGTCGCTCGGCTCCTTCTTGCCGGTCAGCTCCAGCACCAGCGGGTGCACACGCAGCTCGATCCGCTCCACGTCCTCGGCCTTCACGCCCTGCTCGCGCAGCTGCACGCAGGCATCGATGCTGGGGTGGATCACGATGCCGCAGGCAAACGGCTTGTAAGTGTTGAACGAGATCTCGAAGCGGCTGCCCAGCTCGTCGGTAATCTCGTTCCAGTCGGTCTTAGCCGAAATCACCTGCATGAAGCCGCGCGGTGCCTCCAGCGCGCGGGCGCTCGAGGTGTAGCCGTGCCGCGCCATCAGCGCCGACATCAGCCCGGCGCGCGCCGCGCCGCCCGGGTGGAACGGCTTGGTCATGGTGCCGAACTGCTCGCGCAGGCCCACCGGCTGGGAAGCGGCGATGCCCAGCGCCATCGTCGTGCGGTCCTCGTCCAGGCCGAGCAGGCGCGAGCAGGCTGCCGCCGCGCCCAGCATGCCGGTGGAACCGGTGATGTGCCAGCCACGGTCGTAGTGGTCCGGATACATGGCGTTGCCCACGCGGCAGGCCACGTCGATGCCCAGCACCACGGCATCGGTCACGGCGCGGCCGCTGGCGCCGGTGTGCTCGGCCAGCGCCAGCACCGCGGACGCCACCGGGCCGGCCGGGTGGATGATGGTCTTCAGGTGCGTATCGTCGAAATCGAACGTATGCGAGGTAATGCCATTCACCAGGGCGGCACTGGCCATGTCCACCTTGTCCCGGCGGCCCAGCACCGTAGCCTGCGGCGCCGGCTGGAGTTCCGCCACAGCGGCCAGCGCGGCCACGGCGGACTCATGCCCGGCCGCGCCCACGGCGCAGCCCAGCCAGTTCATGAAGGTGCGATGGGCTTCGTGGTCCACCTCGCGGCTCCAGCCTTGCGACGGATGCGTGGCCACGAACTTGCCGAGGATGCGCGTGACCGGCGGGGCGTTGTGATCGGCGGCGACATGGGTATTGCGTGCCATGGGATAGGGGTCCTTGTTCAGTGAATCGAAAGATCGAAAATGGGGGCTGGCGGGCGGGCAGCCAGCGAGCCGGTCAGGTATCGAGATGGATGCCGCGCTCCTTGGCGAGCTTGCTCCAGCGGTTGACCTCGTCCGCGATATAGCGGCGGAACTGGTCGGGCGTCATCGGCGTGGGCTGGAGCGCCTCCGAGGACAGCTTGTCAGCCAGGTCCGGGCTCTTGAGCACAGTGTTGAGCGAGCTGTTGAGCCTGGCGACGACATCGGCAGGCATGCCAGCCGGGCCGACCACGCCGTACCACTGCTGGGCGTCGAAGCCCTTGAGGCCGGCTTCCTCCAGCGTCGGCACGTCCTTGAGCAGCGGGTGGCGCGCATGGCCGGTCACGGCCAGCGGCTTCACGTGGCCCGAGCGGATATGCGGCAGCGCGGCGGAGAGCCCCGGGAACATGGCCTGCGTCTGGCCGCCAATCAGGTCGTTGAACGCCGGGGCGATGCCCCGGTACGCCGCATGCGTCATCTTCACGTTGACCTGCTGGGCGAACAGCTCCATCGACAGGTGCGTGAGCGAACCCGGCCCGGCCGAGCCATAGGCCACCGCGCCGGACTTCTTCGCATAAGCGATGAACTCGGCCAGCGTGCCCGCCGGCACGCCAGCGCCAACCACCAGCACATTGGGCGTGCCGCCGATCATGCCGATGGCGGTGAAGTCCTTGAGCGGGTCGTAGGGCACCTTGCGGGTGGCGGGATTGGTACCGTGCGTGGCCACATAGCCCTGCATCAGGCTGTAGCCGTCCGGGGTGGCCTTGGCGGTCATCTGGCAGGCAATCACCCCGCCTCCGCCGGCCTGGTTCTCGACCACGATGGACTGGCCGAGCACGCGGCCCCAGCGGTCCGCCACGGTGCGGCCGATCAGGTCCGAGCCGCCGCCGGCCGAGACCGGCACCACGTAGCGCAGCGGCTTGTTGGGAAACGGGTCTTGCGCCTCGGCAAAGCCGGGCAGGGCGAGCAGCATCGCGCCAGCCTTGAGCAGGCTGCGGCGGGTGGCATTCATGTCTCCTCCACTTGCATGGCACCGCGGGAAGCGTCCCGGGTGCTTTTTTTTCGGGATGGTGCCGATGGCCGGCGGGGCCGGCTCTGGGCTGAACGCATCATGGACGCCCGCCGCCCGTCTGTGAATTGCAAATTTCCTCTCAATTGATGCATGACATGCATCAATGCGGCGGCGTCATGGTGCGCCCCGAGTTGACACAGGTCGGCGGCCTGCGAATACTCCACCTCGCCAGCCCGCGCCCCGGTTCATGGGTGGCAGGGTTCGAGACGTCATTCACCGCTGTCACACATCCAAGCAAGGACGACCATGAAAAGACTCCGCACGCTCCTCTGTGCCGCCGTGGTGGCGGGACTCGCCGGTTGCGCATCGACCCTCTCCGGTACTGGGGCCGACGCGCCCAAACCCACCGCGCCGGGGCAGATCGCCGCCGGCAAGACCGAAGTGCTCTGGCTCGGCCAGTCCGCCATGCGCATCACCACGCCGGGCGGCAAGGTCATCATGATTGACCCCTGGCTGACCGGGAACCCCAAGACGCCGGCCAACTTCAAGCAGCTGGGCGCGCTCGGCAAGGTGGACCTGATCCTGGTCACCCACGCCCACGGCGACCACCTCGGCGACGCCGCGGCGCTGGCGCAGCTCAACAACGCGCCCATCTGGAACGGCGGCGGCATGGGCCAGACCCTGGTTGCGCTGGGCATGGTGCCGGCAACGCTGTCACAACGCTTCAACAAGAGCGGCACGGTGGCGCCGTTCGGGCCGCAGGGGCCGAAGATCACCGCCGTCCACGCCGAGCACTCGTCCGAACTGGTCTGGAAGAACCCGGCCACGAACAAGGATGAAGTGCACTACGGCGGCGAGCCGGTCGGCTACATCATCGAGATGGAAAACGGCTTCAAGGTCTGGCACATGGGCGATACCGGCCTGTACGGCGACATGCGCATGATTGGCGAGATGATCAAGCCGGACCTCGTGCTGATTCCGATTGGCGGGCACTTCACGATGGGGCCGAAAGACGCCGCCGTGGCCGTGCGCGACATGATCAAGCCGAAATACGCGATCCCGATGCACTACCTGACCACGCCGCAGTTGGCCGGCACGCCGGCCCAGTTCACGGCCGCGCTGGGGGTCACGGGTACGCAGGTAATCGTGCCGGAACCGGGCCAGAAGGTGGACTTCTGATGAACCGGAAGCGACGCCTGATCGGAACCGCCGGCACCGCAGGCGCGGTGGCCATCGCGTTGGCGTTGTCCGGCTGTGCCGCGCCGGGAGCCACAGGCAATCCCGATGCACGCGCCGCCGCCGCGGAACTGGGCGGCACCGGCAAGCTGCGCGCCGCCATCAATCTCGGCAACCCGATCCTGGCGGGCCGGGCGGCAAACGGCGATCTCCAGGGCGTGTCCGTGGACCTGGCCCGCGAGGCCGCGCGCCGGCTGAACCTGCCGCTGGAACTGGTGGCGTTCCAGTCGGCGGGCAGCGTGGTGGAGGCGGTGAAGGCGCGGCAGGTCGATCTGGCCTTCGTCGCCATCGACCCGGTGCGCGCGGCGGACATGGAATACACCGCGCCGTACGTGATCATCGAAGGCGCCTACCTCGTGCGTAACGACGCCGCGCTGCAGCGTAACGAGGAGGTAGACCGCCCCGGCACGCGCATCGTGGTGGGCCGGGGCAGCGCCTACGACCTGTTCCTCACGCGCGAGATCAAGGCGGCCACGCTGGTGCGCGCGCCCACCTCCCCCGCCGTGACAGACATGTTCCTGGCCGAGCGGCTCGACGTGGCGGCCGGCGTGAAGCAGCAGCTGGAGGACGATGCGCGCCGCGTGGGCGGCGTGCGGCTGCTGCCGGGCCGCTTCATGGTCATCGAGCAGGCCATGGGCGTGCCCAGGGGCCGCACCGCCGCCCGCGCGTGGCTGAGCGGCTTTATCGAGGAGATGAAGGCCAGCGGTTTCGTGGCGGCTGCGCTGCAACGGCACCGCATCGAAGGAGCGGGCGTGGCGCCGCCCGCGCGGCAGCCCTGACGCGATGGCTATCGCTATGACTATCCCTATGGCTATCGGCCTTAGTCGATTCCCCACATAATTCCCCGACTTCTGCCACCGCCCTTTTCCCTTCCCATGACCCAGCCCGAGAATCCCGAACACCCGCTCCAGGCCGCCTTCCTGCGCCACGAACAGTCGCTGGCCCCGGCCGGGCGCATGGTCGGCGAGGACGACAGCGCCGTGTACCGCACGCTGCTGGAGTCCACCAAGGCCATTCCGTGGAAGATCGACTGGGCGACCATGGCATTCGCCTATATCGGTCCGCAGATCGAGGCGCTGCTCGGCTGGGCGCCGTCGTCGTGGAAGACCGTCAACGACTGGGCCGACCGCATGCACCCGGACGACCGCGAGGCTGTGGTGAACTTCTGCGTGGCGCAGTCGCAGGCGGGCACCGACCACGAGGCCGACTACCGCGCGCTCACCCGTGACGGCGGCTATGTCTGGCTGCGGGACGTGGTCCATGTGGTGCGCAAGCCCAACGGCGAGGTGGAGTCGCTGATCGGCTTCATGTTCGACATCAGCGAACGCAAGCGCACCGAGGAACAGCTCGCCCAGTTGCAGAAGGAGCTGGAGCGGCTCTCGTTCACGGACGGGCTGACCGGCGTGGGCAACCGCCGCATGTTCGACACCGTGGTCGAACGTGAATGGGCCGCCTTGCAGGACGCCGGCAAGCCGCTGTCGCTGATCCTCATGGATGTGGATTTCTTCAAGGCCTACAACGACTACTACGGCCACCTGCAGGGCGATGACTGCCTGCGCAAAGTGGCGGCGCTGCTGGCCGAGGCGGTGGGCGCCGAGCATTTCGTGGGTCGCTTTGGCGGCGAGGAGTTCGTCGCGGTGCTGCCCGGCATCGACGCGGACGCAGCCGTGGCAATTGCCGAGCGCTGCCGCACGAGAATCGCCGACGCGGCCATCCCGCACCTGCGCTCCCCCTACGAGCAGCGCGTGACGGCCAGCTTCGGCGTGGGCACCACCCTGCCCGTGCCGGGCGCGGAGCCCACCGCCTTCATCAACCTTGTGGACGCGCAGTTGTATCACGCCAAGGACAATGGCCGGAACCGCATCGCCGCCGTGGATCGGGCCGGCATGCAGGGCGAAGGCTTCCGGACGCACTCGCGCTGAACCCGGCCTGATCTACCCCCCCGCGGGGTCAGCGATCAGGTGTTGGCGCGCTGCCATCGGCCCGCGCCGCACCTGTTGGCCGGCACCCGCCAGCGTGGCCCCCGAACAGGGGGTTTTGCGCCAGCCACGGCACATTCGGGCGAGATTTTCGATTGGCACGGCCCCTGCGTAGGAAGGGAGGAACGCGCGATTGCGTTCCTGGCCCTTCCTACCCTGTCCCAATCGGAGTTCGACCCATGTCTTACCGCTTTCTTCCCTTCGTTATCGGCGTCGCCATCGCAGCCGCCCTTGCCGCCCAGCTTGCCCAGGCCGCCAACCCGCGTGACAGCCAGTTCGCTGGCGACAAGTACGGCTACAACTTCCGCGTCGACGCGCGCGATGTCTACAGCGACGGCGCCCGTGGCCGCTTCGACGTCTACAGCGACGGTGCCCGCGACGTGACCCCGCCCTCGCGCGACCAGGACAACTCGCGTTTCCTGTCGGGCATGGACCGCCGTGGCGTCTCCGCCGAGCCGTCACGCCAGTTCGACGTCTACACGGACGGCGGGCTGGCCTGACCTGCCCCCCGCCTGCGTCGGCGGTTTGCGTGACTTGCGTGATAGTGTGCCGTCCATGACCCATTTCCTGGCGGAGCCGGATGGACGCACTGATTACCGCCGCCGCGCGTGCGCTGGCGGCGGGTGACCCGCTCGGCGCGCTGAACCGCGTGGCCCTGCGCGAGGACGCGCCGGCGCTGGCATTGCGCGGCATTGCCATGGCCCAGCTTGGCGATCTCGCGCGCGCCCGGCTGCTGGTACGCCGCGCCGCCCGCGCCTTTGGCCAGAAAGAGGCCGTGGCCCGGGCGCGCTGCGTGGTGGCCGAGGCCGAGATCGCGCTGGTTTCGCGTGATCTCGGCTGGCCGGCCAAGGCGCTTGGCGCCGCACACGCCACGCTGGCGGCGCACGGCGACCTCGCCAACGCCGCCCACGCCCGGCAGCTCGAAGTCCGCCATTTCCTGCTGATTGGCCGGCTCGACGCGGCCGAAGACGCGCTCGCCACGCTCGATCCCACCCCCTTCCCGCCTGCCTCGCGCGCCGCGCACGAGCTGATCGTGGCCGGCATCGCCCTGCGCCGGCTGCGCACCCAGGCCGCGCGCGAAGCCCTCGCCCGGGCCAGCCGCGCTGCGCACCAGGCCGCCATTCCCGGGCTCTTGGCCGAGGTCGAGCAGGCCGTCCGGCTGCTCGACGCCCCCGCCGCCCGGCAGATCGCGCCGGACGGGGACCGGCTGCTGCGGCTCGCCGAGGTAGAGGCGCTGCTGGCCTCCAACGCGCTGGTGATCGATGGCTGCCGCCATGTCGTGCAGGCCGGCGGCACGGCCATCTCGCTGGCGCGGCGGCCGGTGCTGCTGACGCTGGCGCGGGCCCTTGGCGAGGCCTGGCCGGCCGATGTGCCCCGGGACACCCTGATCGCCCGCGCCTTTCGCACCCGCCATATCGACGGCTCCCACCGCGCGCGGCTGCGCGTGGAGATCGGCCGGCTGCGCGCGATGCTGGGCGCGCTGGCACGGGTGGAGGCCACGCCGGACGGCTTCGCGCTGGTACCGCGGGTACCACCGGTGTCGCTGGTGTCGCTGGTGTCGCCCCCCGCCCAGCCGGTGGTGGTGCTGGCGCGCCCGGTCGAGGAAAAGCACGGCGCCGTGCTGGCCTTGCTGGGCGATGGCGAGTCGTGGTCCAGTTCCGCCCTCGCCCTGGCGCTGGGCGCCAGCCAGCGCACCGCCCAGCGTGCGCTGGACGCGCTGGCCGCCGATGGCAAGGTGCAGGCGTTCGGCCGGGGCCGCGCCCGGCGCTGGCTGAGCACCCCCGTGCCCGGATTCACGACGACCTTGTTACTCCCCACGCCGCTGCCGAATCACTAGGATGAAGGCATGTTTCAACCACCGAGGGAATCCACCCATGAAACGACAGCCCGCTGAAATCCTCCGTGAATACGGCCCCTTCCCCGGCGTCGAGGCCGTCCACGGCGTCACCTACGACGGCGAACGCGTCTGGTTTGCCTCGGGCGAGGCGCTCCACGCACTCGACCCGGCCACCGGCCAGACGCTGCGCACCCTCGACGTGACCGCCAATGCCGGCACCGCGTTCGACGGCAAGCACCTGTACCAGATTGCCGAGCGCCAGATCCAGAAGATCGACCCGCAGACCGGGGAGGTGCTGGCCACCATCCCCGCCCCGGGCGACGGCAACGACTCGGGCATGGCCTGGGCCGAAGGCACGCTGTGGGTGGGCCAGTGGCAGGCGCGCAAGATCCACCAGGTGGACCCGCAGACCGGCAGGATCCTGCGCACCATCGAGTCGAACCGCTTTGTCACGGGCGTGACCTGGGTGGACGGCGAACTGTGGCATGGCACCTGGGAGAGCGAGGAAAGCGAGCTGCGGCGCGTCGATCCGGCCTCGGGCGAGGTGCTGGAGCGGCTGGATATGCCGGCCGGCGTGGGCGTCTCGGGGCTGGAGTCCGATGGCACCGACCAGTTCTTCTGCGGCGGCGGCACCAGCGGCAAGCTGCGCGCGGTACGGCGGCCCCGGAAGGGCTGAAAAACAGGCTGAAAAACAGGCTGAAAAGCGGGCTGAAAAGCCGGTTGAAAAACGGGCTGAAAAGCCGGTTGAAAATCCGGCTGAAGACCCCCGCCGGGCGCTCTGACGGCAGAGCGCCATTTTCCTTGCGATGTCAATCCCCCCACCGGCGCCCACGCCCGGGCGCCGCGCGCCTGTTGTAGCGGCGCCGACGCCGCGCATTCGTTGCTCCGCGCGGCGCTCAGCCTGATGCCGGCTCGTATTAGAATCGCCGGTGTCGATCCGTTCGGCATGCAACAGAGCCAGTGGTCATGTTCCGGGTGCGGGAAGGCCCCGGACTGGTTCCGACCTGCCTGCCTGAGCCACGTTTCACATATCGCGCCCCATTCAACAGTTATCAGGCCAGCGTCCAAGGGGATTCCGGGCTGAGGAAGACATGACCTCGTTTGCATATGATGTTGCCCTGGCGCCGGAGCCCGCGGAACGCGGGACTGCCGGCGACCGCCCTGCCGGGCGCGAGGCCTGGGCGCTGCTGGAAGCTTCCGGCGCGCTGGCCATGCGGGTCGATATCCAGGGTCGCATCCTCCAGGCCACCGAAGCCACGGCTGACCTGCTCGTCTACCCCCACGAATACCTGCTGCGCACGTCGGTGCTCGACGTGATCGCCCCGGAATCGCGCGACAGCGTGGCCGCCCTGCTCCAGGCCTGCGCGCGGGACCGCGCCGCCCGCCGCGAGCGCGTGCGCTTTGCCGGCGGCATCGGCGGCGGCTGGCTGGACCTGCGCATCGCCCACCAGCCCGGCGAGCCCAACACCCCGGCGAGCCTGCTGCTGTTTGGCCACGACGTCACGGACTGGGTCGAGAACGAGCGCCAGCTCAACGCCCGCGCCTTCCTGGACCCGCTGACCGGCGTTGGCAACCGGGCCTTCATCCGCCGCCGCATCGAGCAGTACATGGCCGGCGCCGCCAGCGCGCGCGTGCCGTTCGCCGTGGCGCTGATGGACCTGGACGGCTTCAAGAACATCAACGATTCGCTCGGCCACGAGTTTGGCGACGCGCTGCTCAAGGAAGTCGGCGCCCGCCTGCAGGACACCGTGCGCTCGCAGCAAAGCGTGGCGCGCCTGGGCGGCGACGAATTCGTGCTGATGCTCGATGGCCTGGAGTCCGAGGCCGAGGCCATCCGCATTCTCGAACGCGTGATCCACGTCTGCCGCCAGCCCTTCCTGCTCGGCGGCTGCCATGTGCGCATCACCACCAGCATCGGGCTGGCGTTCTCGTCGGCCGCATCCGGCAACGTCCAGCCGGAGTCGGAGTCGCACTGGCTGCGCCGCGCCGACCTGGCCATGTACGAGGCCAAGGCGCTCGGCAAGAACCGTTACTGCGTCTACTCGCCCGAGCTGGACCGCCGGCTGGACGAGCAGTTCCGCATCGAGCAGAGCATGTTCGAGGCGGTGCAGAACGGCGAATTCCTGCTCCACTACCAGCCCATCGTCTGGCCCGCCACGGGCGAGGTCTGCGCCGTGGAGGCGCTGATGCGCTGGGACCACGCGGGCGAATTCATCCGGCCCGACGTCTTCATTCCCGTGGCCGAGAAGAACGGCCTGATCAAGCATCTGGGCGCCTGGGCGCTGCGCTGCGCCTGCGCCCAGCTGGCCGCGTGGGACGCCCAGGGGCTCCAGGTCGGCCATATGTCGGTCAACGTCTCCGCCGTGCAGTTCCTGCACCCGGGATTCTTCGAGAGCGTGCGCAACGCCATCCAGGACGCCGGCATCAGCGCCGACCGCCTGGTGCTGGAGATCACCGAAAGCGCGCTGATGACCGACCCCAAGGCCGCCGAGGACCTGCTGATGTCCCTGCGCGCGCTGGGCCTGCGCTTTGCCGTGGACGACTTCGGCACCGGCTATTCCAGCCTCTCCTACCTGCGCCGCTTCCCGCTGTCCGCGCTCAAGGTGGACCGCAGCTTCGTGGCGGACATGGTCGATTCCCCGCATGCGCGCACCATCGTCTCGGCGGTGCTGTCGCTGGCGCGCGAGCTGGGCCTGGTGGCCATCGCCGAAGGCGTGGAGACCGACGCGCAGGGCGAGCTGCTGGCCGCGCAGGGCTGCAACCTCGTGCAGGGCTGGCGCTACGCGCGCGCGCTGAGCCCGCTGGACTTCGAGCAGGCCCTCGCGGATGGCCGCCTGATGCTGGGGCGCGACGAGGTGTTCTCGCTGCAGGTGGCCGGATGACCATGCTGTCCAAGGAACAATTCTTCGAGACGCTGTGGAACCGCATGGCGCAGCAGGGCGACTTCCCGACCCTGCAGTACTGCGTCGACAACATCTTCCAGACGCTCAACGGCGACCTCACCGTGGGCGAGATGGCCACCAGCGTGCTGTCTGACTTCAGCCTGTCGCAGAAGGTGATCCGGCTGGCCAACTCGGCGATGTACCGCTCGTTCGGCGGCGAGGTCACCACGGTGTCCCGCGCCATCCTGGTGCTCGGCGTGGAGGCCATCAGCCACCTGACGCTGGGCATCCAGCTGCTCGACTACTTCCACGGCGTGGCGCCGCAGCGCCCGCAGGCCACCAAGGCGCTCCAGCGCGCGCTGGTGGCGGGCGAGATCACCCGGGCGCTGTCGCACGCGCGCGGCATCAACGAGGGCGAGGAAGCCGTCGTCTGCACGCTGATGCACCACATGAGCCGACTGCTGGTGGTGTTCTACTTCCCGGACGAATGGGAGCGCGTGGAGGCGATGTGCGCCGCGCACCCGATGACCGAGAACGAGGCCTGCCAGGAGGTGCTGGGCGTCTCGATGGAGGAGATCGCCGAGGCCGCCGCGCGCAAGTGGCGCCTGCCGGGGATCATCGCCCATGCCATGAAGCCGCGCCTGATGTCGACGGACACGGTGCTGGAAACCCATGCCGACTGGCTCGCCGCCATCGCCCATGTCTCGGCCCAGGCCGCCGCCGCCATGGTGCGGGACGGCACGCAGGAGTCGGTGCAGGAGCTGCTGACCGCCCACGCCAAGATGCTGGGCCTGACCACCGGCGACGTGGCGATTGCCGTGCGGCAGGCCGATACGCTCAATACCTCGATCATCCGCTCCGAGGCCCCGGCCGAGGCGGCAGCGCCCGCCGGCACCAGCGGCGATCCGAAAGACATGGTGCGGCGGCTGCGCCAGGGGCTGGACGAGGTGCGGCGCGAAGGCGCCGGCCTGTCGGTATCCCAGCTGGCGCCAATGGTGCTGGAAACCACCATGCGCGCGATGAACTTCTCGCGCTGCTTCCTGATGATGCTGAACCCGGCCACCAAGCGCTTCCACGCGCGGCTGGGCTTTGGCGAGGGCATGCGGGAAAAGCTGCCGGCCCTGTCCTTCGAGGAAGGCTTCGTGCCCGACGTGTTCCACTTCGCCGGGCTGGCCGACAAGCCGCTGCTGATCGAAGATGCGTTCGACCCGAGCATCGCCCACCGGATTCCGCGCTGGTACCGCGACGCCATGCCCGACGCCAGGTCGATCCTGCTGGCGCCGGTGCGCATGCGCAACCGCTGCATCGCGCTGATCTATGGCGACTGGGGCGCCACGCGCTGCGCCTGGCAACTCGGCGAAGCCGAACTGCATGCCGTGGACGAGCTGACGCGCGAGATTGCCGCCGGCGTGCTGCGCGCGGCCCCGCAGCGCACGGAGCCGTAATCCGCCCGAGTCAGCGGTAAATCAGTGGCGGGTGGCCTTGCGCTGGGCCTTGTCGGCGTACATGGCGGCATCGGCCTGCGCCAGCAATTCATGCACCGTGGCGTGCCGGGACGGATCGAACTCGGTCAGCCCCACGCTGAAACGCAGGCTGTAGCTGTGCGCGTTCTGCGCATTCCATGCGTCCACGTTTCGATGCAGGCGCGCCAGCGCCTCGCCGCAGCCGTTGGCATCGGTATTGGTCAGCAGCGCGGCGAATTCGTCGCCACCGAGCCGCCCCACCACATCCGAGTCCCGGAACGCCATCCGCAGCGCGGCGCCAAACGCGGCCAGCGCGCGGTCGCCCTCGGCATGGCCGAACTGGTCGTTGATCGGCTTGAAGCCATCCATGTCGAAGAACACCAGCGTGGCCGGCCGCTCCAGCCGGCGGCACAGCTCGATGGCGTGCTGGCTCAGCACCGTGAAACCGCGCCGGTTGGAGAGCGCGGTCAGTTCGTCCATGCTGGCCAGGTGCACGGCGGCCAGCTCCTGCTCGGCCATGCGGGCGAGGTCGTGCAGCAGCGCGCGGTCATCGTCATCGAAGGTGCGCGGCTGGCGGTCGATCAGGCACAGCGTGCCCAGCTTGGTGCCGTTGTGCGCCACCAGCGGGCAGCCGGCGTAGAAGCGGATGTGCGGCTCGCCGGTGACCATCGGGTTGTCATGGAAGCGCGGGTCCTGGCGGGCGTCGGGCACCAGCAGGATGCCGTCGCCGGCAATCGCGTGGCCGCAGAACGAGGTGTTGCGCGGCGCCTCGGCCAGGTCCAGTCCCTCGCAGGCCTTGAACCACTGCCGGTTGGCATCGACCAGGCTGACCAGCGCGATCGGCACGTCAAACAGCCGTTTGGCGAGCCGGGTCAGGCGGTCGAACCGTTCCTCGGTCGGCGTGTCGAGAATGTGGAGCGATCTCAGCGTGGCGAGACGCAGGGTTTCATCGGGCGGAATCGGTGGTGGCTGCATGGGCGGTTCGTGAGCGCACGCCGGGCAAGCCCCGGCGGCGACGGATCGTGCCAGTGTTAACGGCCAATCCTACGCCGCCTGCAGGCTGGTCATCCACGTCCACACCGATTGTTTCAATTTTTTGCCAGGTCGCGCGGGGTGCGCATCGATGCGTGTTCAGGGCGCGCCTTCAATCGCCCTGACTGGCCCGGTCCATCAACACGCGCACGCTGTCTGCCCGCGTCTCGGCACAGGCCACGGCTTCCGGCAGCACCGCCCCGGCGAGCCGCGTCAGCACGTTGCCGGGCGGCATCTCCACCGCCAGCCGCACGCCGCAGGCGCGCGCCAGCAGCAGGGTCTCGTGCCAGCGCACCGGCAGCGCCATGTTGGCGGCGAGGTCCGCCGCGATGCGCGCCGGGTCGCGCAGCTCGCGCGCGGCGCTGGCGCTGAACAGCCGCAGCGTGGGCCGGCGCAGCGTCACCGGCGCGAACGCCTGGGCGAGGGTCGCGGCAGCATCGTCCAGCAACGGGCAGTGGGACGGCACGGCGATGGCCACGCGCCTGGCCCCATGCGCGCCGGCCTCCTGCGCCAGCGCCGCCACGCGCGCCATCGCCACGTCCGCCCCGGCGATGACCAACTGCGTCGGCGCGTTGAAATTGGCTACGTAGACCGGCAGGCCGGTCGCCCGCACGCGCGCCACGATGGCTTCCAGCGCCGGGGCTTCCAGCCCGAGGATGGCGGTCATGCCGAAGCCCTCCGGGTAGGCGTCCGCCATCAGCCGGCCGCGCAGCGCCACCAGCCGCACCGCGTCGTCATAGGCCAGCGCGCCGGCCACCACGGCCGCTGCGTAGGCGCCGATCGACAGCCCGGCCACGGCATCGGGCCGGGCGCCGTCCGCCATCAGCGCGCGCGCCGTGGCCACGCCCGCCGCCAGCAGGCAGAGCTGGACCGCTACGGTGGATTGCAGGCTGTCGGCCGTGTCGAGCGCCAGCACGTCGTGGCCCAGCGCGTCGCTGGTCTGGGCGAGCGTCTCGTGCACGGCGCGATGGTCGGGCAGGCCGTGAAGCATGCCGGGGCGCTGCGCCCCCTGCCCGGGAAAGGTCAGCAGCGTGCTCATGCCGCCTGCCACGGGTCCGCGCAGCGCACCGGGCCGGTGGCGGTCTTCAGCAGCACCCGCCCACCAGTGCGCAGGCGCTCCAGCAGGGCAAAGCCGCCGTGGGGGGTGGCGACCTGGATGTCGAGCCGCGCCTCCGTGCAGTCGTCGATCAGCGCCGCAAGCCATTGTTCGTCCGCCTGACGCAGCGGCGTAGCAGCGTCGATCAGCAGGTCCACATCGCTGCCGGGATGGAGCACATCGAGCCCGGACGCGAGCGTGAACCCGGCCGCGCCGGTCACCCCCCATGGCAGGCCGCGCGCATCGAGCAGCGGAGCGATCCGCGCCAGCGTGCGCAGCGCCGGCAGCGCCAGCCGGCGCGGATGGTCCTGCCAGCGCGCCGCCCGGGCGATGGCGAACGGCGACATCACGCGGGCGCACTGGGACGCCTCGATCCACGTGCCATGGCGCTCCTCGCGCCGCCGGCCGCGCAGGCCCACCGGGATGCTGCTATCGCGCGTCAGATCGCACGTCAGATCGCACGGCAGATCGCGCCGTACCACCACCGGCGCCACCGCCAGCCATGTGGCATCGACCCACGCCGGCAGCGGCTGGCTGGCCGCGAACGCCGGGGCGTCGCGCAGCCAGATCAGGTCGTGCGGCTGGAGTGGGCGGGGGAGCGGGAGGGGGAGGGGGAGGGGGAGCGGGGCGTCCGGCACGGGGTCATCCCTGCCACTGCCGGGCCAGCACCTCGCGCACCCGCGCCGAGGCCTGCCGGTTCTCGCCGCCCAGCCGGCTGCGCAGGTCGCGCTCGGGGTCGGCGTCGATATCGGCCAGCGCGGCTTCCAGCGTCGCGCGCACCGTGGC
The DNA here is from genome assembly GCF_052115685.1 of Cupriavidus sp. 2KB_3. NCBI lineage: Bacteria > Pseudomonadati > Pseudomonadota > Betaproteobacteria > Burkholderiales > Burkholderiaceae > Cupriavidus > Cupriavidus sp. 2KB_3. The sequence goes on from NZ_JBFRHD010000013.1 coordinate 34,751, forward strand.
GACGTCACCGGCCTCGGGCGCGTCGGCCCGGGAGACCGGCACGCGCCGCCACAGCAGGCCCAGCGTGGCGTAGTTGTCGATGTCGTAGGCCATCGGCGGCACGGTGGCCGCGAAGGCTTCGAGGTCCTCCACGCTGCGCATGGTGATGCGTGCCGCCGCCTCCTTGCCCATCGCATGCACCTGCACGCCGGGGTCCGCCAGCGCCACGATGCGGTTGGCCTGATAGCCGTGCGCGAGGAAGGCGCCCGACATGGCCTTGCCCACCAGCAGCGCGACCACCGGATGCCCCTGCAGGCGCGCCGTGGCATAGGCATCCGCCGCGCTGGCCAGCGACTGGTGGATGCCGAACGCTTCCTCGCGCCGGCCATAGGCCTGGCTCGGGGTGTCCACCACGGCGACGATGGCGCGCTTGACCGGCGCGTCGCGGTCCGCCTGCACGGCGTCATGCACGGCGCGCGCGAGCGTCCAGCCCTCGCGCAGCCCCACCTCGCCCTGCCGGGCGCGCGGGAACGGGCTGGCGCCATCGGGCACCACGGCGATCCAGCGCACGGGCCGGCCCGCCAGTTCGCCATCGGCCACCTGGACCGAGGCCGGATAGTCCGCCAGGCGCGGTGCGCCCTGGCTCAGTGCGGCGAGCCAGGTGGCGCCGCGGGAGTTCGCTTGGTTCGTATTGGTCGATGCGGTCGTCATGACGGTTCTCCAAACACGGCGCGCACGGTGGCCGCATCGGCCTGCCGCGCGGGGTCATAGCCGGCCAGCCGCTGCAGATAGGACGCATACGCGGCACTGCGCGGCGGGGTGGGTGGCTGATTGGGCGGCTCGGCGACGAGTGCCGCCACGGTGGCGCGGATCTCCGCGCTGTCATCCTCGACATAGCGGTCCGCCAGCCCGGTGGCGATGCGCTGCTCGCCGCCAGTCAGGCTCCAGATCAGCGGCCGGTCGCGCGAGTCGTACTCGGCAATGCCAGCCTCCTGCTCGATCACGGCCGGCCCGTTGAGCCCCAGCCGCGCCTCACGCGTGACCACCAGCGTGCTGCACAGCCCGGCCGCAATCGACATCCCGCCGAAACACCCCACCTGCCCCGCAATCACGCCAATCACCGGCTGGTAGCGGCGCAGATCGACGATGCCCGCATGGATCTCGGCGATGGCGGCGAGGCCCAGGTTGGCCTCCTGCAGCCGCACGCCGCCGGTCTCGAACAGGATCACCGCGCGCGTGGGGGTGCCCTGCCGGTTGTCCTGCGCGGCCAGCTCCAGCGCGCCGGCGATCTTGGCGCCGCCCACTTCGCCCAGGCTGCCGCCCTGGAAGGCGCCTTCGATGGCCAGCACGACGGTGGGATGTCCGTCGATGGTGCCCTTGGCGACGATCACCCCGTCATCGGCCTGCGGCACCACGCCCTGACGCGCGAGCCAGGACGAGGTCAGCCCGTCGAACGGCCCCGCCAGCTCGCGGAAGCTGCCGGGGTCCAGCAGCGCATGGGCGCGCGCGCGGGCGCCCAGTTCGACAAAACTTTCGCGCGACAGCAGTGCGGGCTGGCTCATGATCCCTCCTTGCCTTCATCCAGCGCCTCGAACGCCTCGGCCAGCCGCATGCCGACAACGCCCGGCGTGGCGCCGAAGTCGTGAATGCGGATGCGCATGGCGGCACGCGGCTCGGCGCTGAAGACGCGCGTCAGCTGGGCGTCCCAGACGCGGCCATAGCCGTCCACCGAGGTGGTCACGTGGATCGAGGTCTTGCCGGCGTCGCCGGGCTCGATCATCACCTCGAGGTCGCCGGAGCCGACCACGCCCACCAGCACGCGCTGGCGGGCCGGCGCGCCGGCGGGATATTCGAACTGGAGTTGTTCCATCATCGGTCTCCGTGGGGGAGCGCCGGCCCGGTGGGCAGGCGATCGAGAAATAACGTGGCGGCGAGCAGGTCGGCCGCGCCGCCGGGGGAGGCATTGCGCGCCAGCATGCCGGCTTCGAGCCGATGCAGCAGCCGCCGGCCCGGCAGCGTGCCGATGCCGCCCGCCGCCAGCACGGCGGCGGCGCCGGCCTGCATGGTGGCCAGCCCTTCGCGGCCGGCGCGGGCCAGCACGCAGGTATCGTCGAGCCCGGCCATGATCGCCAGCAGCGCGTTGACGCGCGCGGTGGGCTCCGCATCGCCGCGCGTGCGGCTGGCGCGCAGCGTCGGCAAACCCCGTTGCACGACATGCGGGAAGCCGGCCTCGGCCTGCCCGCGCGCGCCGCCAACCTGATAAGCCTGGCGCGCCAGTTCGCCCTTGTTGCCGGTGTGCGCGGGGCGATGCCGGTCTGGCAGCCGGGCGATGGCACCCGCCGCGTCGGCCACGGTGTGGGCATCGGCACCGTCCGGCAGCAACCCGGCGGCGCCGGCCAGCAGGCCCAGGCACCAGATCGCGCCGCGATGGGTGTTGACGCCGCCGGTGGCGCGCAGCATGGTCGCCTCCGCCGCGCGGCCCAGCGCGCCGAGCTGTTCGCGCAGGGGTTGATGAATGTGAGTGGCCTCGCGCCCCGCCGCCGCCATCGCCGCAAAGCCACCGCGCAGGCTGCGCGCGGACGCCACCATCAGCGCCAGCGTCAGGTCACGGTGCGCGCCGCTGCCGCGCGCATCCACCAGCCCGGGCTTGGGCGACAACATCGCCTCGTCGATCAACACCGCTTCGGCCAGCGCGCCGATGGCGCCGGCGCGGTCTTCCTTGAGCGCTACCGCATGGGCGTGTGCCTGTACATGGACGGCCATTACCAGCTCCGGAAACGTGCCGGCGGCTCGTACAGCCCGCCCGACCACTCGACCAGATCGGCCATGCTCTTGGCCGCCAGCAGCGAGCGCGTGGCATCGGCGCGATGCACGCCAAGGTCTTCCGGCAGCGCGATCAGCCCGTCGCTGCGCATCTGGCGCGTGGTGGCCGGGTCGTGGCGCATGCCGATCGGCGTGACGCCGGCCACCGCCGCGATCATCCGGCGGCGCTGTTCGAGCGAGGTCGCCTTATATAGATAGGCGATGCCTTCCTCGGTCAGCACGTGGGTCACGTCATCGCCATAAATCATCACCGGGGCCAGCGGCATGCCGCAGTCCTTGGCCACCTGCACGGCGTCCATGGACTCCACGAAGGTCGGCTTGCCGCCGGCCTGGAAGGTCTCGACCATCTGCACCACCAGCTTGCGGCCCCGCGCGAGCGGGTCGTCGGTCTCGATCAGGTCGAGCCAGGCCGGGGTGGCGTGGCGGCGGCCGCCCGGCTGGTGGCCCATGTTCGGCGCGCCGCCGAAGCCCGAGAGCCGGCCGCGCGTGACCGTCGAGGAATGGCCGTCGCCGTCGATCTGGAGCGTGGAGCCGATGAACAGGTCCACCGCGTACTGGCCGGCCAGCTGGCAGAAGGCCCGGTTGGAGCGCATCGCGCCGTCCGCGCCGGTGAAGAACACGTCCGGCCGGGCCGACACGTAGTTCTCCATGCCCAGTTCGCTGCCGAAGCTGTGCACGCTTTCGACCCAGCCCGACTCGATGGCCGGGATCAGCGTGGGGTGCGGGTTCAGCGTCCAGTGCTTGCAGATCTTGCCCTTGAGCCCGAGCGATTCGCCGTAGGTCGGCAGGATCAGTTCGATGGCGGCCGTGTTGAAGCCGATGCCGTGGTTCAGCGACTGCACCTTGTGCCGCTCGTAGATGCCGCGGATGGCCATCATCGCCATCAGCACGTGCACCGGCTTGATCAGGCGCGGGTCGCGCGTGAACAGCGGCTCGCAGAAGAACGGCTTGTCGGCCTGCACCACGTAGTCGATCCACGAGCCGGGGATGTCCACGCGCGGCAGGTCGGCCGGGTCGTCCACGATCTCGTTGACCTGGGCGATCACGATGCCGTCGCGGAACGCGGCGGCCTCCACCAGCGCGGGCGTGTCCTCGGTGCTGGCGCCGGTGTAGAGGTTGCCGGCGCGGTCGGCCTTGTAGCCGGCGATCAGCACAATTTGTGGCGTAAGATCCACATACAGCCGGGCGTACAGCTCGATATAGGTATGGATGGCGCCGACTTCGAGCAGCCCGTCCTCAAGGAACTGCGAGATCCGCACGCTCTGCGTGCCGGCAAAGGCGAAGTCGAGCTTGCGCGCGATGCCGCGCTCGAACAGGTCCAGATGTTCGACGCGGCTCACGCTCGGAATGATCATGTGCAGGTCGTGCACGGTGGCCGGGTCTACCTCGGCCAGCGCGCGGGACAGGAAGTCCGCCTGCTTCTGGTTGTTGCCCTCGAGCACCACGCGGTCGCCCGGGGCGGTCACGGCTTCGAGGAACGGGACGATGTTGTCGGTGGCAACCACCTTGCCATCGGCCAGCCGGGCGCCAAGGCCCTGGCGGCGGCGCTTTTCAGCGCGGCGGGTGTCCCACTGACGGGGGGCGGGGGAATCTGGCATCGCGGCTCCGGACATGCGGCATGACTGTCGATGTGGGCCACGATACGCCGGGTGCCTTGGTCGAACAATGACACCCGGCGGCGGATCGTTACGGTGAGAGAAATGATGAATGCGCCACTTCGCTCTGCTCGGGCTAGGCTCGGGCTCGGCTCGGCTAGTTGCCCGCTATGCCGTTAGGCGGATCGGGGGCGAAGCGGTTGAACACGTAGTCGCGGTTCTTCACGACGGTGTGGCAGGCGAAGCAGGCCTGCTGCTTGGCGGCGCCCGAGGGCTTGCCGTCATCGAACTGCACGTAGCCCCAGCCACCGGTGGCGGCGTACTTGGTCGAATCCCGGACCATGAACTGGAGGCCGTTCTTCGGGTGCCCGGCCACGTGGGACTGGGGCTTGCCGAAGGCTGCCGCGCTTTCCGCCAGCGCGTCGTAGCTCCAGGCGAGCCGGGCAATGATGGCGCCGTCGGGCAGCGGGTACTTGCCGCTGCGCAGGGCCATCACGGCGGCCTCGTTGCCGAGGATGGCGCGCAGGTCATCGGTGGCGCCTTCCTCGCGGCCGACCGAGATCAGGGTCCACGCGCGGTAGCCGGGCGGGATCTTGTCCGGCACGGCCACCTTGCCGAGGTCCTGCGTGGCCTCCTTGGCCCCCTGGGCGACCGGCCTGGCCGCCTGCATGCTGTCTTTCCCGGCGGCTTCCGTCGCCGTCTGTGCCAACCCAACGCCCGCGCCAGCCAAGGCCGTCACGGCGAGTGCCATCCCTACGATTATTTTCATGGTTTGTCCTCCGGTGTGCAGGCGCCATCGTCACGTCAATCCGCCGCGCGGCTTTGATCGGGCGGTCGGATTTGTCCGGAATGAACGTTGCGGAGCGGGCATTTAGAATGCGTGCCTGTCCATCGATCTCCATCGACATCCATCGTTGCCCATGCGCGAACGCTCCCCACCCCAACGCCTGCGGCCACGCAAGACGCCGCGCCAGCCCCGCTCCGAGGAAACCGTGGCCGCCATCGTCGAGGCAGCGGCCCAGGTGCTGGAGAGCGCCGGGTTCGAGGGCGTCAACACCAACGCCGTGGCCGAGCGGGCCGGCGTCAGCATCGGCTCGCTCTACCAGTACTTCCCGGGCAAGGACGCGCTCACGGTGGCGCTGATCCATCGCGAAACCCGGCGCTTTCATGACGACACGGCGACGGCCCTCCAGCTGCGCAGCGGCAAGGCGGCGCTCGACGCCATGCTCGACGCCTCCGTCCGGCAGCAGTTGCAGCGGCCCATGCTGGCGCGGCTGCTCGATATCGAGGAAGGCCGCCCCGCCCTGCGCGACGAGGTGGCCAAGCCGGAGACGGAAGCGCTGTTCGCCACCGCCGTGCGGCGGGCCAAGCCCCGGCTGGAACGCCCCGAGCTGGCGGCGGCCGATCTGGTGGCCATCATCCGCGGCATGGTCGATGCGGCCGGCGAGCGCGGCGAGACGGACATCGACGACCTGACCCGGCGGCTGCGCGCCGCCGTGTTCGGCTATCTCGCGAAGGTCGGCGCGGGCTGATTCCCGGCGGCAAATGTGAGCAAGCGCGGCCCGCGCGGTGGCCGCCCGCCGCGCAAATCCCGTGGCGACGCGGGGTTGGCGGGCGGCCGGTTCGCGGCGGGAACGCGAGTTGGCGGACGGGGGGCGCAACCGTAATCTGACGGTCATCGGGCGGGCCCGGCATGGGGCCGGCCGCCACGGTAAGAGAGACCGACCATGACTGACCTGATCCAAACCATGAAGCTCAACCACCTGAGCTTTCCCTCGGCGGACACCCTGGCCACCGCCACCTTCTTCGCGCGCTATCTGGGCTTCACCATCGCTGGCGAATGGGACAAGTCCTACATCCTCAAGCGTCCCGGCTTCGACGTGGTGATCGACCATGCCAGCGGCGAGGCGCCCGACTGGCCCCGGTCCTTCCACGCGGGCTTCGAGTTACCCAGCCTTGACGCCGTCCAGGCGCTGTACGCGCGCTTCCTGGCCGATGGCGTGCAGATGGAGACCGAAGTCTTCAACAATGGGCGGGGTTCCCGCTTCTTCTGCCGCGCGCCCGGCGGCGTGATGTTCGAGCTGAACACCCGCGCGGACGCGGCGCCCGAATTTCGGGGCACCTTCGACGACTGACACGCAGGCGTCAACGGACGTGCAACGCGCCGTCTGCGCCACATCAAGCACTGAATTTTCTTAATCACCGCACGAGAATATTTACTTCCGCCGGCCAGGCATTGCGGCGATCATGACCGCGTTCTCGAATCCGGCCAGGAAGAGGTAAGCGATGCGCGCCCACGGCATCCTGAACCCCGCGCGAAGTGTGTTGTTGGTGGTGGCGATGCTGGTGGCGATGGGGCTCGCCCCGCCGCTCACCCATGCCCAGACCGGCCCCGCGTTCGGCATCGTGGGCGCCAACGTCCAGAAGCAGGCCAATGCGGTACTCACGCTGATGTCGTTCGCCGTGGTACCTGACCTCGCCTCCAGTTCGCTCTCCATCAGCAACACCAGCACCGACAACCCCGCCCTGACGCTCTGGCAGCTGGGCGGCGGTTTCACCTTGAGCCAGTCGTTCCCGCTCTATCTGGAGGGGTCGATCGCCTACAACCGCTACGACCCGACCTTCGTGGCCTCCAACGGCCAGGAGACCCGCAAGCTGCCGACCAAGTGGAATACGTTCGCGGGCACGGTGGGCGTGGGCTGGGATTTCCCGCTCATCGACAGCAAGGAACTGGTGTTCCGGCCGATCTTCAATGCCTCGCTCGGCCGGGTGGCCAGCGACCTCTCCGTCGCCAAGTTCGCCGTGGAAAATGCCACGGACCAGGAGATTGCCTTTCTGGACAATGGCGCGATGAACGCCTACGGGCTGGGCGGGTCCGTCATGCTGGACTGGGAAAGCCACCGCAACGAGCGCGATGTGGACGTGGAACTGCGCTACACCAACATCTACCTGCGCAGCTTTGGCACCACGGGTGGCATGGATGCCTCCGCCGCCGCCCAGACCGCCAGCCTCTACGCCCGCTGGCGCGCGCCCACCGGCCTGCGCGCGCTGGACCGGCCGGTGCGCTACGTGCTGGAACTGTCCCACTCGCACTACTTCGGCAATCAGGCCGGCGCGCTGGGCTTCGACCACCTGACCACGCTGGGCACCGGGCTGGAACTCGACACCAGCGCGCACGAGGTGTTCGTCACCCGTATCCGGGCGGTGGTGCGCTACGTCTTTGGGAACAACGTGCACGGCCTGTCGTTCGGGCTGGCGGCGAGCTTCTAGGCTTTCCAGGCTTCCAGGCTTCCAGGCTTCCAGGCTTCCAGGGGCCGGGTTTAGAGTACGGGGGAGCTCGCGGCGGTCCGCGCTACTTCGAGCCGGTTGCCGCCGAGCGATTTGGCGCGGTACAGCGCCTGGTCGGCGGCGGCCAGCGCGTCGGCCAGCGGCGGCACCTCGGTCTCGAAGCGGGCCAGGCCGATGCTGACCGTGGCCGGAATGCCGACGCCGATACCGTGGGTCCGGTGCGGGATGGTGCCGGCGAAGCGCGTGGCCACGGCCTCGCCCAGCGCCTGGGCGCGGCGCGCGTCGTCGCCGGTCAGCAGGGCGGCGAACTCCTCGCCGCCGATGCGCGCGAGCAGCGCGTGCGGCCCCACCACGCTCCGCGCGATTTCCGCGAACGACTTCAGCACCTGGTCGCCGGTCTGGTGACCGTACACGTCGTTGACGGCCTTGAAGCGGTCGAGGTCGAACGCCAGCACGGCCACCGGCCGGCTCCCTTCGCCGCCGAGGAGGCGGGCGCCCTGCTCGAAGAACCACCGGCGGTTGCCCAGCCGGGTCAGATAGTCGGTCTGGGCTTCCTGCACGAGTTGGCCGTGGGTCTCGTCGCGGATCAACTTCAGCAGCGCCATCGGCAGGAGGACTGAGTACAGCACCCCTTCGTAGACCGTGAGCTTGCTGGCGGCGGCCTGCATCGCCGGCCCGTGCATGGTCACCAGCCACGGCAGGATCAGGGCCCGCGCGACATAGACCACGGCATGGAGGCCCGTCACCACCACGATGATGTGGCGCGAACGGAGCGCCTTCATCGCTTCGCAACGCAGCATCTCGCGCGCCGTCATGGCGCTGATCAGCGCGATCGGCAGGGCGCTGACGTGGTTCCACATGGCGTCCAGGTGTTGCGCGCCCCAGCCGACCCACACCAGCGCGTCCACGAGCAGTATCCCCACCGACGCCGCGCGATACTGCCGCCCGCTCAGCGAGGCGATACCGTCGAGGACCAGCAGGTAGCCAGTGAGGATGACGAGATTGCTGACGGCGGAGCCAATCGCCCCTGGCACGCTGCGCCGGACCAGCACCAGCGCGCAGCCGATGGCGAGCGTCGTGAAGCCAGCCGCGAGAATCCGCAGCGTCCGGCTGCGGCGGGGATTGGTCCGATGCTCCCAGAACGTCATGCCGGCACTGGCCAGAAGCGTCCCGATGGCGAGGAGATAAAGGGTGAGGAGGTCGACGTACATCCAAATGTCAAGACGTTGCGCCGGCACATCGCGCCGGCAGCCAAATTCTACGTGGGAAAGCCGGCTGCGGGCGGTGGCTGATGCGTGGCTGATGCGTGGCTGATGCGTCCCTCAGCGCTGCGCGTCCGCGTGTTCGCGGATCAGGTCGATCAGCGCGCGCAGGCCGGCCGGCACGTGGCGGCGGCCCGGGTAGTACAGGCACAGGCCATCGAGCGGCGGGGTCCAGCCCTCCAGCACGCGGACCAGCGTGCCGGCCTGCAGGTCGGCGGCCACGTTCCACTCGCTCAGGTAGGCCAGCCCCAGTCCGGCGCGGGCCGCCTGCTGGGCCAGTCCGGGCTCGTCGAGCGTCAGCGCGCCACGCACATCGATCCGCACCGCCTCGCCGTGCCGCGCGAATTCCCACTGGTAGATCGCCCCGCTCGGCATGCGCGTGCGGATGCAGGCGTGCGCGTGGAGGTCGGCCGGTGTGCGCGGCCGCTTGTGCCTGGCGAAGTAGTCCGGGCTGCCGACCACGGCGAAGCGCTGGGTATCGCCGAAGGGCACGGCAATCATGTCCTGCGGCAGGGTTTCGGCCAGCCGGATGCCGGCATCGAAGCCGTCGGCGACGATATCGATCAACCGCCCCTCGGTGACGATATCGAGCGTCATGGCCGGGTAGCGCTGCAGGAAGGCGATGAACAGCGGCATCACCTGCCGCGCGGCGCCCGCCGAGGTGTTGATGCGCAACGGGCCCGACACGGTGTCCCGCAGGCTCCCCGCCTGCTCGATCGCGCCCCGGATCGTGGAAAGCGCCGGGGCAATGCTGTCGACGAACTGCGCGCCAGCCTCCGTCAGTGACACGCTGCGCGTGGTGCGATGGAACAGCCGCACGCCGATGCGCGACTCCAGCGCCGCCACCGCGTGGCTGAGCGCGGACGTGGAGACGCCCAGCTCCGCCGCTGCCGCCCGGAAGTTGCGGTGCCGCGCCACGGCCAGCACCGCCTCCAGTTCACCAAGGCCCGAGGATTTCATTATCCCGATTCCTTCATCATCACATCCCGGATTGTACGGCTAGTCAACACAATGGCGCAGGGCTATCTTGTGCTTCAGCCCGCGTTTTTCGCGCTTTGCTTAAGATGACTTTCCGCTACCCCGGAGACCCACCATGCAGATCATCGACAAGATTTACATCGACGGCGCCTTCGTCACCCCCCACGGCGACGAGATGTTCGACCTGTTCAACCCGGCCACCGAACAGGTGATTGGGCAGGTGCGCCTGGCCGACGCGCAGGACGCCCGGGACGCCATCGCGGCCGCCAGACGGGCGTTCCCGGCCTTCTCCCGCACCAGCCAGCGCGCGCGCGTGGAGCTGCTCAAACGCATGCACGCCGCCGTGCTGGCGAAGGAGGACGAACTGTACGAGGCGATCACCGAGGAATATGGCGCGCCGGTGTCCCGGGGCCGCTGGATGGCCCGGCACGCGAGCAACGTGCTGATCGACGCGGCCAATGTGCTTGAGGCTTACACGTTCAAGCGCCGCGTGGGCGGCGCCGAGGTGGTGATGCAGCCGATGGGCGTGGCCGGGCTGATCACGCCCTGGAACAGCGACGCGGGCTTTATCTGCGGGAAGCTGGCCGCCGCCGTCGCCGCCGGCTGCACCGCCGTGATCAAGCCGAGCGAGATGAGCGCGATGCAGACCCGCATCGTCACCGAAGCACTGCACGCGGCGGACGTGCCGCCGGGCGTGTTCAATATCGTCACCGGGCGCGGCGATGTGGTCGGCACCGAAATCACCACGCACCCCGATGTGAACAAGGTGTCGTTCACGGGCTCCACGGCGGTCGGCAAGACCATCCTGCGCGTGGCGGCGGACACGCTGAAGCGCGTGACGCTGGAGCTGGGTGGCAAGTCGCCCGTGGTCGTGCTCGACGATGCGGATTTCGACGAAGCTGTGCCGCTGGCCCTGGACGCCGGGTTCATGAACAGCGGGCAGGCGTGCATCGCCGGCACGCGGATTCTAGTGCCGCAACACCGGCTCGCCGAGTTCGAGGCGCGCGTGCGCGACATCGTGGCGCGTACGCAGGCCGGCGATCCGCGCGATCCGCAGACCACGGTCGGCCCGATGGTCAGCCAGAAGCAGTGGGAGCGCGTGCAGCGCTATATCCGCATCGGCATTGATGAAGGCGCGCGGCTGATTGTGGGCGGCGAAGGCCGGCCGGACGGGCTGGACGCGGGCTGGTTCGTGCGCCCCACCGTCTTCAGCGATGTGACCAACGACATGACGATCGCCCGGGAGGAGATCTTCGGCCCGGTGCTGTCGATCATTACCTACCGGGACGAGGAGGAGGCCATCGCCATCGCCAACGACACCCGCTACGGCTTGCAGGCGTATGTGCTGTCCGCCGATGTGCGGCGGGCGCACGCGGTGGCGTCGCGCATCGAGGCCGGGCGGGTCCTCGTCAACACGCTCGCCCACGACCCGGCGGCGCCGTTTGGCGGCCTGAAGCAGTCGGGCATCGGCCGCGAGTACGGTGTCTATGGGCTGGAAGCGTTCCTGGAGACCAAGGCAGTGTTGAACGTGCCGGCGTAGTCGGGGGCGCTATCAGGGCGCTGTCAGGGCGCTATCAGGGCGATGTCGGGGCGGGCTCAGCCCGCCCAGGCATGGCGCACCAGCAGCGCCGACAGGACGAACATGGTGACGCCGACCAGCGCGTCGAGCACCTGCCAAGCCTTCGGCCGGGCGAACCACGGGGCCAGGAAACGCGCGCCAAACCCCAGCAGCCCGAACCAGCACAGGCTGGCGGCACTGGCGCCCGCCACGAACCAGCCGCGCAGCGCAGCCGGCTGCTGGGCGCCGATGCTGCCTACCAGCAGCACGGTATCCAGATAGACATGCGGATTGAGCAGCGTGAAAGCGGCCGCCTGCGCCAGGATCGCGCCTCGGCCAATACGCTTCTCACCCTTCTCACCCTCCGAGGCTTGCAGCCGGTGCGCCTGCCCCGCGCGCCGCAGCGCCCGCCAACCATAGACCGCCAGGAAAACCGCCCCGGCCAGCGCCAGCACACGCGCGAGGCCGGGGCGCTCGCCCAGCGCCTGGGCCATGCCCATGACGCCGGCGGCAATCAGCAAGGCATCCGCGACGGCACAGAGCAGGACCACGCTGCCCACATGCTCCCGGCGCAGGCCCTGACGCAGCACGAACGCGTTCTGCGCGCCGATGGCGACGATCAGGCCGAAGCTCAGGGCCAGGCCCTGCAGGGAGACGGATAGGGCGCCGGAGAGGGAGCCAGACAGGGCGAGCGGAGGGGTAGGCAGTGCGGAAATCATGCGCGCAGCTTGCCTGCACTGGCGAATGTAGACAAACTATCTTTTCTTCATTCGATGTAGTTTCTCTAATCTCATGCTCGATTACGCCGCCTTGTCCGCCTTGGCCGCCGTGGTGCGGGAAGGCAGCTTCGAGCGTGCGGCCCGCGCGCTGCACGTGACGCCATCGGCCATTTCCCAACGCATTCGCCTGCTGGAGGAGCGCGTGGGCTGCGCGCTGGTGATCCGCGACCAGCCCTGCCGGGCCACGGAAACGGGGCGCCGCCTGTGCCAGCACGTGGACCGCGTGCGGATGCTCGAACATGAGTTGCAGGGGACGTTGCCGTCACTCGCGGCGGAGGGCATGGCGCGCGTGGCGCTGCCTGTCGCGGTGAATGCCGACAGTCTGGCCACCTGGGCCGCGCCGGCCATTGCGACCTTCGCCGCGGCACATCCCGTGCTGATGGAGGTGGCGGTGGACGATCAGGACCACACCACCGAATGGCTGCGCAGCGGCGCCGTGCTGGCTGCCGTGACCGCCGCCGCCCGCCCTGCCGCCGGCTGCGAGAGCCGCCCGCTGGGTGCCATGCGCTATCTGGCGGCCGCGAGCCCGGCCTTCGTGCAACGCCATTTCGCCACCGGCGTGGGCGCCGGCAGCCTGGCGCAGGCGCCGAGCCTGGTGTTCAACAACAAGGATGCCCTGCAGGCGAGTTGGGTGCGGCGCCTGTGCCATCGGCATGTGGAACTGCCCCGGCACACGCTCCCGTCGTCGCAGGCATTTGTCACGGCGGCCGTGGCCGGCATGGGCTGGGGCCTGCATCCGCAGAGCCTGATCGCCGGGCATCTCGCAGACGGCTCGCTGGTCGAGCTCGTGCCGGACACCCCGCTGGACGTGCCCCTGCACTGGCACTACGCCCGCGCGGCTTCGGCGTTGGTCGATGGCCTGAGCCGCGAGGTGATGGCCGCCGCCCGGACCGGTCTGCTGCCACCCTGACCGGCCGGCGGCGGCTTTCCGCCGTTACGGCGTGGTCATGCCATCGTCCGCGAACTCGACCCGGTTGCGGCCGCGTTCCTTGCTGCGGTACAGGGCCGCGTCGGCGCGGGCAATCATGCCGTGGATGGTGTCGCCCTGCTGCACGCAGGCCACGCCCAGGCTCGCGGTCATCCGGCCGATCACGGCGAAGTCCTGCCCGGCCACGGCATTGCGCAGGCGGTGGGCAAAGTGCACGGCGTCCTGCAGGGCAGTATCGGCGCAGATCAGCAGGAACTCCTCGCCGCCCCAGCGCCCGAGGGTGTCCGTCGGCCGCTTGACTGCCATGATCAGGTCGGCAATCTCGACCAGCACGCGGTCGCCCACCTGATGGCCGTAGGTGTCGTTGACGGACTTGAAGCGGTCTACGTCGATCAACAGGATCGAGAACGGAATGCCTTCGGCACGGCTGCGCGCCAGTGCCTCGGCCAGTGCGTCGTCCAGGTGCCGCCGGTTGAACACCCCGGTGAGCTGGTCGGTCTTGGAGAGCGCCTCGAGCAGGCGGTTTTTCTCCATCAGCTCCAGTTCCGCCTCCGTGCGCAGGGCGATGATCAGCCGCAGCCGGCGCAGGACCGAGTTGAAGCCGTCGATCACGCTGTCGAACTCGGTGCGGCCCAGCCGGGACAGTTCGTCGAGATGGTCGCCATGACTGGAGGCCAGCTCGAACAGCGCCTCGCGCAGATGTTCGAGCGGCCGGAACACCATCCGCAGGCCGAAGGTCAGCAGCAGGACCAGCGCCACGTCGATGACCGCCACCTCGATGATTCCCTGGATCATCGCCGCGCGCAGGGTCTTCTGCATGGTGTCGCGGGTGAAGTGGACCACGGCCGTGCCGATGGGCTGGCTGCGGCGCACGGGATCGATATCGTCCGGCGGATAGAGCGTGACTTCGGCCAGCACGTCATGCCCGCTGGCCGTGCAGAAGGGGCCGGCCGGGGCGGCGGTCGTCGAGCGGTGCACCGCCGCATACACCTCCTCCCGGTCCGGGGAGAAAACACAGGCCTCGGTGACCTCGGGATGGATCAGCGTGGATTCCAGCTGCGTGCGCAGGTTGCTCACGTTCAGCGCCCAGGTGGGCGCTGCCAGGCTCTGCTTGAGACCGTCCAGCACCTCGCCACGGGTCCGCTCGAAGCGCTGCTCCAGGTCCTGGTGGAGCAACCATTGCCGCTGCGTGGCGAACGCGCCCAGCGTTGTCGTGGTGGCAACGATGAACAGCACGATCATCCGGTTCCGGATCGAACGAACCGGTGGCAACAGTGGCATGGAATGCACAATCCTGAGGGGTCGCGGCGCTGGCTATTGCTCCGCCGCCTGGTCGAACAACTGCCGGAACCTGGCGAGTTCCGGGTGCGATTCCTCGTACTTCTTGCTGAACCCGATGTGCACGGTCTCGGTCTTGATGGTCATCGCCCGCCGGGATTTGTAGCGCATGCGCTCCGGAATGCCCTGCGCTTCCAGCGTGACCAGCGCCTCGTTGATGACCACGGTGGGATTCACCACGCAGTCGATCTCCTGCACCAGCATCTTCTTGACCAGGTCGTGGAACTCATGCCCCTCCACGAGCTGGATCTTGCCCTCCCGCGCCAGCTGGAAAAAGCGCGGGCCGGGGGCCAGGTAGCCGCGCTGGTTGCCGAACTTCAGGCCGGCGAAGTCGTCCGGATAGCGATGGAAGGTACGGCCCTCGATCGAATCCCGGTTGCAGTGCACCGCCACCTCCTCGCTATAGAACGGCCTGGAGTGATTCAGGTACGGCCGCTCCCTGGGCCGGTAGTAGACGCCGAGCACCCCGGCGCTGTTGCCGTTCCTGGCCTCCTCCACCACGCGCGCCCAGGAGGCGAAGCGGATCTGCACCTTGAATTCGGGAATCCGCTTCAGGACCCGGTTGACGTTGTCGATATAGGCACCCTTGGGAATGCCGTTTTCCTCGTAGGACTGGGGCCGCTGGCCGGCCTCCGAGTACAGGACGATGGTGGTCTGCGCCTGGGCAGGCACGGCCGCCCAGAACACGCAGGCTGCGAAGAGAATCCGGCACGGGCGAAAGAGGTGCATGCGGTCAGGTGTCGCTCAGGACGGTCCGGTTGACGCCCGCTGGGGACACGAGGGGCTTACACGCCAGTACAACGGCATTCTCCCGTATTTGTTGACAGCGGTGCGGCCCCCTCACAAGGGGTATTGCTTCCCGGAAGCCCTAGACCTTCATCAGCATCCGGCACACGGCGGCCAGGCCGAGCAGGTTCGGATCGCGCTCCCGGCGGCGCAGGAAACTCAGGCCGATGGACTGCTTCATGCCGTATTCGGCCGTCAGGGGCACAAAGGCGACATTCTTCGCAAACACGTCCCGCACGCGCCCGGGCAGCAGGGAATAGCCGATGCCGCCGCCCACGAGGTTCATCAGCGAGAAGATGTCCCCGACCTTCATCACCACATTGGGCGTGAAATCGGCGATGCGGAACGCCTCCATGAAACCGCTCGAGGTGACAAAGCCCTCGCCCAGCGACACGAACGGCTCATCCCGGCACACCCGCAGGTCGATCTCGGGCAGGCTGGCGTAGTGGGAGTCGGCCGGGGCGGCGAAGAAGATGTCGTCCTCGAACATCGGAATCGACTCGATTTCGGCATCGGGTTCGGGCAGGGCCATCAGCGTGGCGTCGATGGAACCCTGGCGCAGCTTCTGGAGCAGGTCCGCATTGGAGCCGAGCACGAGTTCGGTCTGCAGCTCCGGCCGGCGCATCTTGATGCCGATCACCACTTGCGGCACGGTCTTGATGGTCAGCGAATAGAGCGAGCCGATCTTGAGCTGGTCGGCGGAGTAGCCGGCGGCCTCGCGCGTGACGCGGATGCCGTCGGACATCGTCTTGAGCACGTCTCGCGCCACATCGGCCAGCACGTGCGCGGCCTCTGTCGGCAACAGGTTGCGGCCTTCGTGGCGGAACAGCGCGCAGCGCATGCCGTCCTCCAGCGAATGGAGCGCCCGGTGCACGCTCACCGGGCTGATATCGAGCGCCTCCGCGGCCTTGGCAAGGTTGCCGGTCTCCATGAAGGCCAGCAGGGCCTCGAGCTTGCGGAACGTGATCTCTTCACTGATGCGCAGGGGCATGGCGGCGGGGGCGACGAAAGGGTCAGCGGGTCAGGGACGGCACCATGATACGCCGCCCGCCGCGCGCTATTCGAGGGCGGTGCCCTTGGCCTGCGGCGCGTCAGTGGCCCCGGCCGGCACTTCTGCTGGCGGCTCAGCCTGCCCTTCTGTCGGCGCCGGCGGCTCGACCTCGTCCTTCGGCACGTAGGATGGATCGCGCGCCCAGCGGTTCAGGTCCTTGGCCAGCGCCACCGCGCTGCGGTTCAGGATCGAACAGGTGCCCTTGAACCCGCCCCAGAAGCCGCCGATGGACCAGCGGTTCAGCTTGACGTGGCGCGCCACCTTGCCGCCTTCGATCAGCTCGGCGTTCACCGGAATGGCCTTCGGGCCGGTCCAGGCGCCGCCGCCCACGCCCAGCACATGCGTGATCTGGAGCCGCATCACCTGGGCCTCGCCGGCCTCCGCGCCGGCGGCCAGCTTGCCGTCACCACCCTTGTTGCGGCGGCGCAGGACGTCCGACACGCGCGTGGCCAGCATCGACTCGATCTGGCATTCCTCGCGAACCTTGTCCACCACGCCGGCGCCTGGCGCGTAGGTGACGGGGGTTTCCAGCAGGACTTGAGTATTGGCGCCGAAGGCAGGCGCGCACAGCAGCGCGCCCAGGGATACTGCGCACAGGGATTTGGAAAGCATTCGGAACGAGACTGAGGATGGATCGCGAGCCGAAGGGTATCAGCGCGCCGGCCGCCACGCCTCAGGGGTTAGTGGGGTGTCGGCACGGCGCAACGGGGAGCGGCGAGCGGGGGAGCGGGGGCGGCAAGCGCCCCCGCAGCGCTACATCTCGTCGTGCGTGCCCAGCGCCTTGTTGATCCGCAGCGCCACGAGCGTGCCGACGGCGCCGGACAGCAGATACAGGCTCACCGCCGCCAGCCCGAACAGCGACGACAGCCCCAGCGCCACCAGCGGGGCGAAGGCCGCGCCGAACAGCCAGCCGAAGTCCGTGGTCAGCGCGGCGCCCGTGTAGCGGTAGCGGCGGTCGAAATTGGACGTCACCACGCCCGCCGCCTGCCCGTAGGAGAGCCCCAGCAGCGCAAAGCCGACCAGGATGAACACGTCCTGCCCGGTCTGCCCGCCGTCGAGCAGCCATGGGGCGAACAGGCTGAAGATGCCGATCAGCACCGCCATCGCGGCCAGCGTGGTGCGGCGGCCGACGCGGTCCGCGATCCAGCCCGACAACAGCGTGCCGATGAAGGCGATGAAGCCGCCCACGATCTGGATCGCCAGCATGTCCGTCACGCCCTGCGCCTTGTGCAGGATCACCCAGGACAGCGGAAACACCGTCACGAGGTGGAACAGCGCATAGCTCGCCAGCGCCGCGAAGGCGCCGAGGAAGATGTTGAAGCCCTGCGCGTTCACCATCTGCAACGTGCTGATCGGCTCCAGCTCGCCTTCGTCGAGCAGTTGGGTGTATTCGTGCGTCACCACCAGCCGCAGCCGCGCAAACAGCGCCACCACGTTGATGGCGAAGGCGACGAAGAACGGATAGCGCCAGCCCCAGTCGATGAATTCGGCCGGCGTCAGGCTCGCGTAGAGGAACAGGAACAGCGCGCCGGCAATGATGAAGCCCGTGGGCGCGCCCAGCTGCCCCACCATCGCGTACCAGCCGCGCTTGTGCGGAGGCGAGTTGATGGCCAGCAGCGACGGCAGGCCGTCCCACGAGCCGCCGAAGGCAATGCCCTGCAGGAAGCGGAACAGCGCGAGCAGGTAGATGGCTGTGCTGCCGAGAGTGGCGTACGACGGCAGGAAGGCGATGCCCACCGTCGCCGTGCCAAGCAGGAACAGCGAGCCTGTCAGCTTGACACCGCGTCCCCATCGGCGCTGAATGCGCATGAACAGCGCCGTGCCAAACGGCCGCCCGATGAACGCGAAGGAAAAGATCGTGAAGCTGTAGAGCAGCCCGGCCAGTTCACTGGAGAAGGGGAAGAAGACCGATGGGAAGACCAGCACCGAGGCGATGCCGTAGACAAAGAAGTCGAAGTACTCCGACGCGCGGCCGATCACGACGCCGGTGGCGATTTCGGCGGGAGCCACCTGATGGTGACCTTCCGCCGGAGGTGCAGTCGGCGACGCGCGGTGCTGATGGGTCAGGCTGGCCATCCTTGAGATCTCCTTCGCGAGCGAGAGGCATGTCAAACTGCACTCAAAGTCATCCACTGACAAGAATAGCGCCTAAACTGCCTTAGGAAATCGAAAAGATGATTGCGTCGAGCGGCGCTCGACGTTCCTCAAACGCCACTTCCGCAACCATGCGACCCTTCGATTCTGCGGCTCGGCCGCTCAAAGTGACGGGAAGACTGCTTTTGCGTGTTGGTGCGTTCGGCCTGCTGGCCGCGCTCGCCGGTTGCAACGCAGTGCTTTTATCGCCATCTGGCGAGTTGGCCGTGCGCCAGCGCGATCTCATCATCATCGCCACCCTGCTGATGCTGCTGATCATCGTTCCGGTGATCATCCTGACCTTGCTGTTCGCCTGGCGGTACCGGGAGAACGCCAACAATCCCCACTACAACCCTGACTGGGACCACTCCACGGTACTGGAGCTGGCGATCTGGGCCGCGCCGCTGCTGATCATCATCGCGCTGGGCGCCGTCACCTGGGTGAGTACCCACCAGCTCGACCCCTACCGCCCCCTCACCTTCATCGACGACAAACGCGCCGTCACGCCCGACACCAAGCCGCTGGTCGTGGAAGTGGTGGCGATGGACTGGAAATGGCTGTTCCTCTACCCCGAGCAGGGCATCGCCACGGTCAACGAGATGGCCGCGCCGGTGGACCGGCCCATCGCGTTCAAGATCACGGCCACCTCGGTGATGAACACCTTCTTCGTGCCCTCGCTGGCGGGCATGGTCTATGCAATGCCCGGCATGGAGACCAAGCTGCACGCCGTCATCAACAAGGCCGGCGTCTATGATGGTCTCTCCGCCAACTACAGCGGCGAGGGCTTCGCCCATATGCGCTTCAAGTTCCACGGGCTGTCAGACGGCGATTTCGACAAATGGGTGCAGCAGGTGAAATCGGGCGGCACCGCGCTCTCCAAGGATGCCTACGTGAAGCTGGCCGAGCCGAGCGAGCGCGTGCCGGTGCAGCGCTATGCGAGCGTGGAGCCCGACCTGTACAAGCAGATTCTGAACCGCTGCGTGCTAGGGGGAACCTGCATGGCGGACACGATGGCGCTGGACCGCAGCCGCGGCAAGTTCGACCCGTCCACCTACGTCTGCACGGCAGGCAATACGGCAGGCGGCGCGGCGGGCGAGGCGTCCATGTTCGCCTCGGACCCCGCACTGAACGACGGCAGGCGCTTGCTGCGGTAGACGAACCGCCGCCGGACTCGTAATCTTTCGCCAATACTCATCGGCCTGCTGGCCCAGGTGACACAACATGCCCGAGCGTTCCGATCTCGCTTCGCCGATCTTTGGCCGCCTCTCCTGGGAGGCCATTCCGCTCCATGAACCGATCCTGCTGGCGACGTTCGCCGTCGTGGCGATCGGGGGCCTTGCCCTCGTCGGCGCGCTGACCTACTACCGGGTCTGGGGCTACCTGTGGCGCGAGTGGTTCACCAGCATCGACCACAAGAAGATCGGCATCATGTACGTGATCCTGGGCATCGTGATGCTGCTGCGCGGCTTTGCCGACGCGATCATGATGCGGATACAGCAGGCCGTCGCGTTCGGCGACAACCTCGGCTACCTGCCGCCCCATCACTACGACCAGATCTTCACCGCCCACGGCGTGATCATGATCTTCTTCGTGGCGATGCCGCTGGTCACCGGGTTGATGAACTTCGTCGTCCCGCTGCAGATTGGCGCGCGCGACGTGGCGTTCCCGTTCCTGAACAACTTCAGCTTCTGGATGACCGTGGGCGGCGCCGTGCTGGTGATGATGTCGCTGTTCGTGGGCGAATTCGCGCGCACCGGCTGGCTGGCCTATCCACCGCTATCCGGCATCCTGCACAGTCCGGACGTGGGCGTGGACTACTACATATGGTCCCTGGAGGTGGCCGGGGTCGGCACATTGTTATCGGGGATCAACCTGCTCGTCACCATCGTCAAGATGCGCGCGCCGGGCATGACGCTGATGCGCATGCCAATCTTCACCTGGACCTCCCTGTGCACCAACGTGCTGATCATTGCCGCGTTCCCGGTGCTCACCGCCGCCATCACCATGCTGGCGCTGGACCGCTATGTCGGCACCAACTTCTTCACGGCGGACCAGGGCGGCAGCGCCATGATGTACGTGAACCTGATCTGGATCTGGGGCCACCCCGAGGTCTACATCCTGGTCCTGCCCGTGTTCGGCGTGTATTCGGAAGTAGTGGCCACTTTCTCGCGCAAGCGGCTGTTCGGCTACGCGTCGATGGTGTACGCCACCGTGGTGATTACGGTGCTCTCCTACCTGGTGTGGCTGCACCACTTCTTCACGATGGGGTCGGGCGCCAGCGTCAACTCGTTCTTCGGGATCACGACGATGATCATCTCGATCCCGACCGGCGCCAAGATCTTCAACTGGCTGTTCACGATGTACCACGGACGCATCAAGTTCGAGGTGCCGATGCTGTGGACCATCGGCTTCATGGTCACCTTCGTGATCGGCGGCATGACCGGCGTGCTGCTGGCGGTGCCGCCCGCCGACTTCCTGCTCCACAACAGCCTGTTCCTGATCGCCCACTTCCACAACGTGATCATCGGCGGCGTGCTGTTCGGGCTGATGGCCGGCATCAGCTACTGGTTCCCGAAGGCGTTCGGCTACAAGCTCGACCCGTTCTGGGGCAAGTGCTCGTTCTGGTTCTGGCTGGTCGGGTTCTACGTGGCGTTCATGCCGCTGTACTGGCTGGGCTTCCTCGGCGTGACGCGCCGCATGAACCATTTCGACGATCCCTCGCTGCAGCCGTGGTTCCAGATCGCCGCGCTGGGCGCGCTGCTGATCGCCCTCGGCATCGGCTGCTTCATCATCCAGCTGGTGGTCAGCTTCATGCGCCGCGAGCAGCTGCGCGACACCACCGGCGACCCCTGGAACGGCCGCACGCTCGAATGGTCCACCTCGTCACCGCCGCCGCAGTACAACTTCGCGTTCACGCCGATGGTGCACGACGCCGACGCCTGGTGGCAGATGAAACAGCTGGGCTACCAGCGCCCCGAGCAGGGCTTCATCCCCATCCACATGCCGAAGAACACCGCCGCCGGGATCGTGCTGGCGGGCCTGAGCACCCTGTGCGGCTTCGCTCTGATCTGGCACATCTGGTGGCTCGTGGTGGTGTCCTTCGCGGCGACGATCATCGCCGCCATCGTCCATACCTTCAACTACAAGCGCGATTACTACATTCCGGCCGATGACGTGGTCCGGACCGAGGCCTCGCGCACCCAACTGCTCGCCTCCCATGGTTGAATCGACGATGCCCCTCTCGCACGGCGCCCCGGGCACCCACCCGGCCGCGCCGCTCGACAACAACTACCAGTTCTACGTCAAGGAAGAGGTTCACGCGGAGAACGGCACGCTGCTCGGGTTCTGGCTCTACCTGATGAGCGACTGCCTGATCTTCGCCTGCCTGTTTGCCTGCTATGGCGTGCTGGGGCGGGAATACGCCGGCGGCCCCACCGGGGCGGAGCTGTTCGAGCTGCCGCTGGTGGCGCTCAACACCACGTTCCTGCTGTTGTCGTCCATCACCTACGGCTTCGCCATGCTCCAGATGCAGGTGCGGCGCAAGGCCGGCACGCTGATCTGGCTGGCCATTACCGGCGTGTTCGGCCTGGCCTTCCTGTTCGTGGAGCTCTACGAGTTCGCGCACCTGATCCATGAAGGCGCCGGGCCGCAGCGCAGCGCCTTCCTGACATCGTTCTTCGCGCTGGTGGGCACGCACGGGCTGCACGTGACGTTCGGCATCATCTGGCTGGTCGTGCTGATGTTCCAGGTGAGCCGGCACGGGCTGATCACGGCCAACAAGCGCCGCCTGATGTGCCTGTCGATGTTCTGGCACTTTCTGGACGTCGTGTGGATCGGCGTCTTTACCTTCGTCTATCTGATGGGAACGCTGCAATGAGCGTGCACGACAACACCCTCGGCGGCCACGCAGACGCGCATGGCCATGACCACGAAGAAGACATCGGGCCGCACGCCACGCTGGGCGGCTACCTGACCGGCTTCGTGCTGTCGGTCTTCCTGACCGCGATTCCGTTCTGGCTGGTAATGGGCGACGTGTTCGACAAGACCTCGACCACGGCTGCAGTGATCCTGCTGCTTGGCGCGGTGCAGATCGTCGTCCACATGATTTTCTTCCTGCACATGAACGCACGTTCGGAAGGCGGCTGGAACATGCTGTCCCTGATCTTCACGCTGGTGCTCGTGGTCATCACGCTTGCCGGCTCGCTCTGGGTGATGTTCCACCTGAACAGCAACATGATGCCGTCGATGCAGCATTCGGAGAAGCTGCCGGGCCCGGGCGGCATCACGCCGCCCAGGGCCCCTTGATACGCTTTTGATACCCGGGCTGCCGCTCAGGCGGCCACTTGGGCAGCCACTTAGGCGGCCAGGCGGAAGGTAGACACCGCTTCCTTCAGGCGCTGGGCCTGCTCCTCGAGCGAGCCCGCCGCCGCCGCGGCCTGCTCCACGAGCGCCGCGTTCTGCTGCGTCACGGTGTCCATCTGCGTGACCGCCAGGTTCACCTGCTCGATGCCGGCGCTCTGCTCGGCCGAGGCCGCGCTGATTTCCCCCATGATGTCCGTCACGCGCTTCACGGCGCTGACGATCTGCTCCATGGTCTCGCCGGCACGCGCCACCAGTTGCGAGCCGCGCTCCACCCGATCCGCCGAATCGCCGATCAGCGACTTGATCTCCTTGGCCGCCGTGGCCGAGCGCTGGGCCAGGCTGCGCACCTCGCCCGCCACCACCGCGAAGCCGCGGCCCTGCTCGCCCGCACGGGCCGCTTCCACCGCCGCGTTCAGCGCCAGGATGTTGGTCTGGAAGGCGATGCCCTCGATGACCGAGATGATGTCCACCACCTTGCGCGAGGACACGTTGATCTCGTCCATCGTATGGACCACCTGCCCCACCACGTCACCGCCCTGCGTGGCCACTTCCGACGCATTCACGGCCAGCGCGCTGGCCTGCTTGGCGCTGTCGGCGTTCTGGCGGACGATGCTGGTCAGCTCCTCCATGCTGGAGGCCGTTTCCTGGAGCGACGACGCCTGTTCCTCGGTACGCTGCGATAGGTCCGTGTTGCCGGCGGCGATCTGGCTCGTGCCCGTGGCAATCGCCTCGGTGCCGTAGCGCACTTCGGTGACGATGCCGAGGATGTTGTCGTTCATCTCGCGCAGCGCCTCGAGCAGCTGGCCGGTCTCGTCCCGGCTGTCCACCTCGATCTGGCTGGTCAGGTCGCCCGCCGCCACGGTGCGCGCAAAGCCCACCGCACGGTGCAGCGGCCGCGTAATGCCGATGGTCAGCCACCACGCAAACGCCACGCCGATACCCAGCGCCACCACGCCCAGCGTGATCAGGCCGTTACGCGCGCTGCGGTAGATGCTGTTGATTTCCGCCGCCGTGGTGTCGATGGAGGCGCGCTGGATGTCCAGCAGCTTCTGGATCTCGGCCAGGTAGGCATCGCCAGCCGGCACGAACTCGGCCTCGAGCACCTTGTTCGCCTCTTCGGTCAGCTCGTCCTTCTTGAGCTTGGTGATCTTGTCGCGCGAGTCGTTGTACGGGTTGCGCACGACGAGAATGCGCTGGAACGCGGCCTTCTCGGCCTCGGAGGTCAGCATCGGATCGAGCTTCTCGCGCAGCTTGGCGATCGCATCGGTCGAATACTTGGTCTCGGCCGCGAAGAAGGTGCCGAGCGAGGGGTCGGCGCTGCGCGCCACGGCGGTCGTGCGGCGCACGCTCGCGTACATCAGCCGGTACCAGTCACTGACCAGCCGTTCCTTGGCCAGCGGCTGCTGCATCATTTCGTGCGTACGGCCGGCCACTTCCTGGAGGCGCAGCACGCCCACCACGGTCATGAGGGTGGATAGCATCAAGACCACGCCAAAGCCAATGCCAAGGCGAACACCAATACCAAGATTCTTCATTTCTTCTACCTGATTGCACACTGGTGGGTGACCGTGCGCGCCCGCATGGCGCCCGGCCGCTCTCTCTCCGGTGCCCCGTCGCGCGAATGGTCGCAAGACCGGACATTGGATGACCTAACGGCATCGGGTAGCAGAAACTTGAGAAATTTCTCAGGGAAAACGCGCATTGCGGACATTGTTCGCCCGTGGGCCGGCGGCCTCCCGCATGGCGGAACGCAGCGCGGCTTCGTCTTCCATCATTCCAGGCCCGTTGCGGGCAGGATGTGCGTCCGGCGCGGGTTGCCGGCCGAAGGCAGTTCGATCGCCACGCCGCCGCCGCTGTCGGCACCATGACCGGTCAGCGCCGATATCACAACCTGATGCGTGACCATCAGATAGGGCCCGCCGCGCGGGTCCAGACCATCGATCAGGCGGGAGAGCTTCTCGGTCTGGGCGGTCCGTGCGGCGGGGTCCGCCTCGAAGAACGAGTTGAGCAGCGGCTGCACCTGGACCGGGCCCAGGTTCATCAGCCGCGCGGTGTCCTGGCAGCGGCACCACGCACTGCTATATATATGGGTCGGACGAACGCCGGCGGCGCGAAAGCCTGCGCCAAGCCTTGCCGCCTGGCGGCGACCCCGTTCGTCAAGGTTGCGCTGCGTGCCGCAATCGCCAAGACGGAGATGCTTCGGATCGCCCACGCCCGGCGCGCTGGCGTGGCGCAGCACCACCACCACGTTGGGATGTCGCAACGCCTCCAGCGGTATCGGCTCGGATTGCGCCATCGCGGCCGCGCCACACCATCCGGACGCCACCAACGACAGCGTGCTGACAAGCGGAATACGGAACATGGCGGCCTCCCTGGCAATGCGCCCCATCCACGATAGGACACCTGCGGCCACGCTGCCCGGGAGCTAGCGCGGCTGGGCAGCGGCCGAGGTCCGGCTGAAGGCGTACGGCACCAGCGCCAGCCCCACCAGCACGGCCGCCGTGAGAAAAATCGCCCCGTAGGAATCGGCTTCCGGCCATTGGCGCGTGTGACCGACGTTGGCGATCAGCCCGAAGCCCCACGAGGTCAGCGCGGAACCGAGGAAGACGAAGGTATTGAGCACGCCCAGCCCGCGCCCGCGCGACGGCGCCGGGATCAGCGCGCGGCCCTGCGCCATGACCAGCGGATGCAACATGCCGATGGTCGACAGCAGCGCCATCAGGCCCACGCCGGACACTATCCCGCTGTCCGGCCAGCCCCACAGCAGCAGCCCGCCCACCATCGACAGGGTGCCCCAACCGAAGATGGTCGCCTTCAGGGACGTGCCGCGCACCAGCACCGGCAGCAGGAAGGCGGTCAGGAAGCCCGCCAGGCTCAACAGCGTCAGCGCCACGCCGCGCGTGCCGGCGTTCAGATGATAGACATCGGCCAGATACGGGCCGCTCCAGGCGTTCCGGAACGCCGTGCCGGCGGCCATCGCCACGCACATCGGAATCAGCAGCCAGAGCGAGCCCATGCCGAGCAGCCGCGCGCTGTCGGTCAGCATCGCACCCATCGGTACATTGCGCGCCTCGGCGTGGCCCTCGTCGCGCACCACGCGCCAGACGCCATAGCAGACGGCTGCCATGAAGATTGCCGATGCCGCCATCGCCGGCCGCCAGCCCACGTGCTGCGAGGCCCAGCCCAGCGGGGCCGTGGCGCACAGCGCGCCAACCATGCCCAGCGCATTGGAGCGGCTGACCACACGCATGTACTGCCTTTCCGAGAGTTGCTCGGACGCGTAATGGAGCAGACCCATGAAGACCGGCGCGCAGGCCAGGCCCAGACCCATCTGGGCGAGCATGGCCACCGTGGCGCTGGGCGCCGCCGCGAAGGCGATGCCGGATACGGCGCCAACGCCGAGCAGCCATGCCGTGGGACGGCCCACCCCGTAACGGTCGAACGCCAGCCCCACCGGAATCTGCGCCACCGCGAAAGCCAGGAAGAAACACGACGACAAGGCCCCGTAGCCCGCCGGCGATAGTTGAAAGTCGTGCTGGAGTTCAGGCGCGATCACCGCGAGGCAGCTGCGATAGAACTGGCTCAGGATAAAGGCGAACGTGAGAAACGTGATGCCGCGCCGGGCCGTGGCGTCGGGCGTCGTGCTGGGGCTTTCCTCGGGGAAAGTCGAAATATGAGGGCGTTGCAACGCGATGACTCGTGGCTGTCGGGGGAGCAGCCGGCCATTTTACGCGCGCGGTTCGCTCGGTATTCGCAGGAATGCAATAAATCGTGCGAATTACGGCACGCCATTCCGCCTGGCGAAACCTGGAGGGCAGCCTAAGGCCTTGGCGCCCAGAACATCAGCGGGCCGAGCGGCCGCCGTAGAACGTTCCCGTGCGCGGATTGGAGATGTGGTACGCCTGGCTGATGGCCCAGCGTTGCGCGGCCAGAAAGGCTTCCGGCTCGCGTTGTGTCCAGGCGCTGACCATCAGCGGCGAGGCGTCTTCCTCGGTATTGGGGTAGACAGCCGCCCGGTGCACCGCCGCCCTGTCGGGCGATCCGGGAATCGTCGTGGTTCGAATCGTGACTTGCATCAACGCAGTTCCTAGAGCCCAGATGCCGAAAATTATGCGCGGATCGGCGTGACATTGCCATGACCACGTGATGACAGCCACGCGCACATGTATGGTGCGCGTCCCATTGGGAGAGACTGCCGCGCCGGCACTGGCTTTGCGGGCGGTGTGGCGCCATGTTGACGTGGCGCGCGCGCCACGCTGCCGCCCTGGCGACGCGATCCGGGCGGTCTGGCGGCCCCGCGCGGGCGGCTACAATGCGCCTGCGCCACCTCTCCGGCCCGCCCAAACCGCCCAACGCGCCCAATCCGCCTTCACCGTCCTATATCGTTTTATGCCAATTCCTGACCGGGTTTTCCTGCTCGGCCCGCTGCTGAAGGGGGTGTCCCGCTCGTTCTACCTGACGCTGCGCATCCTGCCCGCCGGCATGCGCGACCCCGTGGGGCTCGCCTACCTGCTGGCCCGCGCGGCGGACACCATCGCCGATACGGCGCTGATTCCCCCGCCGCAGCGGCTGGCGCTGCTGCTGGCGCTGCGCGCCCGCGTGAACGGTGCCGATGACGGGGGCGAGCTGGTCCGCCGACTGGCCGCCGAGGTCGCCAGCCAGCAAACCCTGTCGGACGAAAAGGTGCTGCTGGAGTCGATCGGCCCGGCCCTCGACGTGCTCGACCAGCTGCCCGACGCCGACCGCACCGCCGTGCGCGGCATCGTGACCACCCTGACCGAGGGCATGGAACTCGACCTGCGCACCTTCCCGGACGAAGGCTCCGGGCAGGTGGCGGCATTGCCCGCCATGGCCGATCTCGACCGCTATACCTATCTGGTGGCCGGCTGCGTGGGCGAATTCTGGACCACGATGACGGTCCGGCATCAGCCGGGCACGCTGCCGGCGCCGGCCGACCTGATGCTGCGCCGCGGCGTGCGCTTCGGCAAGGCCTTGCAGATGGTCAACGTGCTGCGCGACTGCGGCAAGGACCTGCGCATTGGCCGGTGCTACCTGCCGACCGAGCTGCTGGACCGGCATGGGCTGTCGCCGCAGGACCTGCTGGACCCGGCCAACAGCCACCGCGCCCGGCCGATGCTGGCGGAGGGCGTGCGCGTGGCGCTCGACCATTTCCGCGAAGCCATCGCCTACACGCTGGCCATCCCCCGCACCGCCGTGCGGCTGCGGCTGGCCTGCATCTGGCCGATCCTGATCGGACTGGAAACGCTGCTGTTGCTGGTGGACAACGACGCCTGGCTCGACCCGGCGCGTGTCTCCAAGGTCCAGCGCGGCAAGGTCTACCGGGTGCTGGCGGGCAGCCTCCCGTGCGTCATGGTCGATACCGCGCTGCGGGGCTGGATGGAAGGGCTGGTAGCGCGCATCGAGGCCCGGCTGGCCTGAGGACAACCGGGTCCCAAAAACAAACGGCCCGCGCAAGGCGGGCCGTTTGCTTTGGCGAGCGAGTCGTTACTTCGCGGCCTCGACCGGCGCCTTCTTGGGCGCCTTGGTCTTCTTCGTCTTGCTCTTGCTGTCGGTCAGCGCCGATGCCGTGCTTTGCTTGGCGCCCTGGGTGTACGGGTCGAACTTGTCGCCCGCGCGGGCGGTGTCCGGCACGTAGCCGTCCTTGTTGGTCGCACGGGCCGGATCGGGCACGTAGCCGTCCTTGTTCGTGGTCCGCATGTTGTAGTCGTAGCGGTCGGCGGGGTTCGCCGGGCCTGCCGCGAGCACGACGCCCGGAACCAACGTTGCAATAGCCAATACCATGGTGATGGACTTCATCGATGCCTCCTGACGGGATGTAAAAGATCGCGCGTCCAGGACGCACGTGCCAAGCGTAAGCCTAGCCCGATGGGCGCCAAAGCGCCATGGCATTCGCACGTGAATTGTTGTAAAGCACTGGAGCGGTGCACCAACGGCGCGCACGCCCCGCGCTTCACGCCCTTATTGCGCCGTCCAGCCACCGTCCGCCGCCCAGGCCGCCCCGCGCACCTCGTCGCCGAGGGGCGAGCACAGCATCGTCACGATCCCGCCCAGTTGGCGCGGCGTGACGAACTGCCCGGACGGCTGCTTGTCCGCCAGCAGCCGGGCCTGCGCCGCCTCGGTCGAGATGCCGTCCCGCGCCGCGATGTCCGCGATCTGCTGCGCCACCAGCGGCGTCAGTACGAATCCCGGGCAGATCGCATTGCACGTGACACCGGTACCGGCCGTCTCGAGCGCCGTGACCTTGGTCAGGCCCACCAGCCCGTGCTTGGCCGCCACGTAGGCCGACTTGCCCGCCGAGCCCACCAGCCCGTGCACGGACGCGATATTGACGATGCGGCCCCAGTTCCGGGCGCGCATGCCGGGCAGCGCGTGGCGGATCGTATGGAAGCTCGAGGTCAGGTTGATGGCGAGGATGTCATCCCACTTCTCCACCGGGAACGCCTCCACCGGCGCCACGTGCTGGATGCCGGCGTTGTTCACCAGCACGTCCACGCCGCCAAAACGCGCCTGCGCCGCGGCGACCATCGCCGCGATCTCGTCGGGCTTGCGCATGTCCGCCGGATGGTGGATCGCCTGCACGCCAGTCGCCGTGAGGCTGGCCAGCGCCGCGTCCACATCGCCAAAGCCGTTCAGTACGATATTGGCGCCAGCCTCGGCCAGCGCCTGGGCGATGCCCAGGCCGATGCCGCTGGTGGAGCCGGTCACCAGGGCGGTCTTGCCTTGCAGATGGGTGGAATGGTTCAGATTGCTCATGATGGCTTCCGGGGGTCAGACCAGGCCGGTCAGGTAAAACGCGGCGATGACGAAGAACACCGCCAGCGTCTTGATCACGGTGATGGCGAAAATGTCGCGGTACGACTCGCGGTGCGTGAGCCCCGTGACCGCCAGCAGCGTGATCACCGCGCCGTTGTGCGGCAGCGTGTCCATGCCGCCGCTGGCCATCGACACCACCCGGTGCAGCACTTCCAGCGGAATCTGGGCGGCCTGCGCGCCCTGGATGAACGTGTCGGACATCGCGGCCAGCGCAATGCTCATGCCGCCCGAGGCGGAACCGGTGATGCCGGCCAGCGTGCTGACGGACACCGCCGCGTTGACCAGCGGATTGGGAATGCTGCGCAGCGCGTCGCTGACCACGAGGAAGCCGGGCAACGCGGCGATGACGCCGCCGAAGCCGTACTCGGACGCCGTGTTCATCGAGGCGAGCAGCGCGCCGCCGACTGCGCCCTTCGTGCCTTCGGCAAAGCGATCGCGCACGGCGTCGAACGCGGTGACGAGCACCACCACGATGCCCAGCAGCAGCGCAGCCTCCACCGCCCAGATCGCCGTCACGCTGGCGATCTTGGTCTCGATCGGCTTGGCCAGCCCCGGCAAGGAGACGCTATTGGCCTCGCCATACCAGAGCGGGATCATCCGCGTCAGCCAGAAATTCGACACACCCACCACGATCAGCGGCAGGATGGCCAGCCACGGCGGCGGCAGCTTGCCGCCTTCCACGCGTTGCGGCTCGTTACGCAGGTTGGTGCCGTAGCCCTCGCCGCGCGCGGCGGCCGAGCGGCGGCGCCATTCCAGGTAGCTCAGGCCCACCGCGACAATGAACAGCGAGCCGATCACGCCCAGCACCGGCGCGGCCCACGCCGTGGTCTTGAAAAAGTTGCTCGGGATGATGTTCTGGATCTGCGGCGTGCCCGGCAGGGAGTCCATCGTGAACGAAAACGCGCCCAGCGCGATCGCCCCCGGCATCAGCCGCTTCGGAATATTGCTCTGGCGATAGAGTTCGGCGGCGAACGGGTAGACGGCGAAGACCACCACGAACAGCGACACGCCGCCATAGGTCAGCAGCGCGCAGACCGTCACGATCACCGCGTTGGCCCGCGAGCGGCCGATATAGCGGATGGCCGCGGCGACGATGGACTCGGAGAAGCCGGACAGCTCGACCACCTTGCCGAACACCGCGCCGAGCAGGAACACCGGGAAATAGAGCTTCACGAACCCGACCATCTTCTCCATGAAGATGCCCGAGAACACCGGCGCCACGGCGGACGGCTCGGTCAACAGCACGGCGCCAAGCGCCGCCAGCGGTGCAAACAGGATGACGCTGTAGCCGCGATAGGCGGCAAACATCAGGAACGCCAGGGCGGCGATCACCACGACAAAAGACATGAGGTCTCCAGAATTTGTTCTTGAACCGACGCTGCTGACCGGCCATGGGGGACCGTCGCGCGCGGATTACCCCTGGCTTGTCAGGCATCGGGGGCGGCAGGAGTGTGCAGGATGTGTGCCATACATCATATGCGGTCAATACATCACTTATGGGCGTATTTATCTCGATTCGTGGATTCCTGCGTGCGATCGAGGCATGCAAATCTCGCTTGTGAGACACTCGCCGTCTCCCCATCGAGACAACGAGATCGGCAGCATGCAGAAAATAGCGGAGCCGGGCGGTGCCCTGCTGCTGGACTACGACTACGTGGCGCGTCGCGCCATGGCCTCGCTGTTCCGCACGTTCGAGAATTTCAGCGAAGGCACATTCGTGGTGGACGACCACGCGCGCGTGGTCTGGATCAACAAGCGCTACGCGGCGCGCTTCGGGTTTTCGAACCCGCAGGAAGCCATCGGCCGCGACTGCGAGCAGGTGATTCCCAACAGCCTGATGCGCGAGGTGGTGACCACCGGCAAGCCCATCCTGCTGGACATCCTCGAGACCGACAGTGACACGATGATCGTCACCCGCCTGCCGATCAAGGACGACGACGGGCGCACGATCGGCGCGGTGGGCTTCGCGCTGTTCGACGAACTGAAGTCCTTGACGCCGTTGTTCGCCCATTACTCGCGCGTGCAGGCCGAACTGGCCGCCGCGCGCCGCTCGCTCGACCAGGCCCGCCGCGCCAAGTACACCTTCGCCAGCTTCATCGGCACCAGCCCGGCGGCGCAGGAGGTCAAGCGCCAGGCCCGGCGCGCCGCGCGGGTGGAGTCGCCGGTGCTGCTGCTCGGCGAGACGGGCACTGGCAAGGAGCTGCTCGCGCATGGCATCCACGCCGGCTCGACGCGTGCCGAGCAGCCCCTTGTCACCGTGAACGTGGCGGCCATCCCCGAGACACTGCTGGAAGTGGAGTTCTTCGGCGCGGCACCGGGTGCCTACACGGGCGTGGACCGCAAGGGCCGCGTCGGCAAGTTCGAACTGGCGAACGGCGGCACGCTGCTGCTCGACGAGGTGGGGGACATGCCGCTGTTGCTCCAGAGCAAGCTGCTGCGGGCATTGCAGGACAAGGAGTTCGAGCCGCTCGGCTCCAACCGCATCGTGCGCGCCGATGTGCGCATCATCGCGGCCACCTCGGCCGACCTGCCCGCACTGGTGGCGGCGGGCAAGTTCCGCGCGGACCTCTATTACCGGCTCAATGTCCTGACGATCGAACTGCCGCCGCTGCGCGAGCGCCGGGCCGACCTGTTGCTGCTGGCCAACGCGATCATCGAGGAACTGTGTATCAAGGCCGATCGCAACCCGCCTGGCCTGCGCCAGGACGCCTTGCAACTGCTTGGGGAATATGACTGGCCCGGCAACGTGCGCGAGCTGCACAACGTGCTGGAGCGCGTGGTCATGCTGTGCGACGAGGATTCGATCGACGCGGCCACGCTGGCGCCGCTGCTGGACCGCCGTTTGCCGGCGGCCTTGGTGCCGGCAAGCCTGGAAGCACCCGCCGCGGTGGCAGAGGTGTCGACAGTCGCGCCGACAGACACGCCTGCATACACGCCTGCAAACGCGCCGACGGCGCCGGCATTGCCCGAGCCTCCACCGCAAACCTACGCGGCGGCGATGGCCGGCTTCGAGGCCGTCTTCCTGCAACAGGCGCTGGACGCCTGCGGCGGCCGCGTGGCCGATGCCGCCGCCCGCATCGGCATCAGCCGCGCCGCGTTCTACAAGAAGCTCGCGGCGCTGAAACCGGCTCCGACGACCTGATCAGCCGCCGATACCGAGCAGTTCCACTTCGAAGTTCAGGGTGGCGTTCGGCGGAATCGTACCCGGCACGCCGCGCGCACCGTAGGCGCTGGCCGACGGGCAGGTCAGCTTGGCCTTGCCGCCCACCTGCATCTTCTGCACGCCTTCCGTCCAGCACGGAATCACGCGATTCAGCGGGAACGAGATCGGCTGGCCGCGCTTGTACGAGCTGTCGAACTCCGTGCCATCGGTCAGCGTGCCCCGGTAGTGGACCTTGACGGTGTCGGAGGCCTTGGGCGAAGCGCCCGTGCCCTTGGTCACGTGCTGGATCACCACGCCGGACGGCAGCGTCTCGGAAGCCGGAGCGGCGGCCTGGGCAGCGCCTGCGCCAGCGAGCGTGACGGCGGCAAGAATCAGGGAAAGAGTCTTCATGGGAATCTGTCGTGTCAGTGTGTTTGGAAATTGGCGCCGGCAGCGCGCGATGCCAGCCGGCAGTGTACCTGAGGCATCATCCGACCACGAACAGCCCGACGATGACGTGCGCGAGCGAGAGCGACAGCACCAGCGCAACGAGGACCACGGCAATCCAGCGCCACGGCATCGCGCTATTCGGCTCCGGTTCGGCGACCACGGCTGGCACCGGCGCCTCCACCTCTGCCGGGACCGGAGGCCGGACGCGCGGCGCCGCATCTGGCAGCGGCGCGCCATGCTCGTCCCGCAGCCCGCGAGCGACCAGCGCCGCGATCACGGCCAGTGCGTGCGTGCCGGTCTCCGGCGCTTCACGCAGTTGCAGGATCCACGTGCGGCATTGCTGCCCGGTATCCGCGCTGCCGTAGTGCTCGCGCAGCAGGCTGTCCTGCAGCCAGACACCCCGGCAACTCCCCGACGCGCCCTGCACACGGCTGCCTGCCTGGTCCAGCGCGGTGCAGAAGCAATAGCGCACCGCCTCCACGGCCTCGGGCGGCAGGTTCACCGCCGCGCCCGCCCGCTGCAGGTAGACAAGCTGTTTGCGGGCCTCGCGCTTAAGCCACTCCAACCGCGCCATCGACTTCAGCGCCGGCGACAGTTCGTCGAGGATGCGGAACAGCGGCTGGGCAAGATGGAGCAGGAGATTGCCTCCCCAGTAGTGGGTCATCCCCCTTGCCTCTCCGCGCGGAAGGAGGCCATGGCGTGCCGCCGCGCGCTATCCGCTACGGTCCAGTAGTCGTCAGGCATGGTGGGCCCTTGCGCACGCAGCGACAGCGCCGGCTTCGCCGTGGGCGCCCGATACGCATAGGGGTTGACGCCGTCGCCGCCTCGCCGGTCCGGGCTCAGGTACCGGCCGATATCGGGGTCGTAGACGCGCCGGCCGTGCCAGTGCAACCCGATCTCGTCATCGGCGAACTGGCCCGCGAGCCGCAGCGGCTGCCCGGGGGTGGCGGCCAGGCCGCCCTGGGCCAGCAAGCGGCCCAAGGCCGTATAGCGGCCAGACCAGACCTCCGCCCCCGTCTCGTCGGTCAACGCCACGGCGGTGCCGGCGACATCCGTTTGGTAATGCAGGAACCGCATACTCCCGGGCTGCCCGCCGGCATCGAGCATCTGGTCGATACAGGTCAATGGCACGTCGCCGCCAAAGCCCTGCCCCGCCGGCACATAGAGATAGGTCCGCACGCGGTCTGGCTCGATCATCTGGATCAGGGTGTCGTCGTGCCAGACGAAGCGCGTGACGCGAGGCGGCGTGGCCGGCAAAGCGCGGCCCGGCGCCTGCCGGACCGTCACGGTGCGCTCGATGCAGCGGCCCAGCGGGTCGTATTGGTAGCGCACAAGCTTGTCGCGCACACGCACGGCGATCAGGTGGTCTTCGGCATCCCACTCCAGCGTTGTCGCGTCGCGGTTGCCGGACTTCGCCACCACCCGCCCCCAAGCATCGTACTCATATCGCCAGCCTGCGAACTCGGTCAACCGGTGATCATCGCGCCGCAGCGGGCCGACCAGGCTCCGCGACGGGTCCAGCTGCGTGCCGGCACCGTCCCAGCTGAAGCGTTCGATGCCGAGATCGTCCGTCACGCGCCGCAGCAGATTGCCGCTGCGGTCATAGTCGAGGTGCGTGGTGCCATGGCGATGATCGATGGTCTGCACCACCTTCCCGCCGGCGCCGTAACTGACCGCGCGCCAAAGCCGCAGATCTTCGGCTACGATCTCGCGCTCGGCGGTCTCACTGTGCAATACCGCGCGCCACCACAGCGGCGCCCCGATGGCGTCGTAGCCCGTATAAGTGAGCAGGTCGCCCTGCATGCGAACCACTTCGCGCTGCATTGCGTCGAAGGCAAACTCCGCGACATGCTGGCCATCGATCCCGATCAGCGTGACCGCCCCCGTGTCATCGCGCGTTATCTGTACGGTCTGCTGCTGCGGCAGAAGCACCCCAATCAGGCGACCGGCGCCATCGTAGCCATAGCGCAGCTTGCCGTGCGGGCCTTCCTCGGACAAGGGATGGCCCGTCTCGTCATGCGTGTAGCGGATGGAGGTTTCTACGATGCCGATGGCCTCGCCCTCGGGGGTGGGCGTGCGTGTCACGGCCTGGAGCCGGCCATCGGCGGCATAGTCGAACCGATAGCGACTGTGCATGGTGTCCCGCCCCACCAGACGATCCAGCGTGTCGTATGCGAATGCCTCGCGCCGCATCTGGCTGCCGGCATTCGCGGTCAGCGCGGCGAGCGCGCCACGGTCCGTGTAGGTGTACGCGTGCGTCACGCCGTTCTCGTCGGTCGAGCGGCTCGGGCGGCCCACGGCGTCCCATTCGAACGTCTGCGCCGCGCCATTGCCGCTTGTGGTACGCACGCGCCGGCCGTGCGCATCATAGGCACGCGTGATGGCGTGCCCCTCTTCATTGATCTCGCGCAGCACACGCCCGCGCCCATCGCGCTCCCACGTTCGGCCCTGGCCGTCGGCACCGACATACTGCGTCCGCTGGCCGAGCGCGTTCCAGCCATGACGCTCACAACTGCCATCGGCGCGCGTCAGTTGGAGCGGCCAGCCGTTGCCATTGCATTCGAAGCGTGTGATGCCGCCCGCCGCATCACGCAGTGCGGCGACATGGCTGTCCGCGTCATAGGTCAGGTCGAAGGTCCGCCCGGCCGCATCGGTCTGCCGGATCACCCGGCCGGCGGCGTCCCGCTCAAGCTGAACCGTTGCGCCATCGGGGCCGGTGCGGCGGACGATCCAGCCGTGCGCGTCGTACACCGTGGTCACTTCGCCGTCCGGCGTGAGGTGCTGCGTCGGCTGGAGACTGTCATCGCGAATCCACGCCCAGCTCTGGCCGGCGGATTCTTTCACCATCAGCGGTGCGAGCGTGCTGAAGGTGTAGTGGGTCTGGCGCCATCGACCAGAAGAATCCGTCTCCTTGACCACGCGCGACAGGTTATCCAGCGTGAGCACGATGCGGCGCTCACCCGGCAGTTCCAGCGCCACCGGCCAGTGCGAGCGGCTGTACTGAAACGCATACTGGCGCCGATCGAAGTCGCGAAAGCCGACCACACAACCACGCGCTTCGTAGCGCCAGCGCGCTGTATGCCCAAACACATCGGTGACGTCGCAGGTGCGTGACGCGGTGTCGTACGTGAACTGTTCGCGTGCCCCGGCATCGGTGCTGCGCTCAACCACGCGCGCGCGGTCTCCATCGGCTTCCCACACGTAGCGCGTCACGCCGCCGAGCGCGCCGACCTGTTCGACCATACGCCCGCCCCGATAGGCGTAGCGCCGGGTCGTGGCACCGGTGCGGTCCTCGATCCGGGCGAGCCGTCCGTCGTCATCGTAGCGATAGTGCGCCAGCCTGCCCGCAGGTCCGCTGCCAACGCTCTCGATGGCGGACAAGCGTCGGCCGTCGCCGGAATAGTGCATCTGCAGTACGTAACCGCACGTGCTGCCAAGCCGGTCCAGCCGTCCCGAAGCGTCCCGGATGCAGCCGATGCGCTCGCCGGCATAGTCTTCGATGTACTTGAGCCGTGCGATGCCCTGCGCATCGAACTTTTCGAAGACGCGATAGCACGGCGCGAAATCGGCCACGACCATCGTGCCATCGGACAGGCACGCCAGGTGCAGGCGTTCGGACAGCACCGTGACGCGCGCGCCCGGCTGCGGATGGGGCACATCGATCATGCGCCCGTGTTCGTCGGTGTAGACCAGCCGGTCGCCCTGGCGGTGCAGTGTCACCTCCCAACGCACGCGCCAGCCAACGCCCAGCGCCCCTTCCGCCGTCAGTGCGCCGGAGTAGAAGCGCGACCAGCACAGCGGCCGTCGCGCCGGCAGCGTGAAATCGGTCTCGTGCGCGGGCAGGCAGATCTTGTCGCCGGCCAAGATATCGATATCGCCCCAGAGCAGCCCGGACAGTGCACGACGAACGCCGTACCGCGCCGCGAGCTCCGCGTCGTGGCCATGAAATCGCCCGACGAAGGGGCGGGTTGCCACGGCATCGAGCTCCTTCGTCCGGAGCACATCGAGCAGGCTGCCCAGTTCACTGATGGCCGACATGTCCGCCCTCAACCACCGACGAATACGTTCGGGGAGCCATTCGCGACCGGCGCGCCACAGCCGGACACGCCGCCGACCATCGAGGCTGGCATGTTGTTGATGAATACCGTGGTCGATCCCTTCGCCAACGATCCGCCCCCGTGCAGCGAGCACGAGCAACTGCTCGCGCACGCGATAGCGGCGGGCACGCCGTTGATAAAGACATTGCCGGATCCCGACGTGATCGACCCTCCGTGGCCAATCGCGTCTCCCAATCGTGCAGCGGGCGCTCCCATATATGCGTCCTTCCAGAATCGAGTGATGCCCCAGTGACAGATGTCTCCGGGGCGAACAGATTTTCGCGTTCCGCCGTTACGGCTCCGGCGTCGTTGGCGTCGGTGTCGGAATAGGCGGCGTCGGCGCGGGTGGGGTAGGCGTCGGCGCGGGGGGCGTAGGCGTTGGGGGCGTTGGTCCAGTCGGACCGGTTGGCCCGGTCGACCCGGTTGGCCCGCCTGGTCCTGTCGACCCGGTTGGCCCGCTTGGCCCTGTCGACCCGGTTGGCCCAGCCGAGCCGGTTGGCCCAGTCAAACCTGTCGCCCCTGTCGCCCCTGTCGCCCCTGTTGGTCCTGTCGCCCCCGTCGCCCCTGTTGGCCCCGGCGGGCCGGGCATCCCCCTGCCATTGGCGCGAGCGCCAAGACCCAGCATGGGCACGACGATCGGTACCGACGGTGCGGCCAGGCCGATCGCGAAGAAGCCTCCTCCGCCACCGCCTCCGCCGCCCTTGTTCTTGCCGTCGCCCGGGTTCAAGTCCAACTGCGTGCCCTGGATGACAACCTTGTTGCCCACAAGTTTGATCGTTCCGTCGCTGGCCATCGTCAGCGAAGCTTCCCCGCAGGTCAGCGACAGGGCCTCGCCTGAACTGACGGCCATCGCTTTGCCGATGCTCACCAGGTATGCGCCCCCCACCGAGTAGGTCGAAGCGCCGCCGACGTTCACCGCCGATATGCCACCGATGCTCATGGAGTAAGCGGCGCCGACCGTGTGGACCGATCCGCCGGCCACGTTGGTGGCATAGAGTGCGCCGACACCGAGGTTGAAGTTCATACCCACGCCCATCGCCAGGTCCATGCCGACAGTCTTGGTCTCGTTCCGCTTGGTCAGGCTGACCATATCGCGCTCGGCCTGCTGGTAGAACTCCTCCATCCCGGCCTTGTCCTCGAACCGGACGCCGTTGTAGTTGTCCGGCCCCCCACCTGGCGTCTGGCTCTTGAAACCACTCTTGGTGGCGCTGGCGGGCAGGTCCCAAGGCGGCTGCGTCGCATTGTTATAGAGGCTGCCTGTGACCAGGGGCCGATCCGGGTCGCCGTTCATGAAGTTGATGATCACCTCATGACCGACGCGTGGAATATAGATGCTGCCGAACTTGGCGCCGGCCCAGGCCTGCACCACGCGCACCCAGCAAGAGTCCGATTCGTCGTTGCGCGCATAGCGGTCCCACAGGAAGCGCACCTTGATGCGGCCGAATTCGTCGGTCCAGACCGTGGAGCCCGGCGGGCCAACCACGATCGCCGATTGCGGACCGTGCGTATTGGGCTTGGCCGTCGTGCGGGGCATGCGGAAGACCTCGCTGGTCGGCTGCACCTCCAGCTCGTTCCGGCATTGGTACTGATAGCCGGCGCCCGATTCGTCGGCAACCTCCGTCAGCGTCAGCCTCGATTCCACCACGAGGTACTCGCGGTTTGCGCCGCGGTGCGCGTGGCGGGCGAGCACGA
This sequence comes from Cupriavidus sp. 2KB_3, assembly GCF_052115685.1. Lineage (NCBI taxonomy): Bacteria > Pseudomonadati > Pseudomonadota > Betaproteobacteria > Burkholderiales > Burkholderiaceae > Cupriavidus > Cupriavidus sp. 2KB_3. The sequence goes on from NZ_JBFRHD010000013.1 coordinate 73,826, forward strand.
AGGTCTCGCCGCAAGCCACGCCGCGTACATTGCCATGGCCGAACGCGCGCGCCCCTTCCGCGCGCGCTTCTTCCATGCGGACACGACTGATCATGTCGCCGTGACGCGCGTCGGTAAAGTCACTTGGCCATTCGAACACGTCCCGGTCGGCCCATGTGGTGCGACGCGGCTGCTGATTGGCTTGCAGCAGCCTTGCTCGCGAGCGCGTGAAGTCGTAGTCGTCCACTTCCACGCGGCCGGTACGCAGTGCCTCGTGTACGGAGAACGCCGCGATGTGTTCGATATCGATCTTGTCGTCGTTGGGGTGATACTCGATCTGGTGATAGGCCTCGCTACGTACGCGGCGGTGTGCCCCGATGTGGTCGCACAGCACGAGCCGGTGCTTGCCGTCCGAATGCTCGAAGAACCAATAGATGCCCCATTCCTCCATCAGGCGCTGGATGAAGTTGAAGTCCGTCTCGCCATACTGGACCTGGAACTTGCGCGGATCATTACGCTCGGATTCGCTCGTCAGCGCGTACTTGCCCACGTCCAGCCGCTTCTCCACCGGATAGGGATAGTCAGCCAGAACGTCGTCAATGATCTCGAGTACGGTCTTGTCCTGGTAGATCTTGAAGTCGTTGGTCAGCGTGGCCAGCCACAACCAAGGCCGCAGCACCACGCGATAGACGTTGTAGCGTCCTTCCTGATGCAGGTAGCCAGCGGAGACGACCAGCCCGCTGATCTCCCGCACGCCACGTCCGACCTGGTCACCGGCCCCCTTGCCGCTCCCGTCGATCTGGATCGAGAGCGTCATCTCCTTGCCAACCAACGCCTTCAGGTCGAGGTTCGCGCTCGCCGCCAGCGGCAACTGGTAGTCGTCCGGCGTGCGGAGCTGAACCTCGTACTCAAACAGTCCGCCAAGCCGCTCCGTGCCATGCACCTGTAGAAACTCGAGGGCCGGTATGCCGGCCACCTCGGGCATGGCGGCGCTGCGGATCGCCACGGTGCGATTCTGCGAGGCAACGCCGTTCAAGAATTCAGTAGCCATTTCTTCCCTATTGCAATCACCAGTCTGTCTCCATCGTCGTCGGCACGGCCAGCGCTACACGCCCTTCGGGCAGATAAAACCCCTGAGAAGCTGGCCGGACAATGCATTCGCGTGACCGCCCGTCACGAGTTCCAATGCGGCATGGCGGTCATCGAACGTGAAATCCACCACCATGCGGCTGGCCGACGCCGTGCCAACTGGACGGCCTCGGTCGATCAGCCGGAACAGGGCCCACGGTCCGGACGTCACGATCGTCGACGTGTCGGGCCGGATCTTCGGGCTGGCCGACATGCCGGCCACCGCCCCGCCACGTGGCCCCGGCCATCCGAGCTGGAATGTGACGACCGGTCCGTGCGCATAGCGGATCTGCTGGCCGTCGATGTCGAGCGAGAGTTCCAGGATCTCGGGATCAAGATTGGCCACCCGGGCATCCACCTTCCACGCCATCCGCTTCCCGCCCGATTCGCGGAAGAACGTCTCGCGGATGGCTGCGGCCCGTTCGAACGGCTCCAGGCTCGGCCCGTGAATGGGCGGCATGCCAGGACTGAGCGCCTTGTAGCGCCATGGCCGGGAACTGGTGTCCACGTTCGGCGCCAGCGTTCGGGCGAAGAAGGCATCCAGCAGGCCGTCGGCCGCAAAAATGTGGTGGAAGTCTTCGATATCCACCTCCTGGCTCGCATCTGCCACGAACGGATACTTTCCCGCGATAGCCCGGCGGCACGCCGCACCGACCGATGATTCGAGTTGGGACGCCAGCAGCGTGCCGACCCCCGCGTTGACCTTCTGCGTCACCTGCACCGATATGCCGGCCAGCACGGCGCGGAACGGCGCGGGGAGCTTCTCCGCTTCCAGTTGCAACATCGTGCCAATATCCACCGCCGGCGGCATGCTGTTCGCCGCGAGCGCAGCGCCCGCCACGGAGAGCCGCGTGTACTGCTCGCCCAGCAGGGCCATGATGCCGCCCAGCTGGAGGGCATTGCCCCCCGAGCCCGCCACCGCTACCGGCGCGCTGGCGGGGCCCGTGGCGGTGCCGGCGTCGGCGTGACCGGTCACCACTTCGCGCAGCGCGGCAAAGCGGTTGTCGACCAGATCGCGCTCCACCCGGCGCAGCCGGTTCGTGCCGCCGAGCGCAGATGCGGCACTGGCGGCCCGGCTCACGGTATGGAGCCGCGCAGACATCCCCGACGCCGTGACAGCCTTCTGCGCCGCATCGACGCCGTCCTCCTCGTCATCGGACACCGACAGCGACGTCTCGCGTATGGCCGTGCGGGCCAGCCGTGCCAGCGGAGAGTCGGCCGAAGACAGAATGCGCAGAATCTGGAGATCGAGCACCGTCGACCCACCCTGCTCCGCCGCGTCCGGCATCGCGGGCCGCACGCTTTCCAGGAAACGCTGCCAGTAGTTGGCATAGTCGATCAGGTACTGACGGCGAATGTCTTCGGCCAACGGAGAACTAGCCATCAGCGCGGCGACGTCCTGGCCGTAGCCAGCCTTTGCCTGCAACTCCGTACGCCCCATGATCCAGGCATCCGCGGGCTGCGCTTTGACCAGGAAGTGCGCCAGCCGCCGCGCGAACACCTTGTGGTATCCATCGTACGTATAGAGGCCCGGCACACCCTGGTCGAGCAGCGCGCTATCCGCGAGCGTCAGCACGGAGCCGGCCTGCAACCCCGCCGCGCGCGCCAGGGTGACCGGCTCGGGCGCCTCCCTGGCCATTTCCGCCATGGCCCGTTCATAGAGCCGGCGCGGTGCCGGATTGCTGCTCAGGTAACGACGCGCGCGGTCCACAAGCAACGCGTTCTGCGGTGTGGTGGGCGACAGTTCGTCGCCATCAACCAGTGCCTGGAGGTGCTGGCGCATCCGGTGGGGCTCACCAAACGCCGCGCTGCTGTCGGACTGCTCCCAGTCCTTGAGCACCCACGCCTTGAACACCGCAGCGTCGAAATGGTTCCTGTCGTACAGCATCAGGTAGGCAGTCAGGGCGCTATAGACACCATCGGGGTCGCCGGCCTCCATTCGCGCATCGAGCGAATCCTCAAGCCGCCGCACGACATGCGGCAGCAGGGTCTGGCGCAACAGGACGGCATAGGTGCGTCCCGAGGCATCGATGACCGGGGGCGCGGCATAGAGCCCATATCGGTGGTCGAACCCCGGATTGGCAAGATCGAGCTGCCCGAGGTGTGGCAACTCGGCCGACGCATTCAGCATGCCGGGCAAGGCCGTCGGCTCGCGCCGTTTGCGATAGGCCTTGACCCGCTCGTCAAGCGCAGTCACCTTGGTCTCGATGGCCGCGAGGTAGTCGCGGTTGTTCTCAAAACTCGTGGTGAGCGCATAGATGAGCCAGCCACACACCACGATCGACGCCAGGTAGCTCGCCGCACGCAGTGCCCGAAAGCGGAGTTCCCAGCGCAGGTTCGGCCGCACCAGATGCGCCTCCGGCACGATCACCTGCTGGAACAGGTTGTGCAGAAAATAGCTGCGATAGCCGGACGTCTCGGCGCCCGCCGCGCGGGATGTCTCCGCCTCCGCTCCGGTATCGTTGGGTACCGACCGGACCGCACCGCCACGCAGTCGCTGGAGCAGCGTGGTCTTGTCGGCGCCAATCGTTACGTCCGACTGCATCGCGCTCGAGAAATACACGCCGCGCAAGGCGCTGTCGATCTGCGTGCTGTCATAGCGCGAGTCCATGAACACGAGCGACACCACGTCAAGCACCACGCCGGCCAGACATCCGAATTCCGCCGGCAGTGCGTAGAGACGCTTGCGGCGTTCGGTCTCGTACTCCTCGATCAGGCGGTTGTTGACGCCCGCCTCCAGGCGATCCACAAGCACCCCGATCTCCTCGACGCAACGTTCGCGCAGATCGTTGGTGCGGCGTGCTGGACCCTCTTCCGGGGTGGAGACGGCGATCCCACAGACCTGCGCGCGGCCTTCTGCTGTCAGCGACTGGAAGTACTCGGCAAAGCCCGGTAGCACGTCGACCTTCGTCACGAGCACATACACGGGGAAGCGGATGCCAAGCTCCTGGCGCAGTTCCGTCAGCCGCGTGCGCATTGTCGCGGCGAGGGCGATCCGCTCGTCGGCTGACTTGCCCAGCAGCTCCGAGGCGCTGAGGGCGAGCACCACTCCATTAACGGGCGCGCGTGGCCGGTGCTTGCGCAACAGACCCAGGAAGCTCATCCACTCCGTCCTGTTGCGCTCGACGTCATCCGCCTCACCGGCGCGATGATCGGCATACCGCCCGGCCGCATCGATCAAAACCGCCTCATTGGTGAACCACCAGTCGCAATAGGTCGTGCCCTCCGGCGCCTTCAGCGAGACCGCATTCATCTGATTGGCTTCCGGGAACTCGAGTCCGGAATTCAGGGCGGCAATGGTCTTGCCTGCCTCCGGCGTGCCCAGCATCATGAACCACGGCAGGTCGTAAAGCTGGCGGTCACTCTCGAAGAACCGCTTCAGGCCAAGCCCACGCCCATGAATACGCCGGATATGCTGGACAGCCTTGCCGACGATGGCACCAAGCACGTGCAATTCCTCGCGCGGCCGGGCAGCGCCGTCATCGGGACTACCAAAGATTCTCTTGACGAGGGCCTCGTTGCCGCGCATCGCGCGCCAGAAGCGCCAGGCACCGTAGACGCCATAGGCAATCACGATCAAGACGATACAGATCGTGCGCGCGCCGTACGAGGCCAGTGGGCGAACGTCACCAAATGCAAGGAGCGGCCCAAGGTGCCACAGCAGCACGCACACGGCAGCCACGGCGAGCGGGCTATAGGGCCAGCTACGCAGCCAGCATACGTACAGCACGACCAGCAGTACGATGGCCGTCACGCGCAGCGACAGATCACCAAGCGGATGATGAGCGCCGAAAGCGAGCCAGGGGCCGAGGAACCAGACGGCCAGCGCCAGCGCCACGATGGCGAGGAACGCCAGCATCGCTTTCGAGAACAGGGGGGAGAAGAAGGTCTTCAAGTTGTGCATGCTGCGTCCGCGCTACTGCGTCACCATGACTTCCACGCGCCGGTTGCGGGAACGTCCTTCCGCCGTGCCATTGCTGGCCACGGGTTGCGCATCGCCACGGCCGTGTACCGCGATGCGATTCGCAGGCGTGCCGCCCGACTCCAGGATCTTCGCGACGAATGCCGCGCGCTTCTCGGACAACTTCTCGTTGCTCGCAAACGCCTGCGAACGGATCCGCAGGCTGTCGGTATGGCCCGTGACGACGACCTGGCCGCCCACCCGGGCCACCTCCTTCGCCACCTTTTCGAGGGTCGGATACATGTCCGCACGAACTTCGCTCTTGCCGGACGGAAACATGGAATCGCCCTTGAAGATGACCAGGCTGCGCCGGTCGTCCTCCTCCACGCTCACAAGGCCGCGCGCCACCTCGTCCTTGAGCAGGATCGACAGGCGCAGCCGCGCCGGCGTCTGCACCGATCCGCGCGGAATGCCGTGGATGCGCGCATCCAACGCACCGCCAGCGGTGAGCAATTGATACTTGTACCAGGCGAACAGGCCGAACACGATGACCGCCGCCACGGCGGCCAGGCTCCACGGCGGCACGCCGCGCAACGCACGCAGGCGGCCCGGCTCGGCGGGCTTCCAGCGCGGGGACAATTCGACCGGCACCGCGTCACGTGCCCCCGCGACCAGCGCAGCAAGACGATGCCGCACCTGCTCCAGATGACGCCGGCCGTCCTCGATCACGCTGTAGCGCCCCTCGAAGCCCAGTCCGAGAATGCGGTAGAGGATCTCGAGCACATCGATGTAGGTCTGCGGATCCGCCGCCATCCGGCCGATCAACAGGAAGACCTTCTCGCCACCGTCGTTCTCGCCTTCGAACGCGATCAGCAGGCTGTTTCGGGCCCAGGCACCGCCGCCGCCCCAACGCGTACGGTTGGCGGCTTCGTCGAGGGCCGTGCACAGGCAGTAGCGCACCGCCGCCATGTGCGTCCAGTGGAGATTGGCACGCTCGCAAAGCGTCTGGAAATGATCGACTTCGCGCGCCAGCAGCAGGCGCAGCGCCCGGATCTCCTCCTGCGATGCCATCGTCGCCGGCATGTCGGCCAGCATCCGCAGCAGCGGGCCGGCCGCTTCCATGAGCGGATTCCTGGCGATCCGCACGGTCTCGAGCCGTCGTTCGATGTCCACTGGCGGATCGAACGCGAACAGCACTCCGGCTTCTGCGGGTGACATAGCTTCACGTGACACCGCCACTTTCGCCCCCGACGCCTTCTGCACGTCCGTCACGCCGGCCTCCGTGAGAAATGCGAAATCATCCGACGATTCAAGATTTCCGGCGCTCACTTGTGACGCACTCCCCACAGCTCCAGCTTCAGCTCAGGGAAACTGCCGGCGATATGCATCGCCAACGCGCCCTGCTGAGCGATCTGGTCCCAGAACACGCCGGTCCGGGACAGCTCGAAATAGACATAGTTCGCATTGAACGGAATCTGCCGCGGCGGCACCGGAAGCGCCAGCATCTGAAGCCCCGGCAAGTGCGAGCGGATCAACTCCGGCAGACGCTGTGGCTGGCTGATCTTTGCCTGTGCGGCGAACTGTTGTTGCAGAAGGTCGGGCGGCATTTGCGCGCCCACTGCCAGCACAAGGCTCTCGAAGCTGGCCAACTCGGCCGGCAGCATCGTCGCGAGGCGAATGCCGTGCGGCTGTTCCACGAGCGGAATCGGCTGCGCGCCACGGATCAGCACCTGGTTCAGCAGGTGATGGACCTCGGTAACGAGCGGATAAAGGCTCTCAAACAGACGTGCATGGTCGTAACCCGGCGCAAGCTCGGGCCGCCGTGTCTGCGGGCGGACAAAAGTCGCCAGGTCGCCAGACAGCAAGAGCAGCGCGCGGTAGAGCTCGACGGGCGAGGTCTCGCCGATCTGCCCGATGTGCTCGAGCAATGGCTCATGCCGGTTGAGAACCTGGAGCAGCAGATAGTCGGCGACTTCGGCAACGGCTCCGCTGCGCCCATGGCTGCCCGAAAGGCGATTCGCCAGCGCGTCGGCACGCAGCTTCGCCAGTCCGTGCAACTGTGTCACCCATTCGCGCAGCAAGGCATTGGCGCCAAAGTGCACCACCGGGGGAATATGATCACGCTCGTGAAGGATGACCGAACCGTCGGCCTGCAAGCTCTGGATGCGCGCCACGGCGATGCCGATCCAGGACTGGCTCAGCTCCTTCTCAGGCAACAGCCGCAGTCGCAGGTTAGCCATCTGGACCGGCTTTGGACCTTGTCCGATCGCATTCGCATCGCGCAGTGCCTCGTCGAATGCGAGATACCGCGCCAGCGATCCTGCCTGCTCCTCGAAGATCGTCTCCTCGGTGTTGGCGAACCGTAACGGCACCGCGAGATAGATCAACTGGCCGAGATGCTCAGGCGTAATCGTCAACGGCGGCGGCGGCGGCGCCTCGGTGGGCGTGTCGAACGGCGTGCCGTCTGGAAAGATGCCCGATCCACGTTTGATCGCCACCTTCCCGAAGGACAATGCGCTCCGATCGATCTCGTACTGGCTGAACCCCCACGAGAACGGACTAAGCGTTGTCACACATCGCTGCGCAACATATTCGAGATAGCGCTCTTGTTGCTGAAACAGCTGAGGGCGCAGAAATAGTCCTTCACTCCAGACAATCTTGTTGTGGTAGCTCATGGCAATCAGTTGACCTCAGTAATCGAAACAGCTTGATCGCGTGCCTCGATCTTCAGGGCGACAGTCCTGTCGGGCACCACTGCGCGGTACCAGGCCGCGTCCGGCGCTTCGGGCAGTCGCCACGTCGCGCGCCACACGGATTTGCCGAGTTCGCGATAACCAACCAGCACGCCGATCGCGGTCGTGGCCGGGTTGGACTTGCGCTCGATACGCTCGTCAGTGCCGGGCCGCATGATGAACTCGTCGACGGCAAGCAGGTCAGCAGCTAGCACCTTCCTGTCCTCGTTCTGAAGCGTGAAGAAGTCGGCGTTATCAAACGCCGCAGCGGACTTGAGCTCGTAGACGCGCACCACGACCGGCGCAGCGCGGCCTTGTTCATCGCTATTCAGGCGCCCGCTCGTCTCGATCTGGAGCTTCAACTGCAACGCCTCTTTCCGCGTCGGTGCAGTGCTGCATCCTTGCAAGACCAGGCATGCCATCAGCAGCAACCACCGGATCGCCATCCACCGAGTGGCGCGGGTGCCGGCCATTCCGGTGGGAGTCAGATCAAAGCGCATGAACATGTTCGATTCGGTTTGGCTGCTCGCAGGACAACCCGGCCGCCGAATCGCAGCCGGATTGCACGACAACCAGGAGACTCAGGCGGTGTTCTTCTTGACGTCGAACGTTGCGGTAATCACACCACCGCTACCGCCTTGCGCGTTCTGCACCACATATTCCTGCTTCAGGCGCGAGAACGACAGACGCACGATTTCACGCGGACGCGCTTCGTCCGAGCTGATGCCAGAGGGGCTCACCTGCGTGACCAGCAGGTCATGCATCGTGAACTTGATGTACTCCAGCGGGCTGCCGCCGGCCTTGCGGACCACCAGGCGAGCCTCGTCGATATGCTTGCCCAGCAGGCAGTACTGCACGAGATTCGGGCTAGCACGGTCGATATAGTGTTCGAACTGCAGATCATCGACAGTGGCCTTGCCAGCGCCACCGCCAGATCCGGCGTGCATGTTCGATTGCTGGCTGACGTTCCACGACCAGCTCAACACCTCGATCTCGCTCTTGTGAACGCTATCCTCCGACTCGCCATCGATGCCGTTGATCTTCAGGAAGATGTCTTGTGCCATAGTGAGAATTTCCTTGTTCAATAGATATGACTTGCCAATGGCGGGCTTGTTTGACGAGCCCCCGCCGTGACTCGGAATCGAGATCGCAGGCGCGACGTACGCCGCGCCACGATGCTCAGGCGGCTGCCTTTACCAACGGCAATTTGGCTACCAGTCGCAGCGATACCGTCAGGCCTTCGAGCTGGAAATGCGGACGCAGGAAGAACTTGGCCTGGTAGTAGCCGGGGTTGCCCTCGACATCCTCGACCACCACCTCCGCGGCGGCCAGCGGGCGGCGTGCCTTGGTTTCCTGGCTCGAGTTCGTCGGGTCGGCATCAACGTAGTTCATGATCCACTCGTTGAGCCATTGCTCCATTTCTTCGCGCTCCTTGAAGGAGCCGATCTTGTCGCGCACGATGCACTTGAGGTAATGGGCAAAGCGCGAGCAAGCGAACAGATAGGGCAGGCGTGCCGACAAGTTCGCGTTGGCCGTGGCGTCCGGGTCGTAGTATTCGGCGGGCTTCTGCAGCGACTGTGCACCGATGAACGCCGCGTAGTCGGTGTTCTTGCGGTGGATAAGTGGCATGAAGCCGTTCTTCGACAACTCGGCCTCACGGCGGTCCGAAATGGCGATCTCGGTCGGGCACTTCATGTCCACACCACCATCGTCGGTCGGGAAGGTATGGCAGGGCAGGTTTTCGACCACGCCACCGCTCTCCACGCCGCGAATCAGCGTGCACCAACCGTAGCGCTTGAACGAGCGGTTGATATTCACGGCCATCGCGTAGGCGGCGTTCGACCATGCGTACTTCTGATGATCAGAACCGTCGGTCTCTTCCTCGAAATTGAACTCATCCACGGGATTGGTGCGCACGCCATACGGCAGCCGGGACAGGAAGCGCGGCATGGCCAGGCCGATATAGCGCGAATCCTCCGAGGCGCGCAGTGAGTTCCACGGCGCATACTCGAGGTTTTGCGTGAAGATCTTGGTCAGGTCACGCGGATTGGCAAGCTCCTGCCATGAGTCCATTTGCAGCACGGACGGCGAGGCGCCGCTGATGAACGGTGCGTGCGCGGCGGCGGCCACCTTGGCCATCGAGCCGAGCAGGTCCACGTCCGCCGGCGTGTGATCAAAGTAATAGTCAGCCACCAGGCAACCGTACGGCTCGCCGCCCAGTTGGCCGTACTCCTCCTCGTAGATCTGCTTGAACAGGGAACTCTGATCCCACGCCACGCCCTTGAAGCGCTTCAATGTGCGGCGCAGTTCCTCCTTCGAGATATCCATGAAGCGAATACGGAGCTTCTCGTCGGTCTCTGTGTTGGTGACCAGGTGGTGCAGCCCGCGCCATGCGCTTTCCAGCTTCTGGAAGTCCTCGTGATGCAGGATCAGGTTGATCTGTTCCGACAGCTTGCGGTCGATCTCGCCGATGATGGCCTCAATGCTCTTGTAAGCGTCGTCGGACATCGTCACGGCATTGGCCAGCGCCTGCTCCGCGAGTGTCTTGACCGCGTTCTCCACGGCCTCGCGCGCCTGCTCGGTCTTCGGCTTGAATTCCTTGGTCAGCAGCGCATTGAAGTCAGATTGCCGGTCGAGCGTCTGCGCCGTCGCGGCCTTGTATTGCGTGTCACGTGTTGCCATGTCTTGTACTCGGTTTCGGTTGCTGTCGTTACTGCGCCTGGGCTTTGTCGTCGGCTTCCTTCGCCCCTTCGGGGCGAGGCGCCTTGGCCAGTGCGTTCAGCAGCGCAGGATCCTTGAGCACCTGTGCAACCAGGCTCTCGGCGCCGGACTTCCCGTCCATGTAAGTCTGGAGGTTGGCGAGCTGCGTACGCGCCTCGAGCAGCTTGGCCAGGACATCGACCTTGCGGGCGATGGCGGCAGGCGAGAAGTCGTCGATGCTCTCGAAGGTCATGTCCACCATCAGCTGACCCTGGTCCGACAGCGTATTTGCCACCGGGAACGCCACACGCGGCTTCATGGCCTTCATGCGCTCGTCGAAGTTGTCGACATCAATGTTGAAGAACTTGCGATCCGCCACCGGCGGCAGGGGATCCACCTGCGTGCCGGAGAGGTCGGCGAGTACGCCCATCACGAAGGGCAGCTCGATCTTCTTTTCCGAGCCGTAGATCTCGACGTCGTACTCGATCTGCACGCGCGGCGCGCGGTTCCTCGCAATGAACTTCTGTGAACTGTTGGATGCTGACATGGAATACTCCGTCGAATGCGTGATGATGTGGGACTTGCCGTGAGATCCGCGGACCCCAACCCGGCCGCATGGGCCTGCGAGAAGCATGGTAGGTCTCGGGGCAGGGACCGCGATATAGGAAACGTTCGAAAGTTCCGAGTCTTATCGGAAGTTTCTGAGCTGGCCTCAGCGCACCTCAATGAAGTACCAAGTGCCAGCCACTACCGTTCCCGCGGTAGTGGCACCCGTCGCGTAGTACCGCGCAACGAGTGGGAGCGACATCAACCCTGTCGACGACATCGGAAAAATCGGAAGCGTGGATTCATTGCCCACTACGATCGGCGTTCCGTCCGCTTTGAGCAGCTGCACCTGGACGTTCTGCGCGGTGCCCGAGGATTTCAGTCGCCCGTCAATCTGGCTATAGCTGGCGAATGAGACTGCCAGGGGCTCTTGGCCTCCCTCGCATACCAAGTCGATCGTGAACACGGTGGCGCCCGCCGTGTCGCCGGCCTTTCCCAAGGCGGCGGTGGGGATGGTTGGCAGCTTTACCCCCTGCCGCGTCGCCCCTGCATGCCGGCAAGTCTGCGCGACGTACTTTCCCGTGAAGTTCAACGCGACCGATGGTCTGGTGCCATCTGCAAACGCCGAGGCACACAGCATGGTCAGTCCGGTGGCCATGAACGCCCGCAGCTTCCGTGGCAATGGCCTCGCTTGCTGTATGACGGGCAACTTAGCGTGCATCTTCATTTCCTGGGGTCTCCGCTCACATCGCTTCCACTTCAACTGGCCGCCGCTTCGCAGCGTAGTGTCAGGCGCGCTCCCGATTCTTTTCCGCCATCCACGCTCGCTCCAGTGGGCATTGCGTACGGCAGTTCGCATGACTCAGCCATCGACTCGCCCCACTGCGCTCGTAGTGCGCCCCTGCCCTCCAGCCCGCGCAGGAACGCCAGGCCGCCCTGGCCCACGATACCCATCGACTTCCCGTCGGCGGTGAACAAGGCAGTACCTAGCGGCAGGGGTTCGCCTGCCTGGTCATGCATGGCCACCAGTGCGGCTTTTCCGGTGAGAGTTGGCATCTTCACGAGCACAAGGGCGTTGAGGCGCGGCACGACTTCGTCACTGGAAATCTCCAGTTCGACGTCGTCCGGCAAGTCGGTCGGATCAATCGCCACCCGGTTCACACGGTAAGGCGTCAACGACGGCAGCAACGCATAGCCATTGCCGTCGATGCGTGCGCCTTGACCGTTGACGAGGCGGCCGCCTTCCGCGCCCTTGGCTTCGACAAGGGCGGCGGCCTGGCCAAGCGGAGGTCCCAATGTGATGCCGCCTGAGTGGGCGACCATGCTGCCGTCCGCATTCAAGCCAACTTGGCGGCCCCGGTTCCCGAGGGAGGCATTCGCGGCGTACGTGCCATAACGCGAACGATAGGTGGCGTTGCCGCCGAGCTGGTTCGTCTGGTCGCCAGAAGTCGACGCACGTTGGGCGTTTATGCCGTAGGAGATGGGTGCTTCGCCCGCCGTGGCGCCATTGAGGTTGGCCTGGAACGCGCTGTCGCCGTTGGTGCCCACTGTGAAGTTCGTCGAGACAGAATCAAACGGGCCGCGCTCCACCGCGGAGTTGCGGTCGATGGAAATTGTCAGATTCACACCGAACTGAGTATGTCTGGAGCGATTCTGGTCGAATGACTGCTGGGCGTAGATCGTGTATCCGACCCTGCCGACTCCGCCAGTGAAGCCAGCCTGATACTGGGTATCTCGTCCCCGACGGCCATCCCAGTAGTCCTGCGTGCTGCCGGAGAGATACATGGAACCCATTGCGCCGAGTGGCTGGTTGATGCTGAGTTGCAAGCGATTGCGCGTGCGGTAGCTCATCAGGTTGCCGCTCGGATTCCGCACATTTCGTGCATAGATCGCGTCGCGCAGGCTGTAGAAGCCATCTGTCGAGTATCGATAGGCACCCAGCAGGAGATTCGTATCGATTCCGGGAATGCGCTTGCTATAGCTCACGCGCCAGCTGCTGCCGGTCTGCGAACTGCTCGGCAGGTCCGTGCGCGCTATCGTCACATCCGCGGAGACTGCGCCGACCGGCGTATTGACGGCAAGGCCGAGCAAGCCGGAGCTATACCCCTCGGATGTCAGGACACCCGAATACCCGGTCAACATGTTGCTCAGACCACGCTGGATAGTTGCCTGTACCACCCACGGCTCATTCTGAACGAGTTGATCGCGGTACTGACCTGCGGACACGTTGAACTTTGTGAAGCCGGGGCGCAGCAGGTTCGGCACGGCGGCAAACGGCACCAGAAAGGTCTGACGGCGTCCGTCCGCCTCTTCCACCGTCACGCGCAGATCGCCGCCGTAGCCGATCGCCGGCAGATCGCCCAGCTCGAACGGACCCGGCGGGACGCTGGTCTCGTAGAGGATGTCGTTGCTCTGGCGGACGATTACGCGTGCGTTGCTTTCCGCCACACCGCGTACGATAGGTGCGTAGGCGCGCATTGAGTCGGGCAGCATCCGGTCTTCACTGGATATCTGAACGCCTCTCACGCTGAACGAATCGAAGACCTCACCAGTCGTGAAGCTGTCACCAAGCGTCAAGCGGCTGCGCCAGGACGTGAGGTCTCGCTCGACATACGTAGCCAGATTGTTCCAACGCATGCCGCCCTGGCTGCTGTTCCAGTCAAGCGTGGAACGCTGGCGAAAGCGCCATTGGCCCAGATTCAAGCCGAGTTGCAGGCCGAGATACGCACTGCTCACGTCGGTGCCAGATTGATTGGCGCTGTATGTCGTGAAGTTGTACTGGAGTAGTCCCGCCTTGATGCCGGCGTCCCATAGCGCTGGGCTCACATAGCCGTAGGGTGTTCGCACCATGCTTGCCTGGGGCACGGTGATGTCGAGTTGCAATTCCGCGAGGTCGAATTCGGCCTGTGCGTCGGGAACAAGGTCCGCCAATCGGACACATTGGCCGTCGTCGTTGAAGGCCGCGGTTCCCGTTGCGTCAGCGGATGCGGCGCCGGCGTCCTCCACGCGTGACCGGAGTGCCTTGTCAACATCGACGCCCAGACCACGCAGCGCCGCGAGGGTGAAGCATGGCTCCGCCACATCGCTGTCTGCCATGGCGACAAACTGGACGTCGCGCTGCCCCTGCGCTTTGCCGTTGAGCGACAGATCCACGTCGTAAACGCCCGCTGCCACGGGGTTGCCATTGGCGAAGCGCGAAATGCTGACCACCTGGCCGTTCAAGAACGCCGGATTGAATTGGACCGCAGCAAGCTTCGGGCGGTGACGCCGCGTGCTTCGCTCCCGCGGTGCCGTCATGAGCGTTTCGATCTCCTCGATCGGTACGTCACCTGGCTTCGATTGGACCGCTTCGGCATTCAGTCCGTAGCACCCGAATGCGCCAAGGACCATCACCGTCCGTGCCAACGGACGCATAGCCAAACGATGCCTGGTACTCATAGAAACATTTCGCCTTGCTTTGATGTGATCACGCCTACTCAGCGGCAGCATCACCGGCTGACGGCGACTACGGGGAGCATCCAGCGTTGTCTGCCGGCGTTACTGGACTGTGGCGACGTCTTCGACGGTCGCGCCGAAGTCGTTGATCAGGGTGTAGGCGATTGCCGTACCGCTAGGCGGGGAGACATTGCGGTCGCCGACTTGCGGAAGTTCCGCGCTGCCAAATGGAGGGACCATCTTGGGCTGGTAGCCGATGTCGGTGGTACCAGCTTTGACTGACACGCTGTCGAGTGACACGTAGTAGCCAGTTGGATTCCCAACACGCAGCACCTGCTTGCCTTCGGCGTTCCGCGCAGCCGTCCAGGTCAACCCGGCACGCCCGGCGGACGGGTCGTCGCGCAACGCGGCAGGGCGATAGAAGAGCTTGATACGCGTGCCAAACGCCAGCTGGAGCATGTTCCGGCTATCCGCATCCACCGGCTTGGGCGGGATCTCGAGGATGTTGAGCCAGTAGACCGACTCGCGGTCCGCAGGCATGGTCTTGCCGGTGAACTTCACCCGCAACGTCTGGCCCTTTCCACCTTCTGCGCGGAATACTGGCGGCGTGATGACGAACGGCACATTGATCTTCTCGACCGGAACCGAAGTGTCACCATCGTCAATCCATGCCTGCACCAAGACCGGCGTGTCTTCGACATTGTTGAGCCGCACGGAAACTTGCCGGCTCTTCTCGGGATAGATGACCCGGGTACCGGTAATGACGATCGCGGCCTGGGCCGACATTGATGCCAGCCCCACTGTCGCCGCGATCAGGAAAGGGAACCATCTCCAGGCATACATCGTTGATCTCCAGGCGCTTGAACGGCTAGCCCGCGAACGGGCCAGCCAATCTTCCGCATGCCTTAGTTGTAAGCCAGGGTAAAGTTCGCCGTGGTCGACACCACGCCAGCGGACGTTGCACCGGTCGCGTAGTAGCGGCCACCGTAGTGCAGCGTTGCGGTACCGACGGCGTCTGCGGCCGTCCTCGTCACCTGAATAGGCTTGCCGCTGTCGCCCAGACGCAGCACCGCGCCGTCATGATCCAGCAATTGCACTTCGACGCTGCCTGCGGGGTTCGTTGTTGCGAGGTTGCGGGCGTTCCCGGTTTCTGGATTGAGGTTCGTGATTTCCCAGTGCGCCGACACGCTGTTGACGCCGACCGGGCAGTTCTCGACACTGATGCTGAACGGCCTCGAACCGGCGGTAAGGCCCTTCGTCGCCAGGCTGGCAATCGAGATGGCCGGCAACGTCACGGTCTTGGTGCGATCACCGGCGGTGATCGAGCAGGTTTGCCCCGTCAGCCGGCCATTGAAGTTGACCTGGCCCTGCGTGACGACGGCCTGCGCCATGGCGGTCGATGCGGCGCCCATCGCGACCAACGCGGCGACGACACCCTGGAGTACTTGCTTATTCATGAAACGTCCTTCCAATTGAGAATGCGGATTCAGTCCTTCCGCTGTTGCTGCAAAACGGCGTTGACCAAACTCGGATCCCGCCTCACTTCACGACGAAGGCATCGTACAAGCCGACCTTCCCGACGCATATATGACGCGTACGAAAGTTCCTGTCAGTTCTGCGACAGAATTTCTGCCTGGCGCACGTGCAGGCAAAGTGCCGCGGTAGGAGCCAACTCGGCGTCGTCGACATCGATGTCGATATGCGTCAGGACAGACCGCGAGGCGACGGACTCCAGCCAGAGCGCGGACAACCTCGGCAGGATGTGCTGGTCGATAAAGCCGATCAGCGCGCGCGCGCCCGTGTCCTGTACAAGGCACCGGGCGATCACGTAGTCGACCACCGCGTGGCTGTAGCCCACCGCGATGTCGTGATGGTCCCGCATGCGCCGCACAACGCGGTCGAGGTGCAGGCGCACGATGTTCGACAGCGAGGCATGCGCCAGTGGGCGATACGGCACCACGGTCACGCGGCCCAGGAAGGCCGCCGGAAAGGCACTCAGTAGCGCCGGCATCAATGCATCGCGCAGCGCTTCGGGTTCCGGTGCATCCGAGGTATCGGTATGAAGATGCGAGATCAGCTCGGCGCCGACATTGCTGGTCAGGAGGATCGCCGTGTTCTTGAAGTCGATGTAGCGGCCATCGCCATCCTCCATGTATCCCTTGTCGAATACCTGGAAGAACATCTCGTGGACGTCGCGATGCGCTTTCTCCACTTCATCGAGCAGAACCACCGAGTAGGGGCGGCGCCGCACCGCTTCGGTGAGCACGCCACCTTCGCCATACCCGACATAGCCGGGCGGCGCGCCCTTGAGCCCGGAGACGGTGTGCGCCTCCTGATACTCGCTCATGTTGATCGTAATCAGGTTTTGCTCGCCGCCATAGAGGGCCTCCGCCAGCGCCAGTGCCGTTTCGGTCTTGCCCACCCCGGACGGGCCAACCAGCAGGAACACGCCGAGCGGCTTCCCCGGGTCTGTCAGCCCGGCGCGCGCGGTCTGCACCCGCTCGCTGATTCGATGCAGGGCGTTCTCCTGCCCCATTACCCGATGGGCGAGCGTAGACGGAAGGGCCTGCACGGCGGCGACCTGGTTTGTCAGCATGCGACCGGCGGGGATGCCCGTCCAGTCGGAGACGACCTGGGCCACAATCGCCTCATTGACCTCGGCAAACACAAGCGGCACCTCACCCTGGAGCGCCGCCATGCTCGCTTCGAGTTCGCGGAGCGCCGCGATGGAGGGCGGCGGCTCCGGGTCGTCGTCACTCTCCCCGTCCACGCCAGCGCGGCGTTCGATGCGTTCGCGCGCGGACAGCAATGCCTGTGCCGCCTCGCGCTGGGCCTCCCACCTTGCGGTGATGGCCGCTTCCTCGCCCTCCAATCCGCCGATGCGGCGCCGCACGTCTTCCAGATTCCTGTCCACTTCGAGCCCGATGCGCGCTTCGCTTTCCAGCAGATCCAGCTCGGCGCGCGCCGCCAGCAACTGCTGCTGCACGTCCTGCAACTCCCTTGGTCGCGTTTGCTGGGAAAGACCGACCCGCGCGCAGGCCGTGTCGAGCAGGCTGATGGCCTTGTCGGGCAGTTGGCGGGACGGAATGTAGCGATGTGACAACGCCACCGCGGCGCGGATCGCCGCATCGAGGACCACCACGCCGTGGTGACGCGAGAACGTCTTCACCAGCCCGCGCACCATGTCGATGGCCGCCGGCTCCTGCGGCTCATGGACCTGCAGCACCTGGAAGCGGCGCGTCAGCGCCGGGTCCTTTTCGATATGGCGCTTGTACTCGGCCCATGTCGTTGCGCCAATCGTGCGGATTGTTCCGCGTGCGAGTGCCGGCTTGAGCAGATTCGCGGCATCGCCGGTGCCGGCCTGCCCGCCCGCGCCGATCAGCGTGTGGATCTCGTCCACAAACAGGATTGCGATTCCCGCACTCGCTTCCGCCGCGGCCAGCACGCCTTTCAGGCGCGCCTCGAATTCGCCCTTCATGCTCGCGCCCGCCAGCAGCGCGCCAACGTCCAGGCTCAGGAGCTTTGCGTCGGCCAGCTTCGACGGCACATCGCCCCGGGCGATGGCCAACGCCAGCCCTTCCACAACAGCGGTCTTGCCGACGCCGGCCTCACCCGTCAGCAGAGGATTGTTCTGCCGGCGGCGAACCAGAACGTCGATCATCGTGCGGATCTCCAGTTCCCGACCGATCACAGGATCGACACCACCGGCCCGCGCGCGGGCAGTCAGGTCCACGCAGAACCGGCCACTGCGGCGTCTCCCATGGCGCCGGACGCCACGCCGGGCATCACGGCCGGGAAATCGGCGCTTTCGTAGGCTTGATCCCCCTCCTCGGGCGAATCGATGATCCAGGCCGGCAGCATGGCATTCAGATCCGTCACGCCGATCTTCGCGAACTCGGGGGAGATCGACAGCAGTACGCGCCGCAACTCGGGCGACTTCAGCAAGGCCGCCATGAGCCAGGCGCCGCGTACGCGCGGGTCGCGGAACTCGAGTGTCGCAGCCACCCACGCGCGCTCGATGGCGATGTCGATATGGTTCGAGAAGTCGCTGATCGAACTGGCTCCGGCAGGCAAAGCGGCCAGTGCCCGGACGAGATCCGCATCGAGCTTCTCGCGATCCACGCCGCCGTGGCGGCAAATGCGGTGCATATCGCTGTCCGGCAGCGCCAGGATCTGGTGCAGCCAGTGCGCCAGTTCGACATAAGGGTTGCCGCGCAGCTTGCAGAACGTCGTGGCCGATTCGATGCTGCGAAACAGCGTTTCGCCGAGTTTGCCGAACAGGGTCTTTCTGGATGTGGTCATGGTGTAACAGAGATGCCGGGAGGGGAATGGGTCCGCCGGTGGGCAGAGTTCAAGGCGAGGTGGGGGTGCCGTAGGGCGGCACGTCGTGCGCCAGCTCGTGTACGGTGACGTCGTCCACATTGACGAATCTGGCGATGTAGCGGACCGGGAGGCCATCCTCGCGGGACTGGAAGATGAGTCGCCGGCACAGCCAGCCGTTGTGCTCAGCGAGGATCCGCGTTAGTCCATTGGCCGGCTGAAGCTCTTCATGAAGCGTGCCGCCATCCGTCGCGAGGACCGTGAACGCGATGTGCTGTACGCCAGACAAACTATCGAGGTCGCCGAGATGGAGCTCGACTGCCACGTCATGCGAGCGCCGCAGGCGCGCGGGCGCGGTCTCGGGATGGGACGTGCCGGCCGTGGGGAGATCCCCGCGCAGCGCTTCCGGCGTGGCAGCTCGCCGCGCGAAGCTGACACCCGCATAGGCTTCGTACTCGGCCAGCGTGCGTACCTGACCGAGTCCATACGGACCAAAATCGATGCAGGCAGCCCTCATGCCATCCACGCCAAGCAGGGCGCGATTACGCTCCTGCGAGAGCCGGTCGCGCTCGAACCATACCGTCTTCATCAAGCCACGGGCCTGATTCTCGGGGGTGTGGTCATCCCACACCTTGGCACGATAGTCACGCGTGTATTCATGCCAGGCCAGCACACGGTGCGGGTGGTACAGGTCATATCCATGGGTAAAGGCCCGCGCTGCAATCGAGATCTCCTCGCCGTGGAAGAAGTACTCGGGATCGTGCTGGACGTTTGTCGAGAAATGCCCATCGGCGAAGGCAAAGTGCCCGCTATAGAAGCGGGCCTTGAGCGGCCTTTCCAGCGCCTCCCAGCCCGGAATCCGGCGCGACGCTACAAGCAGGGCCCCGGCCGCAATGAACCGGTCGAAGATGAGGAAGGTTGGATGCTCGCCTCGGCGCGACGGGTCTTCGTCCTTTGGCTCGAAGGCCGGCAGGTAGGCTGTCAGCACAGGCCTCTCGCTTTCGTGGCGCAGCGACTCGAGCATCTCGATGGCCGTCCTGTCCCATCCCTGGACGAAGCGATGGTGGGAGTCGATCTGCAAGGTATAGCCTTCGCCGGCGTACTGCTGCTGGATCAGGTTCCGCGCCCAGCAGGCGCCCTGGCTTTCCATGGCGGCCACATCGATCAGTTCGACCGTCGCTTCCGCCAGCACCAGCCGGTGCACGGTGTGCCCATCGCGCATCACCACTTGCCAATGCGAAAAACCATGTGCGAAGAACGTGCCGATCATCTCGTCGAGTCCGTGCTGCCAGCACACCACCACGCGTAGCCGATCCGGCCGGGACGCCTGCCTGACCAGGCTGTGCAAGGTCGGGATCAGTTGGGGATCCCGATAGCTTGCCATCTGCACGAAGATTCTCTCGGCCATCACCTTGCCCCCTACCGTCGCCTTCAGTTGACCGCCATGGTGAATACGGCCGTGGCACGGATCAGACCGGCGGTCGGCGTCTGCGTCCCGGTGCGCAGCACGGTGGCATCAAGGTTGTACGTGAACAGCTTCGTGTTGCCGGGCTTGGTAATAACGCTGGCGTTGTCGTTGGGCCTGAGCACGGCATCGCTGTCGCGATCCTTGACCCTGATGCCAAGGTGCTGCGCGCCAGTATTCCGGAGCAGCGAGTGATTTTCGGTGTCCGGCGTGCCGGTGAGCTTGGCCGTGATCGATCTGGGCGACGCAGGGCCGATGCAGGTCACTTCAAAGCTGATAGGGCGCGTAGGCCCCGCGGTCTGTGTGACACTGTTGGCGCCAAATGTACCGAAGTCGATGTTCCGGGTCGGCGTGCTTGGGCTGCAACTGGGCAGCACGTTGATCCGCGTGCTGCCGTTGGAGATCCGGATGACCGGTCCGCCCGAGCCATCGCCCATGACTGTGGCGATGTTCGCGGCGCTGAACGTCGTCGAGGCGTCCATCTCTCCGGTCTTCACAAAATCGATCACGATCCGCAGCCCTGAGCGGAAGCCGGGAAAGTACGGTTGATTGGGTTTCGCCGGCCCGAAGTTTACGATGAAGGGAAATGTGCTGACCGTCCCGGAACTCCGGACATAGCTGAGGCGGATGCCGATACCCTTGAGACCGGATTCCACCACCCCCGGGAAGGCGGTGTCCTGCTTCGGACTCACGAACGCGTAGCGAACCTGCCCGCCGGTGCGCCAGTCACAGTTCAATAGGGCCGTGCTGCTTCCCAAGCTCGCAGACGCCCCACTGCCAAACGTCTCGCCAACCGGAAGGTCGGGCCGGACATCAATCGTCGACGGGAAGGTCACATGGAAGCTGATTTCCTTCTGAATGACGTCGAGATTCGGGAGCCCCTTCGCGGTCCATTCGTCGATGTCCGCCTGCGTCACCTGACTGCATGCCGCCATCGCGCCGCCCGCCGGTAGCAGGAGTCCAAGCCCCAGCAGCACGGCGAAGCCCTTGGTATAGCCTTTCATCACGGTACCTATCGAGATTGCGGGCGACGCCGCCGGGTCGCGGGCGTGTCGTCCGATGCGTTAATGGGAGTGCCAGTTGGGCCCATTCAGTTGTCCACGGCATCCCACTTCGACAGCAGTTCAAGAGGAATGCTTTGTGCGAGTTCCGAGAACCGCTTGCCGACCATGCGCTCTGCCTCGCGCAGCATCACGGTTACCGGGCTGCTCGGCTCGTTGTCTTCAAACCACTCCCGCACTTGCCGCATCGTGGCAAGGGCGGTCCAGCGGTCCATCGTCGGAGCGATGGGAGCGGCTGGGGCGGTGTGTGACGCAGCCATCGTCGTCGCATGCGCGATGGGCTTGGGAATTTCCGGCGCGGTGGAGGGTGCGCTTGAGGGCGCGATGGTGCCGGATCCCACTGCCCGCATCTCGGCGACAGGGGCCGTCGACTGTGCTGGTGGCGCAGCCTCCACCAGGCGATCCATCTCGCTGAATGGTTGCAACAGCCGCGAAAGCGGGTCGAGGTTGGGCGCGTCGGCCTTGAGCCCGCTTGCTGCCCATGCGGCGATCTGTGCCAACCGGACATGGGCGTCACCAAGTGCGAGCACGACCGCTTCGCCACGCGCGGCCAGTTCCTTGAGCATGCGCGTTACGCTTTCGGGCGACAGCGCATCCTTCTGGCGCGGCATCGCCATTGCTTTCTCGATGTCGCGCAATTGCAACTGCACACCGGCCGCCTTGGGTAGCGGGATCTCGCGAACATCCGTCAGCGCGCCTTCCGCGTCTGCCAGCGCGGCAAGCGCATTGGCAAACGTGATGGGGTCCCATTGTCCGTCGAAGTACGGTAACGGATGCAGACCGTTGCCATATCGTTCCAGTAGTGCCTGGAGAAAGACCATCCCATCGCGCAGACCCGCCGCGCCGCGCAGCCGCACGGCGGCACGCAACAGGATGATCGCCACCCGGAGGTCCTTGGTGCGCGCCAGCATCGCCTCGCACTCGCGCTCGGCCTCGGCCCAGTTGACCGACGCCGGCGTCTCGACGAAGTCGCCGTATTGCACGGGCGCCGACGGCGCCACGGCGGCCTGGAGCATGATGAAGGCTGGATCGTATTCCAGGTCATCGCCACAGGCGAAGGCATCCGAAACCGGTTCGAGCAATTCGTCGTAGCGCGACGTCGCGGCGGGTGCCAAGGTCTGCATTGTCATGTGGAAGTTCTCGGTCATGCCGCGTAAACCTCCGGCTCGAAGACCATGCCGGACACGGGTTGCGCCGGGTCGCACTCGCCCAGCCAGGTCGAGTGTCCAAGCCGCTGAGACCCGTCCACGCGCGGTGCCGGCACTTCCTCCGGTTTGATCAGCAACTGAATTTCCCAGTCGTACTCGTAACCGATGAATGCGCGGACCCACTCGACCAGTGCGCGCAAATCCTCGCCACGCGGCGTCAGCCGCTGGTAGTGGGGGAAGTCCAGTGGGCCGATCACAAGGCGAAACTTGTGCTGTCGGTCCGCAATCTGCTCGCCGAGCATCGCCGCCTCGCCCATGAAGGACGAGGCACCCGGCAGGCCCAGCCGGCAATGGCCGGTCTCGTCGACGCGAATCCAGTGCGGCACGTACTCATCGACGGTAATCGGTACATCGAAGTACTGCGAGAGCGTGGCCGCGAGGCCCTCCGGGTTCCGGGCCTCGCGCACAAGGTGCGCCGAAGCGCCGTAGCGCGCGTGGGTAGGCAGGCAACTCTGGCGCGCCTCCGCCTGGTCCGTGCCCATCAGGCTGGCAACGTAGAACGAGAACCGCTCTTCGTCGGGCCGATCGAGCGCGGCGGTGGACTGACCAGCGGCCCACGCGCGATAGAACAGCGACAGCGCGCGATGGTGGAACAGGTCGGCGAAGTGCTCGAGCGTCCGGTCCTGGAGCGCGACGGACCGGTGATAGGCCAGCTCCGTGGCATGCAGCGGCAGCGGCCCCTGCGGGCCCCAGATGCCCAGCCCGAACAGCCGGATATCAAGCCGTCCGTGCCGCGTGTCGAGCGACGCGACTTCCCGTGGTGGAAAGGCAAGCACCGGGCGCTGGCCGATGCGGTACGTCTCCTGCGACGGCAGGTCGGCAGACCCGGGCGCGGGGCGGCTGCGGTCGCGCGCGGCAATCGCGCGCATCAGGCTCATGAAGCCTGACTTCCAAGGGCGGCCCTGATCGAACCATGCGCGCAGCGCATCCGGCTGCAATGCCGCATTCGGCGGCGTTTCCACGGCCTTATACCGCACCGCGCCCTCCCATCCGGGGCGCCCAGCGCGTGATCAGGCCCCGCTGCATCGAATGCAGTTCGGTTTCGGAAAAGACGTTGATCGCCACGTGGCGTGCGAGATAGTGCTCCAGGATCAGGCCGAACAGGTACGGGCTGGCACCGGAGAAGCCGTTCTCGTCCACCGTCAGTTCGCAGCGCACGCCGCGCCCGTACACCAGCAGGCCATTTCCCGGCAGGCGGCTCACCACGGGCTGCGTCTTCGCGCCGACCAGACTCTCGACTTGCGCGATCTGCTCGCGCTCGCTGCTGGTCACGAACAGGCGCAGCATGTTGCGCAGCGCCTGCGCGCCTTCGCCATGGTCGAGCTCCGACAAGGGCATGTAGTTGAAGCTCAGCTGGCGAATCAGCCGCCACGCGGCTTCGTCGCTCGCGTAGGGCGCGCGCGGGGCGCTCGGCGCATGGACCAGACTGACGGCCTCCAGCGGTACCGCATCAGGCATGGTCAGATGGCCACCCACGCCGCGTGGCATCAGGCGCGGCAGGTCGCGGTTGGTGACCCATGCCTCCACGGACAGGTAGCGGATATCGTCGGAGTAAGGCGCCTCGGCCTGATCCACCAGCGACAGGAATACCTCCGTGCCGATGTAGGCCGTGCGCGTGCCGTACTTGCGGGCATCGCCGGACAGCATGCGCTGCTCCCGCCGCACCGAGAAGTACCGGCCATAATTGCCAAGGTCACTATGGAGGGTCTGGTACAACGGATTGAACTGGATCTCCGTCGAGGTCTCTGCCATCTGTCCAAAGACGCGCGAGACCGAATAGACCTCGTAGTCACGCGGACGTGCGCGATCGACCACGAGGTGGAAGTCCGTCAGGCTGCGGTCCACCTCCACACGGTCCGTACGCCGGGGAAACAGGTTGACGATCGGTGTACAGAACAGCAGGAAGCGGCTGCCATCGACATGCACGCCCAGTTCGTCCGGCATGCGGTCCAGCAGCAGCACGATCTCGGCCTCCTTGCCGTCCACGCGGGACAGCCCCTTCGCCAGATCCTTCAGCACGAAGAAGTAGAAGCGTTGCCGGCACGAGAAATACTCCTGGAGCAGGTTGTGCCCGCTGAACTTGTTCCAGCGCAGCGGCAGCAGGCTCTGGTCCGGCTCGAAGCCTTCGAACGCTACCGGCGCCCTGGACACGACGTGGCACCGCTGGTGATCGGTAACCCCGTCCGGCCGCACCACGGACGCCACGGCGCCCGCATGGATCAACTCGAACAGATGCGAGGCGATGCGCTCGTCACCGTCGATATAAAGTGGCAGCTGGTCCAGCCCCTTGATCTCGTTGAAGCGGATATCGCCGACCGTACGCAAGCGCAGCCGCAGCGCGCCGCGCAACTGGCGGTGGCGGAGCAGATGGCCGGTCTCCGGAAGGTCCGGCGGCACGGCGGTCAGCCGCGCATCGGCGATCTCGATTGGCCAGAGCGTAACGTCCTGCCCGGTGCGGAACTCGCACGCGGTCTGTTCGCCGGGCGGCACGGCGGAACGCATGACGCTATGGCGCGCCACCTTGAAGCCCTGGCTGAACTCTCCCTCGCGCAGGCTCGGATGGAGCCGCGCCACCGCCATCGATGGCGTGGGCGCCACGTAGTTCGGATAGACGACTTCGAGCAGCCGCTGGGTGAAGCGCGGGAACTCCGCATCCAGCTTCAGGTGCGTGCGTGCGGACATGAAGCAGAACGCCTCGATCATCCGCTCGACATAAGGATCGGCAACTTCGATGCCCTCCATGCCCAGCCGGCGCGCAATCTTCGGATGCTGTGCGGCGAACTCGCCTGCCGATTCGCGCAGGTAGGTCAGCTCGCGGTTGTAATACTCGAGAAACTTCGGATCCATGTCAGCCTGCCGATCCCGGGGTATGGCCCGACTGGAGCGAGACCTTGCTCAGCTCCAGATCGAAGACGCTCTGGATACGAAACTCGAGCGGATAGGGCGTCCACTGCATCAGCGCCTCGATCTCGAACATCATCTTGTTGTAGCGCCGTGCGGACGCGTCGCGCAGCGGACGCAGCCGCACCGTGTCCGGAATCAGCCGGGGCTCGAAGCGGGCGATCGCGGTACGCACCCGCTCCTCAAGCCGCTCCCAGGTCATTTCCGTGGCGAATCCGCCGGAGAGCGGTGGAATGCCGTAGTTGACGACCGAGTTAGCCACCTCGGGATAGGCCCCGGCGTCGAGTTCCTCGTTCAGGTTGGTGGTATTCAGCAACAGGCCAAGATCGCGCTGGATGATGCGACGCATGCCGCGCTCGTCCGGCGCGTAGGCCTCGGGCGGCTCGCTGCGCTGTTGCGGGGCATCGTCCTGCAGGCGATCCAGCAGGGAGGGGAGGTACGCGTGGCGAAGCCCGCCGTCACGTGGTGGCATGGCGGTCTCCTGTGTCGTCGGCGGGGTCAGCCGCGATCTCCGGCATGGCGAGGCAGCTGTCCATGCTCGATGCATGGTGCTCCTGGCGTGCCAGCAGCGCGAACTGCCCAGCGCGGCGCGTCTGCAGATTGCGGGTTGCGAATAGTCTCAGGATCTCGTGCCGAGGCGGCGGTGCAAACAGTTGCTGCGCGCCGAAGCTGTCGAGACCGTCCAGCACGCGGTCGATGCGACGCGGGCCAAGCAGATCGTCGAACAGGCAGACGGCCGATGTCGCCTTGGTGTTCAGACGCAGCGGATCGGGGGGTAGCGGACCGGACGCGCACCCGGCTCCCAGGCGCTTGAGGCGCTTCGGCTCCTGGCCGACGGACATCAGCGCCTCACGATACTCGACAGCAAGCTGCCCCAGCACGTCGGAAGCATCAAGGTCGGCGAGTGGCTGGCTGGCGTCGGAAGCGCGTCGTACCAGCGATGTATCCGGCAGCGAAGGCACATCCAGCGCGCCGCCCATGGCCAGCGCGACGAGGTCGCTGTAATCGGAGGACGTGGACACCGCGCCCTCCTCGCGTGCTGCATCTGTTTCGTTCATGGCGCCGTTCGAGGCTGGAATGAGTTTTCCAGAGAGCGAAGACTAGCAAGCTGGCGCCGCGCAATCTATTGAACTAGTCCGATTTTTCCAATGCGCTCGCGTGCCTGTCGGCGCCGCGCCAGTGACGCATGATGGGTATAGCGGGAAGTGATCGCATTTCTCGGAGAATTCCGATGTGCGGGCGGGTCTTGGCCCTCTACAATCCGGCCGCTTCAGACCTACCATATCGGGCACACATCGCCATGCACCAGCTGAACTTCGCACCAGGTCCGCGCATCCGTGTCGTGTTTGCAGGCGACCGGCCTTTGGCCAGACTCGGCGTGGAGCACATTGCCAAGACGTCTCCGCAGCTGGAACTCGTAGGCATTCATGCGACTGCCGAGGAGTTCGAGCGATCGTCGAGTCCATTCGAATGCGACGTGGTCCTCGTCGATTACTCGATGCGCGGCCGGGACGCCATGGATGGCATGGCGTTGCTGCGATACCTGCGGCGCAAGTATCCGAGCATCGCCATCGTGGTGCTGCTGGCGCAGGAGAATCCGGTGATCGTTCGCGCCATCCTCGCGCGCGGCTTGACGGGCATCGTCAGCAAGTTCGACGAGGTGGGGCATATCGTCACGGCGATACGCGAGGCCTGGCGCGGTGTGGCATACCTCTCGCCGGCCATCAGCCGGCTGCTCGCCGCGCCGGGCGGCGGCCTGTCGGCGCGGGAGATGGAAGTCGTGCGGCTCTATGTGTCCGGGATGACGATCAGCGAAATCGCTGCCAGGACGCACAAGGCGAAGCAGACGGTGAGCACCCAGAAGAACCGCGCCATGCAGAAACTGGGGCTGCGGAACGACATGGAACTGATCCGCTGTGCCGCCTCGCTCGCGCTGCTTGACGACGTTGGCAACTAGACTGCGCCCGACGCACTCGCCACCAGCCCTACCTCGTTCGCGTATCGGAACAGGTCGCCGTCACGCTCGATGCCGAGCTTGCGCATCGCGCTGAGCTTTTGCGTGCTGATGGTTTGCTTGGTCCGCCGCAGGACGCCCGCGATTTCGGAGACGGTCATGCCCGAGACGAACAGACGCACCACCTCCAGCTCGCGCTGGCTGAGTGCCCGCAGGCGCGCATCGTCGCCGCTCCCCTCGGTGACCGGCCAGGCCTCCAGCAGCTATTCCACGCGCGGCGAGACAAAGCGATCCCCGCGGAACGCGGCATGGATCGCCGGCACCACGTAGCCCGGATCGTCGGACTTGCTGACGATGCAATGGATGCGCTGGCCGAACAGCGAGCGCAGCACCATCGGGTTGTCCATCATGGTCATGACCACGAGCTTGAGCGCCGGATAGCGGCGGGAGAGGAACGAGATCATCGTACGCCCGTCGCCGTACTCGCCACCGGGCATGGCGTAGTCCGTGACCAGCACGTCGCAGGGCGTGCGCTGTAGCAGATCGACGAGTTCTGTCGAATTGCGCGCGTCGCCCACACAGGCAATGGTGGGCACGGCGGCGACGACATGGCGGTTTGCGAGCGTGAGCACAGGATGGTCATCGGCAAAGATGACGCGGATACCGTAGCGACTCATAGCAGGCCTGATCGATTGCAATCCTCTGCTCGGCCGGCGGCACCCTTCCGGTGGCCTTCGGCGCCCTCGCGCCATTCCTGGACGATCCGTTGCCGGATCTTCGGGGAGGCCAGCAGGAATTCGTTCATTTGCGAGATGAAGACTTTGCGCTCTGCCTCACGCAGGAGTGCGAACGATACAAGCGTGCGCATCAGGTTAGCCCTGTCTCCCATTGCCGAATCCTCAGAGAAAATCCATCCTGCTTCATATTGATTGCGAAGTGCAAATGCGAATGGCATGCCTTGGCAGGCACGTATCGCGTCACATTACCAAGCAACGTGGCTTAACGATATAGGACGAGTCCGAGAATCCTGGGAAAGCCGGCTTTAGCCGATTGCCGCAGCCGCGCGCGGGTCATGCCGTGCCAAGCGGGCCAGCAGGTGGTCGACCTCCGACCTGGCGGTAGGCGTCATCGCCGCCGCCGGCTTGCGCTGGGCGGCAGACGTCAGCAAGCCGCGCCGCATCATCACGTACTTGCGCACCGCCAGCCCCGCGCCGGGCTGCTGCTCGTAGCGCAGCAGCGGCAGGTGGGCATCGAACAGGTCGTGCGCTGCCTCACGCTGGCCGGCGGCGGAGAGGCGCACCACGTCGCAGAGCATGTCCGGGAAGCAGTAGCCCGTGTTGGCGCCGTCGGCGCCGCGCTCCATCTCATAGTCGAGGAACAGGCCGTTGTTGCCGCACAGGATGGAGATATGGCGCATCGAACCGTCGCGCTCGAAGCCGCGCAGCGTCGAGATCTTCTCCAGCCCGGGCCAGTCCTCGTGCTTGAGCATCACGCACGAGGGCAGTTCCTGCACGATGCGGCGGATCACGCCGGGCGTCATCTGCACCGAGAAGGTCAGCGGATAGTCCTGAATCACGAACGGCACGTCCGCGCCGATGGCCTCGACGGCCTGGCGGTAATAGCCGACGATCTGGTCATCGGTGCGCAGCGTGTTGGGCGGGGCGATCATCACGCCGGCCGCGCCGCGCTCCATCACCTCCCGCGTCAGGGCACGCATGGCGGCAAACCCGGGCGCCGACACCCCCACCACCACCGGCAGCCGACCCGCCCGGCGGATCATCTGGGCCGCCACCTCCACGGATTCGGCATGCTCCAGCTTGGGCGCCTCGCCAAGCTGGCCCAGCACGGTGATGCCGGTGGCGCCACAGGCCAGGTAGAAGTCGGTCAGGCGGTCGATCGAGGCGATGTCGATCGTGCCATCGTCGAAGAACGGCGTGGGGGCGATGGGAAAGACGCCGCGTGCGTCAGCGGTCAGCGCAGTGAGAGCGGGGGAAGCGGGGGAAGGCATGGTGGCTCCTGGGGGGTAGTCAGGGAAAGCGATCGTCAGGGTAGCCCCAAGCGGCGCCCCCTTCAAGGTCATGGGATTTGTTAGCATCACGGCATGGATGTCAGATTCCTCCAAAGCTTCGTGACAGTGGTGGATGTCGGCTCGCTCGCGGAAGCGGCGCGCCGGCTCGACCTGACGCCGGCCGCCATCGCGGCCCGGCTGCACGCGCTCGAGGAGGAGATTGGCGTGCCGCTGGTGCGGCGCGCCGGCCGCTCGGTGGTACCGACCGAGGCCGGCATCCGCATTCTCGAACGTGCCCGGCAGGTGATTCGCGATGTGCGCGACATGAGCACCGTGGCCAGCGGCGACGCCTCGCTCGGCGAATTCCGGCTCGGCTCCTTCGTGACGGCGATGGGCAGCATCGTGCCGCCGCTGCTGGGCCAGCTCTACCGGCGGCATCCGGACGTCAACCTGTTCGTCAAGCCTGGCCGTTCCATCGAACTGTGCGAAAGCCTCGTGCGTGGCGAACTCGATGCCGCCATCGTGGTGGAGCCGCAGTTCGCGGTGGCCAAGGGCTACCAGTGGGCCGAATTCATCGCCGAGCCGCTGGTGGTGGTGGCACCCGCCGCGCTGGCCGGGCAGGACCCGCACGCGCTGCTGGCCACCCAGCCGTTCATCCGCTACGACCGCTCCGTACTGGGCGGGCAGCTGGCGGACCGCTACCTGCGCGACCACGATATCCGGCCGCACCAGCGGCTTGAGGTCGATGGCCTGATGGTCATCGCCGCGCTGGTGAGCGAGGGCCTCGGCGTGGCGCTGGTGCCGGACTGGGCGCCGATGTGGGACGGCCCGCTCAAGATCGCCCGCCTGCCGCTGCCGGACCGCGCGCCGGTACGCCGCGTGGGCCTGATCTGGGCCACGCACGGGCCGCGCGCCTCGCTGGCCGAAGCCCTGCTCGACGAAGCCCGCGCGCTGTTCCGGACCACCCGGACCTGACACGCCCCTGACATCGCCCCTGCCACCGCCCTACTCCGGCGTCTTGCCACGGGTCTCCGCCGCGCGCAGGAAGTCGAAATCCACCCCCCGGTCGGCCTGCGTCACCGTCTGCAGGAACAGCTTCAGGTAGCCGCGCGGCGCGCTCGGTTCGATCCAGTCCGATGCCGCGCGCCGCTGCGCCAGTTCCTCGTCCGATACCAGCAGGCTCAGCTCGCGCCGGCTCACACTGAGGCGGATGCGGTCGCCGGTGCGCACCAGCGCCAGCGGGCCGCCCACGGCCGCCTCGGGTGTTACATGGAGCACCACCGTGCCGAACGCCGTGCCGCTCATGCGGCCGTCCGAAATCCGCACCATGTCCTTCACGCCAGCGCGGGCCAGCTTGCGCGGAATCGGGATATAGCCAGCCTCGGGCATGCCCGGCGCCCCCTTCGGGCCGATATTGCGCAGCACGAGGATGTCGTCGGGCGTCACGTCGAGGTCATCCGAATCGATCCGCTCGACCAGGTCCTGCGAGTCCTGGAACACCACCACGCGGCCTTCGTGCTCCATCAGCCGGGCATCGGCGGCCGACTGCTTGATGATGGCCCCGCCCGGCGCCAGGTTGCCGGCCAGCACGGCGATGCCGCCCTGCGGATAGATCGGCGCGGCCATCGTGCGCACCACGTCCTGCGCGAAGCCCGGGCCAGCGGCCTCGATCTCCTCGCCCAGCGTGCGGCCGGTCACCGTCAGCGCGTCCAGCCGCAGCAGCGGCTTCAGTTCGCGCAGCAGCGTGGCCATGCCGCCGGCCTTGTGGAAGTCCTCCATATAGTGCTGGCCGCTCGGCTTCAGGTCGAGCAGCACCGGGGTCTCGCGGCCCATGTGGTCCAGCGCCTGCATGTCGATGTCCAGCCCCACGCGCCCGGCGATGGCCGCCAGGTGGACGATGCCGTTGGTGGACCCGCCAATGGCCAGCAGCACCCGCATCGCGTTCTCGAACGCGGCCGGGGTCAGGATGCGGTCGATGGTCAGCCGCTCGCGTGCCATCTGCACCGCGCGCGCGCCGGTCAGCTCGGCAATGCGGATGCGGTCCGCCGTGACGGCGGGCGGCGTGGCCGCGCCGGGCAGGCTCATGCCCATCGCCTCGGTCAGGCAGGCCATGGTGCTGGCCGTGCCCATCACCGAGCAGGTGCCCACGCTGGCCACCAGCTGGTTGTTGACGTCGGCGGTCTCGTCGGCATCGATCTCGCCCGCGCGGAACTTGCCCCAGTAGCGGCGGCAGTCCGTACAGGCGCCCACGCGCTCACTGCGGTGCGAGCCGGTCAGCATCGCCCCGGTCACGAGCTGGATCGCCGGCACGCCGGCCGAGGCGGCGCCCATCAGCTGCGCCGGCACGGTCTTGTCGCAGCCGCCGATCAGCACCACCGCGTCCATCGGCTGGGCGCGGATCATCTCCTCGGTGTCCATCGACATGAGGTTGCGCAGGTACATGCTGGTCGGCGCGGCAAAGCTCTCGTGCACGGAGATGGTCGGGAAGGCCATCGGCAGCCCGCCGGCGAGCATGATGCCGCGCTTCACCGCCTCCAGCAGCTGCGGCATGTTGCCGTGGCACGGGTTGTACGCGCTCCCGGTGTCAGCGATGCCGATGACCGGGCGATCGAGCGCGCTGTCCGTGTAGCCCGAGCCCTTGATGAACGCCTTGCGCAGGAACAGCGAGAAGCCCTGGTCGCCATAGTTGGTCAGGCCCTTGCGCAGGCCGGTGGCGCCGGGCTGGCCTTGGGTCGATTCCGTCGATCCGGTCGATGGGGTCGATGCGGGGGAGGAGGAGTCCTTGGGTTTCTGAGTCATGGATGCGGCGTGTACGAACAACAATCAAGAAAAATTCAGAAATCGGCGATGGCGGTCAGCCATCCGATTTGATCTGGGCGTCGGTAATCACCTTTTCCCAGCGCGATACCTCGGTGCGCAGGCGCTCGGCGGCCTTGTCCGGCGAAGTCGGCGCCAGCGCGTAGACGCCCTGCTTCAGGAACTGCTCCTTGACGTCCGGCGCCTCGAGCATCCTGGCCAGCGCGGCGTTCAGCCGTTCGACCACGGCCGGCGGGGTGCCGGTGGGCGCCAGCACGCCGAACGTGGAGCTGACGTCGAGCGCGGGCATGCCGGCCTCGGTGGCGGATGGCACGTCCGGCAGCATCGAGATCCGGGCCGGCGCGGCCACGGCCAGCGCGCGCAATTGTCCGGACTTGATGAACGGCAGCGAGGCCGGCGCGGTTTCCACCATCATGTTCACCTGCCCCGCCACGAGGTCGGTCATCGCCGGGCCGCTGCCTTTGTAGGGCACGTGCACCATGTCGAGCCCGGCCTCCTTGCGGAAGATCTCGGCGGCCATGCGCTGCGGCGCCCCGGCGCCAGACGACGCGTAGTTCAGCTTGCCCGGATGCGCCTTGCCGTACTGGATCAGCTCCTGCAGCGTGTGCACCGGCAGCTTGGGGTTGACCACCACCACCAGCGGCACCGAGCCCACCACCATCACCGGCGCGAAGTCCTTCACCAGATCGTAGCGCAGCCGGCCGCGCTCCAGCGTGGCCATGGTCGAGTGCGAGGTCAGCGCGCCCATCAGCAGCGTGTAGCCATCGGGCGCCGCCTTGGCGACGGCCTCGGCGCCGATATTGCCGCCCGCGCCGCCCCGGTTGTCCACCACCACCTGCTGGCCCAGCGCCTCGGAGAGCTTGCTGGCGATGATGCGGCCGATCACATCGGTGGCCCCGCCCGGCGGGTAGGGCACCACCAGGCGGATCGGCTTGTCCGGCCACGCGGCCAGCGCGCTACGCATCGAGACGGCCAGCGGCGCGGCAAGGCCGGCCAGCAGCAGGCGGCGCCGGACGGCGCGGTAGGTGGGGGTCATGTTGTCTCCGGTGTCTTCTTATATAGATAGGGGACAGCGCGGAGGGGCGAGCCTCGGCAAACCGGCGGGGGACGCGCTGCTGCCGACAGTCTGGCGGCTGTCGAAAGCAGAAAAAAGCGCTTTTCAGACCGATGAACGCAAAAATTCTTATGGTTTCACCGGTCTGCCCCAGGCGCTGCTATCAGGTCGACTGTTTGACGAAGGCCAGCAGGTCGGCGTTGATCACATCGGCATTGACCACGCACATGCCGTGCGAGAAGCCGGGATACGTCTTCAGCACCGCCCCCTTGACGATCTTGGCCGACAGCCGCCCGGCGGCGTCGATCGGCACGATCTGGTCGTCCTCGCCATGCAGGATCAGCGTGGGCACGTCGAACTTCTTCAGGTCCTCGGTGTAGTCCACCTCCGAAAACTGCTTGATGCACTCGTACTGGCCCTTGATGCCGCCCGCCATGCCCTGCGCCCAGAAACTGTCGATGGTGCCCTGCGACGGCTTGGCGCCCTCGCGGTTATACCCGTGGAACGGCACCGCCAGGTCCTTGTAGAACTGCGAGCGGTTCTCGGCCACGCCCTTGCGGATGCCGTCGAACACGTCGATGGGCAGCCCGCCCGGGTTGGCGGCGGTCTTCAGCATGATCGGCGGCACCGCCCCGATCAGCACCGCCTGCGCCACGCGCCGTGTGCCGTGACGGCCGATGTAGTGCGCCACCTCGCCCCCGCCCGTGGAATGGCCGACCAGCGTGGCCTTTTCGACGTCGGCCTTCTCCAGCACGGCGGCCAGGTCATCGGCATAGGTATCCATGTCGTTGCCCCCGGACGGCTGCCCGGAGCGGCCATGGCCCCGGCGGTCATGGGCAATCACGCGGAAGCCCTGCTGCACGAAGAACAGCATCTGGGCGTCCCAGGCGTCGCTGCAGAGCGGCCAGCCGTGCGAGAACACGATGGGGCGGCCGTGCCCCCAGTCCTTGTAATAGATCTCCGTGCCGTCCTGCGCGATTGCGAAAGCCATGATGCGTGCTCCTGGATGGGGTTGGGGGGTGGGACAGCGGTGATGGGATGCCGCCGGGCGGGAACGTTTCATCAAAGGCGATGGCGGCGGCAAAGGCAAGCCGTGGGACGCGCGCTTCACAACATTTCACGCCACATGAACGATAGTCGTTTGCTAAGCTTCTCCGGACCATTCCCCCCGACACCGGAGACAACCATGGGCCAGCGCATCACCCTTTCCGTACCGGACGGCAGCTTCGCCGCCTACCTCGCCACCCCGGACGCCGCCAACGCGCGCGGCACGGCCATCGTGGTCATCCAGGAAATCTTCGGTATCAACGCCGACATGCGCGAGACCTGCGACAACTTCGCGCGCGAAGGCTTCGTGGCGATCTGCCCGGACCTGTACTGGCGCCAGGAACCCAATGTGGAACTGACCGACAAGACCGAGGCGGAGTGGAAGCGCGCCCTGGCGCTCTACAACGGCTTCAACGTGGACAAGGGCGTGGCGGACATCGACGCCACCATCCAGGCCGTGCGCCAGCAGCCGGGCGTGACCGGCGGCGTGGGCACGGTGGGCTACTGCCTGGGCGGGCTGCTGGCCTACCTGACCGCCACGCGCACCGGGGCCGATGCGGCGGTGTCGTACTACGGCGTCGGCATGGACAAGCATCTGGACGAGGCCTCCCGCATCGCCAAGCCGCTGCTGATGCATATCGCCGAGGAAGACGAATTCGTGCCGGCCGAAGCCCGCGCCAAAATCATCGAGGCGCTGGAAGACAGCCCCCACGTGGAGATCCACACCTACCCGGGCTGCCAGCACGCCTTTGCCCGCAATGACGGCGTGCATTACGTGGCGGATGCGGCACAAGAGGCCAACGCCCGGACGCTGAAGTTCTTCCAGGCGATGAAGTAACAGGGACACGCTTCTCCCCCCTGGCGCAAGCCGGAGCGGGGAGAAACATGGACGTTTCGAACTAGTCAGATTTGCGGCGACGCAACATCGTTTCTGTTGATCCATGCCAAAATGCCGGCTGGTCCAACGCGGAAACGGAGCTTCGGGGATGTATCGCGGCGAACGGTTCAACGGCTACAGCCACCTCGCGGGGGCGGTCCTGGCGGCCGCCGGCATGGCAGTGCTCGTCACTTCCTCGGCCTTGCATCACGATGCCTGGAAGGTGGTCAGCTCAGTGGTCTACGGCACCACGCTGGTCCTGCTCTACACCATCTCCACGGTCTACCACAGCATCCGCGGCCCGGCGAAGGACATCTTCCGCCGGCTCGACTACTGCGCCATCTACCTGCTCATCGCCGGCAGCTACACACCCTTCGCGCTGGTCACGCTGCGCGGCCCCTGGGGCTGGACGCTGTTCGGCGTCAACTGGGGCCTGGCGGTCATCGGCATCATCCAGGAACTGTGGATCGGCCACCGCACGCGCATCCTGTCCCTGTCGATCTACGTGATCATGGGCTGGCTGGTGCTGTTCGCGTTCGATCCGCTCACCGCCGCCCTGCCGCGTGCCGGCCTGTACTGGCTGGTGGCCGGCGGCGCCACCTATACCGCCGGCATCGGCTTCTTCCTGTTCGACGAACGCGTGCGCCACTTCCACGGCATCTGGCACCTTTTCGTCCTGGCGGGCAGCTTCTGCCAGTTCGTCAGCATCCTCTACTACGTGGGCTGAACCTTCCGGCGCCGGCCCTTTTCCACCAGCCCGCCGATCACCGGCCACACCAGCACCGCCACGGCCAGCGCCATGATCGTGCCGACCAGGCCGTTGGACCAGAACACGTCCAGCTGGCCCTGGGACATCAGCATGGTCTGCCGGAACGCATCCTCGGCGCGGTCACCCAGCACCAGCGCCAGCACCAGCGGCGCCAGCGGGTAGTCCAGCTTCTTCAGCACGTAGCCAATCACGCCGAAGATCAACATCAGCCAGACGTCGAACATGGCGTTATGCACCGTGAATGCGCCGATGGCGCACACCACGAGGATCAGCGGCGCGATGATCGCGAACGGAATGCGCAGGATGGCCGCGAACAGCGGCACCGTGGAGAGCACCACGATCAGCCCGGCGATATTGCCCAGGTACATGCTGGCGATCAGCCCCCAGACGAAGGTCTTCTGCTCGGTGAACAGCAGCGGCCCCGGCTGCAGGCCCCAGATCATCAGCCCGCCCAGCAGCACGGCCGCCGTGGCGGAACCGGGAATGCCCAGCGCCAGCATTGGCAGCAGCGCGCTGGTGCCGGCCGCGTGCGCGGCGCACTCCGGCGCGATCACCCCTTCCACGTTGCCGCGCCCGAAGCTCTCGCGGTTGCGCGAGAAGCGCTTGGCCACGCCGTAGCCCATAAACGACGCCGCCGTGGCGCCGCCCGGCGTCACGCCCAGCCAGCAGCCAATCACCGACGAGCGGATCAGCGTCATCCAGTAGCGCGGCAGCTCTGCCCAGGTCTTGAGCACCACCTTGAGGTCGATGCTGGCGCGCTTGCCGCGGAAGGCCACGCCCTCCTCCATCGTGATCAGGATCTCGCTGATGCCGAACAGGCCGATCACGGCGACCAGGAAATCAAACCCGCGCAGCAGCTCGGTGGAGCCGAAGGTCATGCGCAGCGTGCCCGAGACGGTATCCATGCCCACCGCCGCCAGCGCAAAGCCCATGCACATCGCAATCACGATCTTGGCCTTGGCTTCCTTGCCCATGCCGACGAAGCTGCAGAACGTGAGGAAGTACACCGCGAAGAATTCCGGCGGCCCGAAGCGCAGCGCGAACTTGGCCACCAGCGGCGCCAGAAATGTGATCAACAACACACCCGCGAGGGCGCCGAGGAACGAGCCCGTGAAGGCCGAGGTCAGCGCCCGCCCGGCCTCGCCCTGCTGGGCCATCGGGTAGCCGTCGAAGGTGGTCGCCACGGACCAGGCCTCGCCGGGGATGTTGAACAGGATCGAGGTGATCGCCCCGCCGAACAGCGCGCCCCAGTAGATGCAGGACAGCATGATGATGGCCGAGGTTGGCTCCATCGAAAACGTCAGCGGCAGCAGGATCGCCACGCCGTTGGGGCCGCCCAGCCCGGGCAGCACGCCCACCACGATGCCGAGCAGGATGCCGACCAGCATCAGCCCGACGTTGTGCCACGACATGGCGACCGCAAAGCCGCCCATCAGTGAGTTCAGTTCTTCCACGCCCGTCCCCTCAGAAACCGAACGCCGCTTCGAGCGGGCCCTTCGGCAGTGGCACGCGGAACTGCATCTCGAAGATCCAGAACAGCGCGGCGTTGATGGCAACGCCGGTCAGCACGGCACGCCACCAGGCAAACTTGCCGATGACCCGCATGAAGCCGGCGATGAAGATGGCGCTGGCCACGTAGATGCCGAGGACCTTGATCAGCGCGATGTAGATCGTCAGCGGCACCAGGATCACCGCCACCTGGCGCAACTGCGGCCAGGTGACGAAGGTGGCGTCGGACGCCGTGCGCCACGCCTGCCACAGCACGGCCAGGCAGGCCACGAAGATGATGGCCCCGATGCGCAGCGGGAAGTAGCCGGCCTGCGGGCCGTCCGGCGCCCAGCCCGCGCCGATCTGGTAATTGCTGACCATGACCACGACCGCGCCGGCGGCGATCAGCAGCGCCACGGCGATCTCCGCCGTGCGCACCGTGATGGCCGCCGGCGCGGCGGGCTCCTGGGTGTGTTCGCTCATGTGAGTCTCCCGGTTGAAGGAACGCCGCCGCCGGCGCTCACCGTGCCGCCACGAAGCCCGCTTCCTTGATGATGTCCTTGTGGCGGGTCTCGTCCGCCTGGAGGAACTCGGTCAGCTTGGTGCCGGTCAGGAACTCGTTCTTGAGCGCGTTCTTTTCGAGGTACTCCTTCCACTCGGGCGTGGCGGCCACCTTCTGCATCAGATCGACGTAGTACTTCTGCTGGTCCGGCGTGACGCCACCCGGCAGCATGAACACGCGCAGCATCTGGTATTGCACGTCCAGCCCGGCCTCCTTGCAGGTGGGAATGTCGCCCCAGCTCTGCGTGGCCGTGACCTTGCCCGAGTACTGCATGCGCGACGGCGCGAACACGCACAGCGCGCGGTGCTCGCCGGCCCGCCACTGGCCGATCGATTCGGACGGATTGTTCACGTTGGAGTCGATGTGCTTGCCCGAGAGCTGCGTGGCGGCCTCGCCGCCGCCCTTGTACGGGATGTAGATGAAGCGCACGCCAGCCTTGTGCTCCATCTGCGCGGTGATGATCTGGTCCTCGCGCTTGGAACTGGTGCCGCCCATCTTGAGCTTGCCGGGCTGCTTCTTCGCCTCGGCGATATAGTCGGCCGGGGTCTTGTAGGGCGCTTCGGCGTTGGTCCACAGCACGAATTCGTCCATCGCCACCATGGCCACCGGGGTCAGGTCGCGCCAGTTGAACGGCAGCTGGCTGACCATCGGCACGGTATAGAGCGCGGACGAGGTCACCAGCAGCTTGTGCGGGTCGCCCTTGGACGCCTTGGTGTCCATCAGGCCCTCGGCGCCGCTGGCACCGGCCTTGTTGACCACGATGACCGGCTGGCCCATCAGCTTGTGCTTGGCGATGATGCCCTGGATGGAACGCGCCATCTGGTCGGAGGCGCCGCCGGCACTGAACGGCACCACGATCTCGACCGGCTTGGTGGGCTCCCAGGCAAACGCGGGAGCGGCAAATGAAACACTGAGGGCAATACCGAGCAGCGAAGCACGCGCGGCGGCGCGTGCGGGGGAACGCAACGTCATGGTCTGTCTCCTTTGGTGTGAACCGTGCGCTCTGATGGCGCATCGGCGGTACGGCCGGGCCATCCCGGAAGACCGGGCGGCCCGTCTTTTTCTTCTACATCGTTGGTGACCGGATCATGCGGCGCGCAGCGCCGGCTTCAGCGCGGCCGCGCGCAGGCTTTCCATCGCCGCCAGCACGCCGCCCGCATGGTGCGGCACGCCGGCCAGCGCCAGGCCCATCTCCACGCCGGCCAGGGTGCCCATCAGCGTCAGGTCGTTGAAGTCGCCCAGATGGCCGATGCGGAACACCTTGCCGGACAGCTTGGACAGCCCCTGCCCCAGCGACATGTTGAAGTTCTCCAGCACCACCTTGCGCAGTGCGTCAGCGTTATGGCCGTCCGGCATGACCACGGCCGTCAGCGCCGGGCTGTACTCGGCCGGGTTCTGGCACAGGATCTCCAGCCCCCAGGCGTTCACGCAGGCGCGCGTGGCCTCGGCATGGCGGCGATGGCGTGCGAACACGTTCTGCAAGCCTTCCTCCTGGAGCATGTCGCACGCCTCGGACAGCCCGTAGAGCAGGTTGGTGGCCGGGGTGTACGGCCAGAAGCCATTCTTGTTGGCTTCGATGATCTCTTCCCAGCCCCAGAACGCCTTGGGCAGCTTCGACTTGGCCGACGCCGCCACGGCCTTGGCGCTGACCGCGTTGAACGACAGGCCCGGCGGCAGCATCAGCCCCTTCTGCGAACCCGAGACGGTCACGTCCACGCCCCATTCGTCGTGGCGATAGTCGATCGAGCCGAGCGAGGAGATGGTGTCCACCAGCAGCAGCGCGGGGTGCCCGGCGGCATCGATCGCACGGCGCACGGCAGCGATGTCGGAGGTCACGCCGGTGGAGGTCTCGTTATGGACCACGCAGACCGCCTTGATTTCATGGTTGCGGTCCTCGGCCAGCCGGGCGCCGATGGCGGCGGCATCCACGCCGTGGCGCCAGTCGCCCACCAGGAATTCGGGGTTCAGGCCGAGCTTGTCGGCCATCTTCTTCCACAGCGAGGCGAAGTGGCCGGTCTCGAACATCAGCACGCGGTCGCCCGGGGAGAGCGTATTCACCAGTGCCGCTTCCCACGCGCCCGTGCCAGAGGCCGGATAGATCACAACCGGCTGGGCGGTCTGGAAGACCTTGCGGATGTCCGCCAGCACCTTCTTGCCGAGTTGCTGGAACTCGGGGCCGCGGTGGTCGATGGTGGGGTAGTCCATCGCGCGCAGCACGCGGTCGGGCACGTTGGTCGGACCCGGGATCTGCAGGAAATGCCGGCCGCTGGGATGGGAGTTCAGTCGGATCATGTCGCCTCGTGTTCTTCGGTTTGAATTTTGTATTCAAAAATCGGGGATGCACTGCGAGTCCGGCATGCGGGATAATGTTGCCCGGCGCAAGCGCCCTGCATTCCGCAAAAAGTCCTTATAAATCAATACTTATCAGGATTTCAGACCGTCCGTCGCGCTGTTCCGGGCGTGGCCAACGACACCGGAATGCAGTTCGTGCTTGCCCCAGAGTAGGTTTTGAATACAATACTGTCAAGCCACACGATCCCTGATGACCGCCAATCCGACCACTCCCTCGCAAGCCGTAGACCGCCAGATCCTGCATGTGGCGGTGGCCCAGCGCCTGCGCACCATGATCATGGAAGGCGATCTGGCGCCCGGCACCCGGCTCAATGAGCGCGTGCTGTGCGACCTGCTCCAGGTCTCCCGCACTCCGCTGCGGGAAGCCTTCAAGGTGCTCGCGAGTGATGGCCTGGTCACACTGCTGCCAAACCGGGGCGCCGAGGTGGTAGTGCTGTCCAAGGAATCGATCGACCACCTGTTCGAGATGATGGGCGCGCTGGAAGCCACCAGCGGCGAGCTGGCCTGCCAGCGCATCACGGACGCCGAGCTGGTGGAGATCCGTGCCATGCACTACGAGATGCTGGCGTGCCACGCGCGCCGGGACCTCCCTAATTACTACGCGCTGAACCGGCGCATCCACGACGCCATCAACGCCGCGGCGCGCAATCCGATCCTCGAGGAGACTTATCGACGCATCAACCTGCGTATCCAGGCGCTGCGCTTCCGCTCCAACTTCGACCAGGACAAATGGGATCTGGCCGTGCGCGAGCACGGCGCCATGCTCGATGCCCTGGCGAAGCGCGACGGCGCCGCGCTGCGTGACATCCTGCGCGCGCACCTGCAACACAAGCACGACGCGCTGATCGCCGAACTAGAACGCGCACAGGACGCCGCCGCCTGACCCCGGGCGCGCCGCCCCGTCCCCTGGACGGCAGGCCGGCGCGCCACGGGCCATGGCGGCAGCGTCTCCAGTGCATGCACACGGAGACATCCCCGCTCATGGCCCTGCCTACCACCCCCACGCCGCCCGGCGTGCAGCCGCTGCGCTTCATGCCCGGCGCGGCTTCCTCACCGGCCACGCAGTCGCCGCTGTACCGGCGCCTGGCCGCGGAACTGCGCGGCGACGTGCTGTTCGACACCGCCAGCCGTGGCCGCTATGCCACCGATGCCTCGATCTACCAGGTCATGCCGATTGGCGTGGTCGTGCCGCGCGACGAAGCCGACGCCCGGCTGGCGCTGGACATCGCCCGCGACTTCAAGGCGCCCCTGCTGCCGCGCGGCGGCGGCACCAGCCAGTGCGGGCAGACCGTGGGCGAGGCGCTGGTCATCGACAACAGCAAGTTCCTGAACCAGGTGATCGACTTCGACCCGGTGGCGCGCACGGTGACCGTGCAGCCCGGCATCGTGCTCGACCATCTCAACGCCTGGCTCAAGCCGCACGGGCTCTGGTTCCCGGTGGATGTCTCCACGGCGGCGCAGTGCACGATCGGCGGCATGGCCGGCAACAACTCGTGCGGGTCACGTTCGATCCAGTACGGCAACATGGTGCACAACGTGCTGGGCATCCAGGCGATTCTGGCCGGCGGCGAGGACGTGCGCTTCGACGCCGGCTGGCCGGCGGACGGCGCCCCGCACCGCGCCATCGCCGATGGCGTGCGGCGCATCGCCGAGCGGGAGCGCGACGCCATCGCCGAGATGTACCCGCGCGTGCTGCGCCGCGTGGGCGGCTACAACCTCGACCTGTTCCATCCCCGGAACGAGCGGCCCTACACCGCCGACGGCAGCGTCAACCTCGCCCACCTGCTGGTTGGCTCGGAGGGCACGCTGGCCTATTTCCGGCACCTGACGCTGCAACTGGCGCCGCTGCCCACGCACAAGACCCTCGGCGTGGTGAATTTCCCGACCTTCTACCAGTCGATGGACCTCACCCGCCATATAGTCGGCCTGCAGCCGGCGGCGGTGGAGCTGGTCGACCGGACCATGATCGACCTCGCGCGCCATAACCCGGCCTTCCGCCCGGTGATCGAGCGCGCGCTGGTGGGCGAGCCCGAGGCCATCCTGCTGGTGGAGTTCGCCGGCGAAGACCGCGAGACCACGTTGCGCGGGCTGGCGCGGCTGGTGGAGCTGATGGCCGATCTCGGCCTGCCGGGCTGGGTAGTGGAGATGCCCGACGCCGGCCCGCAGAAAGCGCTGTGGGAAGTGCGCAAGGCCGGCCTGAACATCATGATGAGCATGAAGGGCGACGGCAAGCCGGTGTCCTTCATCGAAGACTGCGCAGTGCCGCTGGAGCATCTGGCCGCGTACACCTCCCGCCTGACCGAGGTCTTCCACAAGCACGGCACGCGCGGCACGTGGTACGCCCACGCCAGCGTCGGCACGCTGCATGTGCGCCCCATCCTCGACATGCGCCGCGACGGCGCCGCCAAGATGCGGGCAATTGCCGAGGAAGCCGCCGCGATGGTGCGCGAATACAAGGGCGCCTACTCGGGCGAGCATGGCGACGGTCTCTGCCGGGGCGAATGGGTGGCGTGGCAGTTCGGCCCGGCGCTGAACCAGGCCTTCGCCGAGGTCAAGGCGCTGTTCGACCCCGAGAACCGCTGCAACCCCGGCAAGATCGTGGGCACGCCGAAGATGGACGACACCGCGCTGTTCCGCTTCCCGCCCGGCTACACAGTGAAGCCGATCACCCCGGCGCTCGACTGGTCGGCGTGGAACGTCACGCGCGACCCCGTCACCGAGGCCGAGAGCGCGCCCGGCACCGGCCTGGACCCCGCGCGCGGGCTGGCGGCGGCCGTGGAGATGTGCAACAACAACGGTCACTGCCGCAAATTCGACGCCGGCACCATGTGCCCGAGCTACCGCGTCACGCGCGACGAGCAGCACCTGACCCGTGGCCGCGCCAACACGCTGCGGCTGGCGCTGTCCGGCCAGCTCGGCCCGGCAGGGCTGCTGGAGCCGGCGGTGAAAGAAGCGCTCGACCTCTGCGTCTCCTGCAAGGGCTGCAAGCGCGACTGCCCCACCGGCATCGACATGGCCAAGATGAAGATCGAGGTCCGCGCCGCCCACGCCAAGGCCGGCAAGCTGCGCGCGCGCGACCGCATGGTCGCCTTCCTGCCGCGCTACGCGGGGCTGGCCAGCCGCCTGCCGTGGCTGTTCAACCTGCGTGACCGCGTGCCGGGGCTGCCGGCGCTGAGCGAGCGGCTGTTCGGCCTGTCCGCCCGGCGCTCGCTGCCGCGCTGGCAGGCGGCCTTCCTGGGCGGCGACTACACGCCCAAGGCGGCGGGCGGCAAGGAGGTGGTGCTGTTCGTCGATACCTTCAACAACCATATGGAGCCCGAGAACGCGCGCGCGGCCCAGCGCGTGCTGGAGGGCGCCGGCTACACCGTGCACCTGTCGGCGGTGCCGGGCGAGCGGCCGCTGTGCTGCGGCCGCACCTTCCTGGCGGCGGGTCTGGTCGATGAAGCCAAGGCCGAGGCCCGCCGTGCGCTGGATGCGCTGCTGCCCTTCGTCTCGCGCGGCGTGGCCGTGGTGGGGCTGGAGCCATCCTGTTTGCTGTCGATGCGCGACGAATTCCTCCAGTACGGCTACGGCGACGCCGCGCGCCAGTTGGCGGACAACGCCTTCCTGTTCGAGGAATTCCTGGTCCGCGAGCACGCCGCCGGCCGCTTCGCCCCGTCGCTCCAGCCCATCGGCACGGCGCGCGCGCTGCTGCACGGCCACTGCCACCAGAAGGCGTTTGACGCCGTGCGCCCCGTGGAGCAGGTACTTGGCTGGATTCCGGGCCTGAAGACCGAGCTGGTGGAGTCGTCGTGCTGCGGCATGGCGGGCAGTTTCGGCTACGAGGCCGAGCATCACGAAGCCTCGATGAAGATGGCCGAGCTGTCGCTGCTGCCGGCCGTGCGCAAGGCCGATGGCGACACCCTCGTGGTGGCCGATGGTACGAGTTGCCGACATCAGATCCACGATGGTGCGGGCCGGGAGGCGCTGCACGTGGCGCGGGTGCTGGAGCGGGCCATGGCGATGGCACAAACGCCAGCCGGATAGCGCACCTACGCCGCAGATTCTCCGTCCAAATCCGCCAAGTTCCCGCTCCCGCCGGACAAAGCGGCCGGTCCGGGCCAGTGCAGCGCCTATGATGCAACGGCGAACCAGCGGTCTGGACGGAGAATGGACGGAGAACCAAAGCCATGGGCACCATCGCAAACGAGTTGAAGGTCTCGCCTGATGTCGCGGCAGGCCGGGCGACATGACGGGGCGCCAACGCAAGGGCGCTGCGGCCAGCGTACTGACGGCCCTGGCGCTGGCGGCGCTCGTGCTGTGGCTGGGCGGCCGCAAGGAGGTGGGCGGCTCGATCGACGCGGTCGGCGCCACAGCCGATGTGGCGGTCCAGCCGGCAGCCGGCGGGGCCGACCAGGCCGCTGCCCTGCAGGCGGCGCTGGATAGCCTCCAGCCGGGCCAGAGGCTGGTGCTGGCGCCCGGCAACTATCGGGTGGGCAACGTGCTGGCCATCCGGGGCGAGCAGGTGGTGGTGTCCGGCTACGGCGCCACGCTCACCGCCACCAGCCCGGACGCGCAGGCGGTGGAGATCACC
Source organism: Cupriavidus sp. 2KB_3 (assembly GCF_052115685.1). NCBI lineage: Bacteria > Pseudomonadati > Pseudomonadota > Betaproteobacteria > Burkholderiales > Burkholderiaceae > Cupriavidus > Cupriavidus sp. 2KB_3. The sequence goes on from NZ_JBFRHD010000013.1 coordinate 118,703, forward strand.
GGCCGCAACGCCACGCTGGTCGGCGTCACGCTGGTCGGCACCGGCACGCAGCGGCTCGAATCGTCCACCTCGGCCAAGGTGTCTGTGGACGGCTACGGCATCCAGGTGCTCGACGTCACCATCCGTGGCGGGGCCAGCGCCGGCATCTTCGTCTCGCGCGGCAGCAGCATCGCGCTGGTCGGCAACAAGGTCAACGGCACGCTGGCCGACGGCATCCACATCACCGGCGGCTCGCGCGACGTGCTGGTGCAGGACAACTCCGTCACCGCCACCGGCGACGACATGATCGGCATCGTCAGCTACCAGCGCGACGGCACGATCAACCAGAACATCCTCGTCAGCGCCAACTACCTCGCCGGCAACGCCTGGGGGCGCGGCGCGTCCATCGTCGGCGGCACCGACCTGACCATCGCCAATAACTGGATCGAGGGGGTGCAGAAGGCGGCGGCGGTGCTCATCGCCCAGGAAGACGGCTACCGCACGGCGGGCGTGACCAATGTGCAGGTGACGGACAACATGATCGCGGACATCGAGAACGCCACCCAGCCGGGCAACAACCGGCTGGCGGCGGGGCATGCGGCCATCGACATCAATACGGGCACCGGCAGCGTAGCGCGGGTGCTGGTGGCGGGCAACCAGGTGACGCGGGCCACCTACGATGGCTTCCGGGCTGTGGGCAATGTGTGCAACGTGCGCGTCTCGCGCAACCGGTTCGTGACGATTGGCGGCGCGGCGCTGTCCCTCCAGGTGCGCAACTGCCCGGCGGACGCCTGGACCTGCGACGGCAACACGCTGGACGGCACCGGCATCGCCCTGACCGGCTGCAACGGCACCGGCACGCCGCAGGTCTCGGGCGCGGACCGGAGCCGGATGCCCCAGGTGCGCACCGCCCTGCGGCAGCAATGATCGCTCCCTGCATTTATCTCCACCCATCATCGCACGCGCGGGGTCTCCTCGATCAGCCGCTGAAGGTACTTGCCGTAGTGGCTCTTCCCCAGCGGCCCGGCCAACCGGCCCAGCTGCTCGGCATCGATCCAGCGGCGCCGGTAGGCGATTTCCTCCGGGCAGGCCACCATCAGGCCCTGCCGCTTCTGCAGTGTCGAGACCAGCAGCGCCGCCTCCACCAGCGAGTCGTGCGTGCCGGTGTCCAGCCACGCGTAGCCGCGCCCCATGATGTCCACGCTGAGCTTCCCGGCTTCCAGGTAGCGTGAGTTGACATCGGTGATCTCCAGCTCGCCGCGTGCCGAGGGCCGGATGTCCGCCGCGATGTCGCACACGGCGTTGTCGTAGAAATACAGCCCGGTCACCGCGTAGCTGGAGCGCGGGACGGCCGGCTTCTCTTCGATCGACAGCGCGCGAAAGTCCTCGTCGAACTCCACCACGCCGTAGCGCTCCGGGTCGTCCACGTGATAGGCGAACACGGTGGCGCCTTCCTCGCGCCGGTTGGTGCGGGCCAGCAGCCGGGCCAGGTCGTTGCCGTGGAAAATGTTGTCCCCGAGGATCAGCGCCGAAGGGTGCTTGCCCACGAAGTCCCGGCCGATGATGAACGCCTGCGCCAGCCCGTCTGGCGAGGGCTGCTCCGCGTACTGGATGTCCAGCCCCCACTGGCTGCCGTCGCCCAGCATGGTGGCAAAGCGCGGCAGGTCCTGCGGCGTGGAGATGACCAGGATCTCGCGGATGCCCGCCGTCATCAGCGTGGAGAGCGGGTAGTAGATCATCGGCTTGTCATAGACCGGCAGCAGCTGCTTGGAGACGCACTGCGTGATCGGGTACAGCCGGGTGCCGGACCCACCGGCCAGGATGATGCCTTTGCGGTTCATGTCTGAATCTCCCAGGTCGATGGTCGGGTCAAGTCGGTCGGTCAAGTTTGTTCAGGTCGCTCTTTCAAACGGGGCGGGGATGGGCGCCACGGGCGCCACGCCCCGGGCCGTGGCGCGGGCAGCCGCCTCGCGGCGGTAGCAGATGGCAAAGGCCAGCGCGCCGAACACCTCGGTCAGGATGATCGAGATCACCGTGCCCCGGGCGCCCATCAGCATCACCAGCGGCACCACGTAGATCAGGTGGAGCACGGTCACGGCGGCGTAGATGTTCTGCACCAGCCGGTGGCGCCCCAGCGCCAGCAGGCCGAGGTTGCCGAAGACAAAGGCCACGCTGGTCACCGGCAGCAGCACGCCTTCCAGCCGGAGCAGCAGGATGGCGTCGTGGAACGGCTCGCCCAGCCACATACGGATGCCCACGTCGGCAAACAGCTCGATGCCGATGGCCAGCGCGCCGGCGCAGGCAAACACCGCCAGCATCGCCTTGCGCATCAGCGCGCGCGCCGCGTCCGGGTCCGAGACGTTGTACTGGCTGATGCGCGGGAAGAAAGCGGTGCCCACCACGGTGAAGATGGTCTGGGCCGCCACGCGGATCTTGTCGGCCATCGAGAACTGCCCCACCGCCACCGGGCCGTGGAAGTAGTTGAGCAGGATGGCGTTGAAGGTGACGTAGAAGCTCACCAGCACCAGCGAGAGGAACACCGGGAATCCTTCGCGGAACGAGGTGACCACCTCGCGCACCGACACCGCCACCAGCGACGCCAGCCGCTGCCGGTAGATGCCCCACAGCGCCGCCACCGCCAGCAGCACCGTGCCCACGCTGATGCCCAGCGCGGCCAGCGCGGCGTCCCCGGGCGCCCGCACCCACGCCAGCACGCAGCCCAGGCTGACCGCCTTGGCGATGAAGTTCGGCACCACCAGCACCTTCATGCGCTCCAGGCCCTGGTACAGCCAGATCGGCGTGAAGGCGTTGGCCACCACGCCGACGAAGGCCGCCGCGAGGATGGTCCAGTGCTCGCGCAGGCTCGGTACCAGCCCCAGCGTGCCGGCCATCAGCAGCGCGGCGGCCAGCGTCAGGGTCAGCTTGGCGGCCATCGTGGCCGAGAACACGCGGGCGACCACGGTGGGGTCGTCCCGCCCCAGCGACACCAGCCGCGTGGCGGTGAGATTGTGGCCGTAGTCAGTCAGCAGGATCAGGTACTGCGCCAGCGCCTGGCAGTAGGACAGCACGCCGAACTCCTTCACCCCGAGCACCCGGCCGAGCAGCGGCAGCAGGAGCAGCGGGAACAGGTAGTTGCCGGCCTGGATCAGCAGGAGATAGGTCGCGGTGGCGCGGATGGAGGTCGGCATGGCGGCGGCGGCGTCAGCGCGGACCGGGACGGATCACACCACGCGCCAGCGGCGACGCCCGTCGTCGCACCGGCTGGCCAGCCATCTGGAAGATCAGCCACAGCAGCGCCAGCGGCACGAAGTTGCGCCCGCTGAACAGGTTGGGCACGCGCAGGATCTCCAGCAGGGACACCAGCAGCACCGCATGCGCGCAGCACCAGAAGCCATCCCCCGCGCGCCAGCCCGCGTAGCTGCGGGACAGCAGCCAGCCCATGCCCGCCGCCAGCAGCAGCGCGAACCATCCCCACTCGTGAAAGTGCACGTAGATGCCGGACGGATTGTTGAACTCCGGGTCGCCGAAGTCGCTCAGGAACATCGTGTAGCTGTCGCCATTGCCCACCAGCGGGCGCATGAACTCGCCCACCACGGGGAACTTGACCAGCCAGTCGAACGTGAACACCGCGTCGCCGGCACCCCAGCCCATGATGGCCAGCAGCCCGGCCCCGTTGTTCAGCGAGGTGGAGTAGTACATGCCGAGCCGCTCCAGCGCGAACTCGAAGATGTTGTCGTAGAGATTGACGTAGTGCGTCTCCCACGACCGGTTGTATTCGTTGGCGATAAAGAAGCCGATCAGCGGGCCGATGGCCGCGAACGGCCCCAGCCGCAGCAGCCAGTTGCGCCGGGGCACGTTACGGAACCGCATCACCATCAGCACCCACGGCAGCACCAGCTCCACCAGCGCCAGCCGCTCGGCGAAGATGAAGCTGCGCAGCACCGTCAGCACCAGCAGCACGGCCAGGTAGAGCTTGTAGCGGTTCAGGCCGCGCACCGGCTGGCGGAAGATGTAGAAATAGAGCGGCACATAGGCCACGCCGGCCTGGGTGAGCGTGCTGATGCCGGCGATGCGGCCCTTCAGCTCCAGGACGTCGTAGGTGCTGGCGGACCCCGTCAGGAACGAGATCAGCACGGCGGGCCGGGCGATCACGCCGCCCATCATCACCAGATAGCCGATCAGGGCGAGCCAGAACAGCGCGTCGAGGATGTGCACGGGCATCTCGGCGCGCGGCCGGGGCGCCAGCGGGGCGAGGGAATCGCCCGCGTAGGACGCCACGGTCAGCACCACCAGGAACAGCCCGCCGGCCAGCGCATAGAAGCTGGTGAAGTAGACCCGCTCGATGGCTTTCTGGTCGCCCAGCAGCGACACCGAGATCAGCACATAGAGCGGCACGATGAAGTACAGCAGCAGCCGGGTGGGGTCTTCCCACCAGTAGCCGTCATGGCGGTTGCGGGGCGGGATCGGATGGGGCATCGGCATCTATCTGGGGACGACCGCGAGGTCGTCGGTGTGGAATGGTTCTGCCGGCGCCGGGGGTTTCGGCTCGGGCGGTGCGGGGCGCGGCCTGCCGGCCTGCCCGGCCATGGCCTGCCGCACCACTGCCAGAAACTCGCGCCGGAAGCGCTCCGGCGTGAAGCGCAGCGCGTTCTCGCGGCAGACGGCCGGGTCGAACCAGCCGCTGTCCTCGAAGCGGCAGACCGCACGCACGATGTCCTCCACGGTCTGACGCGGGAAGAACACGCCGGTACGGGTGCCGGCATTACCGGCGTCGATCACCGTCTCGCTGGCGCCGCCCCGCCCCAGCGCGATCACCGGCGTGCCGCAAGCCTGCGCCTCCACGGCCACGATGCCGAAATCCTCCTCGGCCGCGAACACGAAGGCCCGGGCGCGCTGCATATGGTCGATGAGTATCTCGGTCGACTGGTAGCCCAGCATCCGCACGTTGGGGGGCAACATGGCCTGGATGCGCGCGAAGTCCGGCCCATCGCCAATCACCACCAGCCGCTTGTCCGGCATGGCCGCGAAGGCTTCCACGATCAGCGCCACCTTCTTGTACGGCACCAGCCGGGAGGCGGTCAGGTAGAAGTCCTCGCGGCACTGGCCCGGGCCGAAGCGCTCCACATCCACCGGCGGGAACACCACCGTGGCCGGGCAGCCGTAGACCTTGCGGATGCGCCGCGCCACGTAGGCCGAGTTGGCCACCAGCAGGTCCACGCCATGGGCGGTGCGCTGGTCCCAGATCCGCATGTAATGGAGGATGGCCCGGGCGATCCAGCTCTTGAGCCCGCGCGTCAGGCGCGATTCGTCGAGATACTGGTGCTGGAGGTCCCAGGCGTAGCGGATCGGCGAATGGATGTAGCTGACGTGGAGCTGCTCCGGCCCGGTGATGACGCCCTTCGCCACGGCATGGCTGGACGAGATCACGAGGTCGTAGTCGGAGAGGTCGAACTGTTCCACCGCCAGCGGCATCAGCGGCAGGTAGTTGCGGAACGACTGGCGGGCACGCGGCAGGCGCTGGATGAACGACGTCTTGGCATGCTTGCCTTGCAGCACGTGGCGCTGGGCCTCCGGGAAGAAATCGACCACGCTGAACAGGTCGGCCTCGGGCCAGATCTTGAGGATCTGCTCCAGTACGCGCTCGGAGCCGGCGTACGTCGTCAGCCAGTCGTGCACCACTGCCACCCGGCCGAATTCGCCGGGCAGGGGATTCGGGGTGAGCGTCGGGGTGAGCGTCGGGGCGAGAGTCGGGGCGAGCGTCGGGGAGGGGGTCAGCGTTGGGGCAGCCATGGGGAGATCTCGGTAAGAAGCCGGTCGGCGGTCAGGCGCCAGGAACGCCGCTGGACGTTGGCGAAGCCCTGGGTGCGCAGGCGGTCACGCAGGGCGCTGTCGTGCATCACGTGCATCATGGCTTCGCCGCACTCCGCCGCGCTGGTGGGGCGGAAGTAGATCGCCGCGTCGCCGCAGGCCTCGCGCACCGAGGGCAGGTTGGACGCGATGACCGGGCAGCCCAGCGTCATCGCCTCCACCGGCGGCAGCCCGAAGCCCTCGTACAGCGACGGAAACACGAAGCAGGCGGCCTGGCGGAACAGGGCCTTGAGGTCGCCATCCTCGACATAGCCCACCCGCTTCACGAAATCGGGCGACGCCTGCTGCACCGCCTTGAGCATCGGCATGCCCCCGCCGACGATGACCACGTCGTAGTCCGTGGCCTTGAGCAGCTCGATGGCCTCCACCACGAGCCGGAAGTTCTTGTGATGGCTGGCACTGCTGACGGCGAGGATGTATGGCCGGCCAGACAAGTGGAACTTCTCACGCACGTCTGTCTCCTCCGGCAGCCGCAGCATATGGTCGCCGCTCATCGGCAGCACGCCGATCTTGCGGCCCGGGATGTGATACGCCTGAATCAACTCCCCGCGCGAGAACTCGGACACCGTCAGCACGCGCCGGGCGATGCGGCCAATCCACGGCGCCATCATCCGATACCAGGCCCGGAAGGCGCGCGTGTACGCCTGCGGCACGCGCATCGGCGCGGCGTCGTGCATCACCGTCACCTGATTCCGGTAGAGCAGCGGCCCGGCGTTGCACAGGTTCAGCAGCAGGGTGCCGCGCGCCGCCAGCGGCAGGCAGACCTGCTCCCAGTACTGGCCGTTGCCGCCCGGCACGGTGCGAATGCGCAGATTCGGAAAGCGTTCCGGCTCGACCTCCACCGACGGCGGGATCAGCAGCTCGAACGACAGCCCCGCCACGGCGGGCGCCTGCGTGGCCACCAGTTCGTCGATGCTGCGGATCACCTCGTTCGCAAAGCGGTCCACGCCGGTCGGGCGCCGGCCCAGATAGCGGCCATTGATCGACACGATGGTCGGATCTCCGCCTGCCGCCGTGATCGGTCGGACAGGCCGCACCGGCGCCCCGCTGCGCGCGAGCGGATTGGCAATAAAGCGGATCGCGCGGTCGCTGACCGCCTTCACCGGCACCAGCGCGAGCGCCGTCAGGCCGGACACCGCCACCTTCTTGCGCAGGCTCCAGTACGGGTTCGCGGCGACGGTATGGAAGTAGCGGCCGGACTCGCGCAGGAACCAGCGCCAGCGCCGGCCGAGCGGCGCGCCGTACAGCGCGGTAGCGAACAGCGCCTTCTCCAGCGCGAAGTCCAGCGGCGCCGCCGGCAGCGTGATGCCAAGCCGCTGGCGCGCAATCTCGCGCAGCAGCGTCCAGCGCCGGGTGGACTGCCGGGCGCCCGCCAGCGCGTCTTCCGCGTTGGCCAGCGACAGCCCGCCGTTGTCCTGCCGATGCACCCGGTAGCGGCCAAGCGGCCGGTCGATGGCAAACACGTCGCCGACCAGCGCGATGCCGTAGATCGCATAGAAATCGGCGCCGTGGATGTTGTCGGCGGTCACCGGCACGGGGAAGATGCGGCGCAGCGCCGCCACGCGGTAGGCATTGCCGGAGCCCGGCGGGGACGGATAGAGCCAGCCCTGCCGCAGCAGCGCGCCGCAGTCGGCCACGGCGTTCGATTGCGGCACCTGCACGCCGGTCAGCGTGCCGTCGCCGGTCATCACTTCCAGCCGGAACTGCACCTTGGCGTAGTCGCCGGCGGCGAAGGCGGCCAGCACCGTCGCGGCGGCGTCCGGCTCCAGCAGGTCGTCGGCGTCGAGGAAGATCACGTAGGGCGTGGTCACGCGGCGCAGCGCGTGGTTGTAGGCCGATACCTGCCCGCCGTTGGCCTGGCAGATGGCCTCGAGGCGGTCGCCGTAGCCGAGCAGGATCTCGCGTGAGCCGTCCGTCGAGCCATCGTCGATCACCATGACCTTCACCGCCGGTGCGGTCTGGGCCAGCGCCGAGTCAATCGCCCCGCCCAGAAACCGCGCGTAGTTGTAGTTGCAGATGACGATGGTCAGGCTCGCGGGTTCCGGGTGCGACGGCATGGGGGTCTCGGTGGTGGGGGAACGGTGGGCGCTGCTACAGGGAGTAATCGGCATGAAAGCCGAGGCGGTTCGCCTCGCCATCGGCAATGGCACGCTCCAGCAGGCTGAGGCGCGCCGCTGCACTGCGGCGCTTGCCGTAGAAGCGCAGCAGGATCAGGAACACCAGCCGGTTCAGCCGATAGGTGAACCCGGACGTGGACCAGTAGTGCTTGTCGAACCACGCCTGGTTGCGGCTGCTGTAGTAGGCGCGGAAGTCCGAGCCGCTCAACAGCAGGCACTCGAAATGGTTCTTCCAGTTGCGCTTGACGTTCCAGGAACCCTCCAGGTCCTCCAGCTGCGCGCCGGTCACCAGCGCGATGCGGCCGCCCCGGGCGGTCAGGCGCCAGGTGTATTCGGTGTCGTCCGCGTAGAGCACCAGATTCGGGTCCGGCAGGCCGAGGTCGGCATAGACGTCCCGGTGGGCCAGAAAGCCGCCGTACGGCGCGAACGGCATCGACACCACGGCGGGCAGCGCGTGCGGGCGCGGCCGGCCCCACGGCGTGCGGCGCCAGATCTTGTAGGGGATGCGGGCGACGTGGAAGCCGAAGTAGCTCGAACGCGGCGGCGAGGCCAGCGCACCCGGCACGCCCATGGCGATGTCGCCCTGATGGTCGGGCCGGAAGCCGAGCACCGCCGCGCGCGCCCGGCCGGTCTCGCGAGTCAGCACGTCGAGCTGATGGCAGAGCACGCCCAGCGCGCCGGGGCACGGGGCGTTGTCGTCATCCATCAGCCACAGGTAGTCGGTATCGCCACGCAGCGCGGTTTCGATGCCGACCGCGTAGCCGTTGGCCGAGCCGGTGTTGGTCGGCAGGTGCACCACGGTGATGCGGCGCCCCCAGCGGGCTTCGAGCCCGCTCAGGTCGGATGCCGAGTTGTTGCTGACCACCACGGCGTGCCGCACGCCTTCGTCGTCGAACGCGCGCCGCAGCAGTTCCGCACAGTAGTGGAGCCGGTCTCCGTAGGTAACGGTGACCAGCGTGATGCGCTTGTTGTGGGAGAACGTCATGTCGGCTCGCTTGGGGAGGAGCCCGGCGTGGCCGGGCGGGGCGCTTGGGGCTCTATGGGCGCTTGGGGCTCTGCATTGACGCCGTAGGCGTAGCTGTACCGAGGCAGGGTGCCGGTGAAGTCGTTGAAGATCACGCCCTGCACGGCGACGTTGGCCTGGGCCAGCCGGCGCGTGCTCTCGTCGATCTGGTCGACCGTGGTCACGCGGTGGCGCGCCACCATCAGCACGGTGCCGGCCATGCGGCCCAGCACCAGCGCATCCGCCACGGGCAGCAGCGGCGGGCCGTCCAGCACCACCATGTCGTACTGGGCCGCCACGCGCTGGATCAGCGTGGCCAGCTCCGGCTGGAGCAGCAGCTCGCTCGGCCCCGCCATGTGCAGGCCGGTGGACAGCAGGTCCAGCCCGTACGAGACATCGCGGCGGACCACGTCCTCCAGCCGGTGCGTGCCGGCAACCACCTCGGACAAGCCTGGCCCCCGGTCGACGTGAAAGCGCCGGTGCAGCGCGCCGTTGCGCAGGTCCGCGTCGATCAGCAGCACGCGGCGCTTGGATGCCCCCGCCAGCGTCGCCAGGTTCGCGGCGACGAACGACTTGCCGATGCCGGCGGTGGGCCCGGTGATCAGCACCACCCGGTTGGGCGCCTCGCTCAAGGCGAAGTGCAGCGTGGTGCGGATGGTGCGCAGGCTTTCGATGGCGGCATCGGGCAGCACGGCGCGCTCCGCCGGACTGGCCAGCCGGAGCGGCCAGTTTGGCCGGCCGGGCTTGGCCTCGCTGGTCAGCCGGCTGCGCGGCACGGTGGCGTACACGGGCAGGCCCGTGGCAATCTCGATTTCCTCGCGGTCCTGCACGGCGCCGGCCATGCGGCGCCGGAACGTGGCCAGCACCAGCCCGGCGAACAGGCCGGCCAGCAGCGAGCCGCCCACGGCCACGCCCCGGCGCGGCATGAACGGTGTCTCGGGCGGCGTGGCGGGGTCGATCAGCCGCACGTTCGCCACCTTGCCGGCGCGCACCAGCGCCAGTTGCTGGCGGGCGTTCAGGCGATTGGTGTACAGCTCGGTGTCCACCTTCATCTTGCGCTGGCGCTGCAACAGCGTCTGCTCGATCAGCGGCAGGTTGCGCGTGCGCGCCTGGTTGAGCGCCAGCGCGGCGGCGCCCTCCTGCAGCTGGGCGTCCAGCGCGCGCACGTAGCGGTGCTCGTCCGTATAGCGCGTAATCAGCTCCCGGCGCTTCTCCTTCAGGTCGAGCTGGCGGGTCTCCATGGTCACGGCCTGCTCCAGCAGCGTGCGCGCCTCCTCGCTGGTATCGACGGCGCCTTCCTTGGCCCGATAGGCGTTATAGGCGCTCTCCGATTCCTCCACCTGCTGCTTGAGCTGCGGCAGCTGCTCGTCGAGGAAGCGGATCGACTTGTCCGCCTCCTCGGAACGCCGCCGCACGTTCTGCTCGACATACTCGGTGCCCACCACGTTCAGGATCTGGCTGGCGCGCACCGGGTCCACGCTGTCGAGCGCCACGCCGATGATGCTCGACTGCTTGCCGCGCTCCGAGATCGACAGCGACCGTTGCAGCCACTCCGTGGTGGCGATTTCCGAATAGCGCCTGATCGTGAAGGTGGCGCCGGGCTCCCCGTCGGCGGTCTTCACCAGCAGGTCCACCGGCCCACGCGCGGTGTCCGCGTGCAGCGGCACGCCCACCTTGCCGCGCAGCGTCAGCAGCGGCTCGCCCCACATCCGGGACAGCGTGAGCACGTAGGACCCGTTCCTCCCCAGCGTCATCACGAAGGTCTTGCCCTGCCAGCCGGCCGGCACGTCGAAGCGGGCCACGTCGATTCGCTCCGCACCATGCACGTAGCCGCCCGGCAGCGGCTGGGACAGCCCGTCCGTGCGCGCGGCCAGCCACCAGCCGATCACCGGCACGTAGCGCGGCGCGGCATCGATATACAGCTTGAGCGTCTCTACCGCGCGCGACACCACCATGCGCGAGTTCAGCACCTGGATTTCGGAGGTGGTATCCGGCTTCAGCTCCTGCATCGGCCGCACATCGCCGGCGGGGGACCGAGACTCGGACATACTCGGCTCCACCTGGATCAGCAGGTCCGAGCGGTACACCGGGCGGGTAAACAGCGCGTAGGCCACGCCCCCGAGCAGGCAGAGCGATGTCGTGCCGGCGATCAGCCAGCGCGAGGCCAGGATCGTCGTGCGGATGTTCATCGAGCGGGCGAAGGGCCGCCCCGGCATGTCATGGCCTGCGTGGATGATCTGAGGCGAATTCATGCCGTTCTCCCGTATCGCCCCCGCCCGCGCGGGCGAGGGTCGTTGTTGTGTGTGTCAGTACGCGCCACGGCCATGCAGGACGACGCCCACGGTCTTGAACAGGATCACGATGTCCCCCACGAACGACCAGTTGCGCACGTAGGCCACGTCGAGCGAGATGCGCGTGCCGTAGTCGGTCTCGTTGCGCCCGCTGACCTGCCACGGGCCGGTGATGCCGGGCAGCACGCGCAGGTAGTAGGCCGCCGCGTCGCCATAGCGCTCCAGCTCGTTCTCCACCACGGGGCGCGGGCCGACCAGGCTCATGTCCCCGCGCACCACGTTCCACAGCTGCGGCAGTTCGTCGATGCTGGTGCGGCGGATGAAACGGCCCAGCCGCGTGATGCGCACGTCGTCTCGCAGCTTGAAATCGCGTTCCCACTCGGCCCGCGCCACGGGGTCGGTCGCCAGCAGCTCCTGCAGCACCGCGTCGGCGTTCATCACCATCGAACGGAACTTCAGGCACTTGAACTTGCGGCCGTTGGCGCCGATGCGGGTATGGCCGAACAGGCACGGGCCGCCATCCTTCATCACCAGCAGCGCCACGGTGAGCATCAGCGGCGAGAGCAGCAGCAACAGGGTGAGCGCGGCCGCCGTGTCGAAGGCGCGCTTGGCGCCCAGCCCCAGCGCGGGCGGCAGCCGCATCGACATGTCCGCCGGGCCGCCAGCGGGGCCGTCCAGCACGGGCGGGACGAACCCCGCGATGGCGCCGGGCAGCTCGCCCGTGCCCCCGGCACTTGCCGCGCCGCCCGGCGCGGGGGGCGTCAGGCGGCGGGTGGCGCCGCCGGACTCGGTGAACAGCGATTTGAAAGCTTGGAACATGGCGACTCTCCCGTGGCCAGGGTTAACTTGCGATCGATGTCTCCAGGAGGCGCGCGTCGGCTTGTGTCGGGTGATCAGGCAGTCCGGCAGTCGGGGGGTCAGGCGCAGCGCCCGTAGGTGTCCTCGATGCGCACGATGTCGTCTTCGCCGAGATAGGCGCCGGACTGCACTTCGATGATCTCGAGCGGCAGCTTTCCGGGGTTCTCGAGCCGGTGCGTGGTGCCAATCGGGATGTAGGTGGATTCGTTCTCGCTGAGCAGGAACTGCTCTTCGCCACGGGTGACGAGCGCGGTGCCGCGCACCACGGTCCAGTGTTCGGCGCGATGGTGGTGCCGTTGCAGCGAGAGCTTGGCGCCCGGCCGCACCACGATGTGCTTGACCTGGAAGCGCTCGCCGGTGTCGAGCGAGTCGTAGCAGCCCCAGGGCCGCTGCACCTTGCGGTGGGAATCCGCCTCGGTGCCGTGCTGCCGCGCGATCCGCTCGACCAGCCCCTTCACGCCCTGCACATGGGAGCGATCCACCACGAGCACGGCGTCGGCGGTCTCCACCACGATCACGTTGGTGGTGCCCACGCAGGCCACCAGCCGGCCCTCGGAATGGGCGTAGCAGGAGGTGGCGCCCTCGAACAGCACGCGGCCCCGGGCGGCGTTGCCTTCGCCATCCTTGTCGATGGCGTCCCACACGGCGTCCCAGGAGCCGAGGTCGGACCAGCCGGCATCGAGCGGCACCACCACGCCCGGCACGCCATCGGCGCGCGCGAGCTGCTCCATCACCGCGTAGTCGATCGAGTCCGAGGGCACTGCCGCGAACGCCTCCGCGTGCGGGTGGAACACCGCGCCGTCGCTGCGGCCGGTGGCGAAGGCATCCGCGCAGGCCGCGTGCATGGCCGGCTGTAGCTGTTGCAGCGTGCGCAGCCAGGTGCTGGCGCGCACCACGAAGATGCCGCTGTTCCACCAGTACTCGCCCGAGGCCACGTACTTGGCCGCCAGTTCGGCGGCAGGCTTTTCCACGAAGGCGTCGATCCGGCGCGCGGCATCGTCGAGCGAGGCGCCCAGCCGGATGTAGCCAAACCCGGTATCGGCGCGCGTCGGCGGCACGCCAAGCGTGACCATCGCGCCCTGCTCGGCAAACCCCGCCGCGCGCAGCACGGCCTGCTGGAAGGCGCCGTTGTCGGCAATCACATGGTCGGCCGGCATGGCCACGAGGATGCAGTCGTCGCCCTCGGCGCAGGCAAGCAGCGCGGCCATGGTCAGGGCCGGGGCGGTATTGCGCCCGGCCGGCTCCACCACGATGCGCGCCGCCACGCCGGCTTCGGCCAGCTGCTGGGCGGTCATGAAGCGGTGCGCCTCGCCACAGACGATGATCGGCGCCACCTCACCCATCGCACCGCTTCCTTCCACCAGCCCGGCCAGCCGGCGCGCAGTGGTCTGGAGCAGCGTGTCACCGCCAATCACGTCGATCAGTTGCTTGGGGAAGTGCTTGCGCGAGAGGGGCCAGAGCCGCGTGCCCGAGCCGCCGGCGAGCACCACTGCGGCCAGCCGCAAGCGCACCGCGGGCGCTGCTATCGCCAGATCCGTCGTGGATTCCATCGTGTCCGTGGTACGCATGTCTGCTCCTGTCCGGGTAGCTGCAACTGGCGAAACGCCTTTTGTTGCAGCGAAGCATAGATGCCCGAAAAAGCAGATCTGACCGCGCGGCGGAAAATGCAGAATCTTTGTCCGAATAATCAAGGTGTAACGCTTTTGAAAGTAATTAAGCCTCCACTTTGATCAGGCGAAACGCCGCCTGAATATCGAAACAACGAATCAGCACGGCATATTTACAAAATCCCGCACCAATATACGGCGGCGCATGTATTTAGTTCATCGCAATGCCCAAAGCCTGTGCGCACAATGGATTGCGGCGAATCGGCGAAAAGTCTCTGTGCGTTTCCGCGCATTTGAATGAAAATAATGATTCACTTCGGAAACATCGGATGGCGGTGGCGTCGCTTATTCTCCTTTATGCGACGGCGTACAAGTCATGTTCCGCCAATATCGCGTCTTTATCGGCCAGCCGGATTTTGTGGGCAGGTGATATTCGTTATGATGCAACGCAGCAGATGCGATTTTCTTATTCGACATCAGGGGAGCAGCGGCCAATGGATTACCTAGTCGATACGCCAGCGCCGATGCGCACCATCGGCCCGATCCCGATGACCGGCCAGCGCGAGATCCGGCGCATCGGCCTGATGCTGTTCGATGGCTGCTCCCTGCTGACCGCCGGCATCATTGCCGAGGCGTTCCGCGTGGCGAATGAAATCGCCCTGCAGCGCACCGGCCGGCCCGCCTACCAGTTGTCCCTGCTGTCCCACCGGGGCGGCATCGTTGCCTGCTCCTCCTCCGTGCGGATCTGGACGCAGGGGCTGGACGTGCTGGGCCAACGTGGCTTCAACGCCATCTTCATCGGCTGCAGCGAGCGCGAGCCGTCCGGCGAGCGCGATGCCCGCCTGATGAACGCCATGATCGAGGTCAGCGCCTCGGTCCTGGAGCGCAGCCCCGGAAGCCACCCTCGTGGCCAGCGCACCCCGCCCGCCCAGCCCCGCGTGTCGCGCGCCATTCCCCAGAAAATTGTCGAAGTGGACGAGATGACGGGCATCAGCCACGTCACCTCGTCCGTGTTCTGGTGCCGCGATGGCGCCGTCTCCGCGCCGGACGTGATGCCCTCGGCCGCCGACATGGCGCTGGCGCAGATCGAGTTCGACCTCGGTTGCGCGATGGCAACCGAAGTCGCCCGCCGCCTGGCCCCGCAGCGCGACGCCCCGCTGGCCCGCCAGGACCCGCCCGAACCCGACGACGGCCCCGACATCGCCGCCTCCTCCGAAGCCCTGGAGAAAGTGCGCGCCTCGGCCCGCTGGATCACCGCGCACTACGCGGAAGAGATCTCCGTGGCCGACGCCGCCCGCATCGCCGCCATGAGCGAGCGCAACTACCTGCGCCGCTTCAAGTGCGCGCTGGGCATGACCCCGTCCGAATACCTGATCCGTGCCCGGCTGGAGATGATCTGCCGGCTGCTCAAGGAAACCGACCTCCCGGTGGACAAGATCGCCCGCCGCTGCGGCATGGGCAACGGCGACCGCCTCGCCAAAATCTTCCGCAAACGCTTCGAGCTGTCCCCCACCGCCTACCGCAATCTCGACAGGACCGCGCTGCCAGACGCAGCCTAGCTACAGGAGGAGGCAAGAGTCATGCACCAAGATCTGCTGGATGTTGCCAAGCTGGACTGGATTTCGCGCGAGCTTTCGGAGTCATACAGTGGCGCCGCGCCGTTTCCGCATGTCTGTATCGACAATTTCCTGGACGACGGCATCTACCGCGAGGCCAGCGCCGCATTCCCCCGCGCCGAGGAGAAGGTCTGGTTCACCTTCCGCTCCGCCGCCGAGAACCTGAAGCTCCAGATCCAGGACTTCTACGCCATTCCGCCCGCGCTGCGCGCCCTGATTGTCGAGTTCAACAGTCCCGGCTTCATCCGCTTCCTGGAGCAGCTGTCGGGCATCCAGGGGCTGGTGCCGGACCCCCACCTGCACGGCGGCGGACTGCACCAGACGCTGCCGGGCGGCCGCCTGGGGCTCCATATCGACTACAACTACCACCTCGAATGGAAGCTGGACCGGCGCCTTAACGTGCTGCTGTACCTGAATGACGAATGGGACGACAACTGGGCCGGCCATCTCCAGCTCTGGGACGAGGAAGTCCAGCACTGCGTGCAGAACATCTCGCCCATCGGCAACCGGCTGGTGGTCTTCAGCACCAACGAGTGCTCCTGGCACGGCCATCCGGTGCCGCTGGCCTGCCCGCCCGGCGTCACGCGGCGCTCGATCGCGCTCTATTACTACACCAACGGGCGCCCGGACCAGGCCTCCGAGGAACACACCACGCGCTTCCGCGCCCGGCCCGGCGAGCGCTTCACCATCACCGCGCGAGACATCCTGCATGGCATGACGCCCCCGTACGCCAAGGCGCTGGCCAAGCGGATCGTCGGGCGATAGCGATAGTCCACAGGCAACAGGCAACAGGCAACAGGCAAACTACGATGGCAACCCTTCTCGTCACCGGCGGCGCCGGCTTCATCGGCAGCAACTTCGTGCTCGACTGGCTGCGGCGGCACCACGGCGACCGCATCGTCAACGTCGACAAGCTGACCTACGCCGGCAACCGCCGCAGCCTGGCCGCCGTGGAAGGACAACCCCGCCACGTCTTCTCCCAGACCGATATCTGCGACCGGGCCGCGCTGGACGCGCTGCTGGCCACCCACCGGCCCCAGGCCGTGGTGCACTTCGCGGCGGAGAGCCACGTGGACCGCTCCATCGCCGATCCGGGCGCCTTTATCCAGACCAATGTGGTCGGCACCTTCACGCTGCTGGAGGCCGCCCGGGCCTATTGGGGGCACCTGAATGCGGCCGATGCGGACCACTTCCGCTTCCTGCACGTCTCCACCGACGAGGTGTTCGGCTCGCTGGGCGCCGACGACCCGCCGTTCTCGGAGTCCACGCCTTACCAGCCCAACAGCCCCTACTCGGCCTCCAAGGCGGCGTCGGACCACCTCGTCCGGTCTTACCACCACACCTACGGGCTGCCGGTGCTGACCACCCACTGCTCGAACAACTACGGCCCCTACCACTTCCCCGAGAAGCTGATCCCGCTGATGATCACCAACGCCCTGTCCGGCAAGGCATTGCCGGTCTATGGCGACGGCCTCAACGTGCGCGACTGGCTCTACGTGGGCGACCACTGCGCGGCCATCCGCACGGTGCTGGCGCGCGGCAGGGTCGGCGAGACCTACAACATCGGCGGCTGGAACGAGAAGTCGAATCTGGACGTGGTGCACACGCTGTGCGACCTGCTCGACGCCCTGCGCCCGAAGGCGAGCGGCTCCTACCGCCAGCAGATCACCTTCGTCACCGACCGCCCCGGCCACGACCGCCGCTATGCCATCGACGCCCGCAAGCTGGAGCGTGAACTGGGCTGGCGGCCAGCCGAAACCTTCGAGACCGGCCTGCGCAAGACCGTGCAGTGGTATCTGGACAACCCGGGCTGGGTCAAGGACGTGACCTCGGGCGAGTACCGTAACTGGATGGCGAGGCAGTATGCCGCCGCATGACCCCCCCAGGGACCGCGAGATCCCCACCCTGCAGGTCACCGGCAGCAACGGCCAGGTCGGATTCGAGTTGCGCCGCAGCCTGGCGCCGCTGGGCCGCGTGGTGGCGCTGGACCGCGCCGGCTGCAACCTGTCGGACCTCGACCAGCTGCGGCGCGTGGTGCGCGCGGTCCGGCCCGACGTGATCGTCAATGCCGCCGCCTACACCGCCGTGGACCGTGCGGAGGCGGAGGCCGAGCGCGACACCGTCTTCCGGATCAACGGCGAGGCCGTGGGCGTGCTGGCGGAGGAGGCCCGGGCGCACGGCAGCCTGCTGGTGCACTACTCGACCGACTATGTGTTCGATGGGACAAAAGTCGATGCTTACTATCTGGAGAGCGACCCGACCGGCCCGCTCTCGGTCTATGGCCGGAGCAAGCTCGCCGGCGAGCAGGCCATCGCCGCCGTGGGCGCGCCCGCGCTGATCCTGCGCACGTGCTGGGTGGCCGGCGCGCATGGCGCCAATTTCGCCCGCACCATGCTGCGGCTGGGCGCCGAGCGCGACAGCCTGCGCGTGGTGGCGGACCAGTTCGGCGCGCCAACCACCGCCGCGCTCATCGCCGATGTCACCGCGCAGGTCGTGGCCCGCTACTGGCTGGCCGGCAACCGCGCGGCGTTCCCGGCCGGCATCTACCATCTGGCCGCCGCCGGGGAAACCACCTGGCACGGCTATGCCACCGAGGTGATCCGCTACGCCGCCGCGCATGGCTTCCCGCTGAAGACGGACCCGGCGCGCATCGCCCCCATTCCCGCCACCGACTATCCGCTGCCGGCGCCGCGCCCGGCAAATTCGCGCCTCGACACCAGCAGGCTGCGCCGCACGTTCGGCATCCACCTGCCGGACTGGCAGCAGGGGCTGCACCTGCTGCTGGACCAGCTGCGCCCCTAAGCCTTTCAGCCGGTCAGCCTGTACGCCCGTAAGCCCGTAAGCCCGTAAGCCTGGAGCCTCCCATGACCATGAACGTGACCCGAACCGCCATTCCCGATGTGCTTGTCATCGAACCCAAGGTGTTCGGCGACGATCGGGGCTTCTTCTACGAGAGCTTCAACGGCCCCGAGTTCGAGGCCCTGACCGGGGTGAAGACCAGCTTCGTCCAGGACAACCATTCGCGCTCGGCGCGCAACGTCCTGCGCGGCCTCCACTATCAGGTGCGCCATCCGCAGGGCAAGCTGGTGCGCGTGGTGATGGGGGAGGTATTCGACGTGGCGGTGGACCTGCGCAGCAGCTCGCCCACCTTCGGCAAGTGGGTCGGCGTCACGCTCTCGGCCGCCAACAAGCGCCAGCTCTGGGTGCCCGAAGGCTTCGCCCACGGATTCGTAGTCACCTCGGACTATGCCGAGTTCCTCTACAAGACCACGGACAGCTGGTACCCCGAGCACGAGCGCTCCCTGCTCTGGCGCGACAGCACCCTCCACATCGACTGGCCGATCCAGGGCGAACCGCTGCTCGCGGCCAAGGACGCCGGGGCCAAGACGCTGCGGGAGGCGGAGGTGTTTGCCTAGGCGGCTGCGGTCATACAATGGAGCGAGGCCAACTTCGCCCGTCCTGCGGCGCGACCCGAAGTGTTGGTCCAACTTCAGGAGACACGCATGAGCAGCAAGAACACCATTTGCCTGTGGTACAACCGCGACGCGCTCGATGCCGCCAATTTCTATGCCAAGACCTTCCCCGACAGCGCGGTTGGGGCCGTCCACCGCTCCCCGGGCGATTATCCGGACGGCAAGGAGGGCGATGTCCTCACCGTCGAGTTCACCGTCGCCGGCATTCCCTGCGTGGGCCTGAACGGCGGCCCGCACTTCCAGCACAACGAGTCCTTCTCGTTCCAGATTTCCACGGAAGACCAGGCCGAAACCGACCGCCTGTGGAATGCCATCGTCGGCAACGGCGGCAAGGAAAGCGAATGCGGCTGGTGCAAGGACAAATGGGGGCTGTCGTGGCAGATTTCGCCGCGCGTGCTGGTCGAGGCCGTCACCAGCCCGGACAAGGCGCTGGCCAAACGCGCGTTTAACGCGATGCTGACGATGAAGAAGATCGACATCGCCAGGATCGAGGCGGCCATCCGCGGGGACGGCCAGTGATGGTGGGTTGAACCCGCCCGGCGGGCATGGCAGCATGGCCGGATGCCCGCCGCCCCTCATATCGCCCCTCATATCGCCCCCGACACCACCCTCCGCGACCTCGCCCGCCTGCGCCGCGTGCGCGACCGCATCGACCGCGACTATGCCCAGCCGCTGGACGTCGAGGCGCTGGCCCGGGGTGTCCACATGTCCGCGGGCCACCTCAGCCGGCAGTTCCGGCTGGCCTATGGCGAATCCGTCTATGCCTACCTGATGACCCGGCGCATCGAGCGCGCGATGGCGCTGCTGCGCCGGGGGGACCTGAGCGTCACCGAGGTCTGCTTCGAGGTGGGATGTTCGTCGCTGGGCACCTTCAGCACCCGTTTCACCGAGCTGGTCGGGGTCTCGCCGAGCCGCTACCGGCGCGAGGCCGCCGGCGAGGCCGAGGGCATGCCGCCCTGCGTCGCCCGGCAGGTCACGCGACCGATCAGGAATCGAGAAGCGCCGGGAAAGGGGACGGCCTAGACTGCCAGGACCTCAACACGGAAACGGAAACCTCTCATGGACCTCAGCATTCACTCGGCCTTCCTGCCCCACACCGACCCGGAAACCTCGTTGGCCTTCTACCGGGACGCGCTCGACTTCGAAATCCGCAAGGACGTCGCCTTCGGCGGCAACCGCTGGGTCACGGTCGGCCCCAAGGGCAAACCCGAGACGTCGATCGTCCTGTTCCCGCCCAACGCCACGCCCGGCGTGACCGACGACGAACGCCGCACCATCGCCGAAATGATGGCCAAGGGCACCTACGCCATGCTGCTGCTGGGCGCGACCGACCTCGACGCCACCTTCCAGCGCCTGCAGGACTGGGACGCCGAGATCGTCCAGGAGCCGACCGACCAGCCCTACGGCGTGCGCGACCTGGGCGTGCGCGACCCGGCCGGCAACATGCTCCGCATCCAGCAGCTCAAGTAGGTCAGGTGAGTCAGGTGAGACCGGGCGGGCCGGCCCCCGCCCGCCTCACAGCATCGACTTGCCCTGCGCGAGGATCTTGTCGCAGACCTGCTTCTTGACTTCGGCCTTGATGCTGGCGGTGTTGCTGAGATCGAGTTGGCGGCCGTTGCTGGTGGAGAGCACGCCGCGCGAGCCGTCGCTGTAGCCGGCGTCCTTGGTGCCGCCCGGCACCGAGCCTAGCAACTTGTCTTTCACCGCCGAGGTTGCCGAGTCGGCGTTGAGGTAGTTGTTCTTCATGCAGTATTCGATCACCCCGGCGGCATTGCCGGCGCTGCCGGCACTGAGCGACGACATCGACAGCCCGCTGATGCCGCCGAGCCCCCCGGTGGGGGCCGACTTCATCAAGTCGCCGAGCTGCGCCTGGGCCACGCCCGGGAGGGCGGAGAGGGCGATGCAGCACGCGGGAATGGTCAGCCACGCGGCGCGGCGCGGCGTGGCTGGGACGGAAAATTTGGCCATGCGAGACTCCTTGTCCGGTCATGCCGGGAGCGGCCTCACCACTATATGCCGGCGTCCGCCTGATCCGATCTGAACGTTTTTGAGATCGCGTGTGCCTTATGCGTCATGCTACGCATGGCCGCGGAACATCGACATCCCCTCCGTGATCTGCGCCAGCAGCGCCAGCGCCGCGCCCGGCAGGGGCCGCCCCGCCTTGACCAGCACCCGGGCCTGCGTGCCCCGGAACAGCGGATGGTCGATCGGCACCACGGCCAGTTGCCCGGCCGCGATCTCGCGGTAGGCCGCGAACTCGCCGATCAGCGTCATGAAGTTCTCGTAGGCCACGATCTGCTTGAGCGCCGGCAGCGAGTTGGTGGTCAGCGTGGCGTGGATGGTGATGTTCTCGGCGAACTCCAGCATCTTGGCCGCATGGCCGATGCCGAACGACGGCGGCATCAGCGCCAGCGGGTAGGCCTGCATGTCCGCGATGCTGGCCGGGCCGCCGCGCAGCGCCAGCGGGTGGTCGCGCCGCACCAGCAGCACCACCGGCTGGGCCGCGCTGGCGCGGTATTCCACGCGCGGGTGCGGCGGCGGGTTGTAGGCCAGGCCGATATGGGCCCGGCTTTCGGCCACCTCGTTCAGCACGTCGTCCACGGGCAGGCTGACCATGTGGATCTCGAGTTTCGGATAGCGCGCGCAGAACGGCGCCAGTACCTCGTTGACCAGCGCATCGGCAAACCCCTCGCTGATGACCAGCCGCACCTCGCCCTGCTGGAGCCCCTGCAAGGCGTGGAGCTGATCCTCCAGCTTTTCCTGGTGGGAACGATAGCCGCGCCAGAACTCGAGCAGATGCGCCGCCGCCGCCGTGGGCCGTAGCCCGCGCGGCTGGCGCTCGAACAGCGTGGAGCCCAGTTCGTCCTCCAGCAGCCGGATCTGCCGGGTGATGACCGACGGTGACGTGTTGAGGTGCTCCGCCGCGCCCCGGATCGTGCCGTGCGCCATCACCTCCCGAAAGTACCGCAACCGCTGCTGATTGATCTCGCGCATCTCGCTGCCTTCCCTACGTGGTCTTCCCTACGTTGCCTGAGGAGCAACGATACGTGAACTTTGTTGCTGTTGGTAGGTGGGCGCACCGCTGCCAATATCCAGAAACCCCCCAGCAGGCACGCCTGCAGAGAGAACAGACTGGAGACCGGCAATGCTAGCAATCCCTCAAGAAAGTGCCGTTGACGACACGTCAGCGCTGTACAACAAGATCAACTGGCGATTGCTGCCCTTTCTGCTGATCTGCTACCTGTTCGCCTACCTGGACCGCGTCAACATCGGCTTTGCCAAGCTCCAGATGCAGAGCGACCTGGGCTTCTCGGACGCCGCCTACGGCGTGGGCGCTGGCATCTTCTTCATCGGCTACGTGCTGTTCGAGATCCCGAGCAACCTGATGCTGCCGCGGGTGGGCGCGCGCAAGACCTTCAGCCGCATCCTGGTGCTGTGGGGCATCACCTCGGCCTGCATGCTGTTCGTGCGCGATGTGCCGACGTTCTACGCCATGCGCTTCCTGCTCGGCATCTTCGAGGCGGGCTTCGCGCCGGGCATGATCTATTACCTGTCGTGCTGGTACGGGCCGCAGCGCATGGCGCGCGCCATCGCCATCGTCTTCCTGGCCGGGCCGATTGGCGGCATTCTGGGCGCGCCGGCGTCGGCCTGGCTGATGACCTCGCTCGCCGGCGCCGGCAACCTCGCCGGCTGGCAGTGGATGTTCCTGGTGGAAGGGCTGCCCTGCGTGCTGCTGGGCCTGCTGGCGCTGAAGCTGGTGCCGAACAAGCCGTCCGAGGCCACCTGGCTGAACGATCAGGAGCGCCGCATCCTGGAGGCCGATCTCGGCCATGCCGGCGGCGCCCACAGCCACTCGTTCCGGGCCGTGGCGCGCGACAAGCGCATCTACGTGCTGGCCTTCGCCTACTTCTGCATCATCGCGGCGATCTACGCCATCAGCTTCTGGCTGCCCACCCTGATCAAGGCGCAGGGCGTGACGGACACCGTGCAGCTCGGCTGGTACGCGGCAGTGCCCTATATCGGCGCGGCCTTCGGCATGGTCTACATGGGCCGGCGCTCGGACCGCAGGAACGAGCGGCGCTTCCACTGCGCGGTGCCCGCGCTGGCCGGCGCCGTGCTGCTGGCGGCCTCGACGCTGGCGGACGGCCACCTGTTCCTGACGCTGGCGCTGCTGACGCTGGGCACCACGGCGCTGTGGATGACCTATACGGTCTTCTGGGCGATTCCGCCCGCCTATATCAAGGGGCCGGCGGCAGCGGGCGGCATCGCCCTGATCAACACCATCGGGCTGTCGGGCGGCTTCTGGGGCCCGGCCATCATCGGCTGGACCAAGACTGCCACCGGCAGCCTGCACCTGGGCGTGCTGGTCATGGCTTCCCTGCCTGTCTTTGCCGCCCTGATCGTCATCACCAACAAGCTGCCGACCCATCGGTAGCCCACCCATAAGAGGATTCCCATGCAACTGCACATGTCCACCTGGGCCGAAATCGAATCGTTCCTCCAGCGCAGCCGCACCATCGTCGTACCGATTGGCTCCAACGAGCAGCACGGCCCGACCGGGCTGCTGGGCACCGACTGGCTGTGCCCCGAGATCATCGCGCGGGAGGCGGAGAAATCAGCCGACATCCTGATCGCCCCGACCTTCAATATCGGCATGGCCCAGCACCACCTTGCCTTTGCCGGCACGATCTCGCTGCGGCCGTCGACGTTCATCGCCGCGATTGGCGACTGGGTACGCTCGCTGGCCCTGCACGGCTTCGAGAAGATCCTGTTCCTGAATGGGCACGGCGGGAATGTGGCCTCGATCGAGGCGGCGTTCTCGGAGCTGTACGCGGAAGCCAGCTTCGCGCGGCGCCCGGCCGGCTTCGCGCTGAAACTGGCCAACTGGTGGGACCTGGAAGGCGTGGGCGAACTGGCGCGCGACCAGTTCCCGACCGGGCACGGCGCGCACGCCACGCCCTCCGAGATCGCCATCACGCAATGGGCCTTCCCGGAATCGGTGAAGACCGCCGACTACGCGCCGCCCATCGCGCCGTCCGGCCCGATCCGCGATGCGCTGGACTTCCGCGCCCGCTTCCCGGACGGCCGGCTGGGCTCCAACCCGGGCCTGGCCACGCGCGAGCGGGGCCGCGCGCTGGTGGAACTCGCGGCCCAGAGCCTGGCGCGCGAGCTGGCGGCGTTCAGCCAGGAACAGCCGCCGGCCTGATTCTGGCCGCCGGCCGCCCGGTGCCGCCCGGTGCCGCCCGGTGCCGCCCCTCTAGCGCGGCACCAGTTCCACGCGCTCGGTGGTCGCCCTTTCCACCGCCTTGCGCGTGTAGACCAGCGGGAAATACTCCCCCTTGGCCCACAGCGGCGCCAGATCGCGGTAGTGCGGGCTGGCCGGATTGCCCGACTGCCCCGGCGTGTTCACCGCGCGCGAGGCGTCCCAGTTGCCCACGTCCAGCACCATCCGGAACGAGGCCCCGGCGGTGAGCTGGAAGTCATTGTTGCGATAGCTGGTGTTCATCGGCGTGAACGACGATCCGCCGATCGGCCCCGCGTTCACGTCGTACTGCTGGCGCAGGGCGGGGTCGAGGATGGCGTTGAGCGGATGGTTGAACACGGCGGTGTGCAGCTTGCCCCACTGCCACGCCGCCGGGTCCGGCCCGAGCGCCTTCTCCACCTCGGCCATGGCCGACTTCAGCGTGCCGAGCATGATCTCGTTGCGGCGCTCCACGGTCATCCAGCTGTCGGGCTGCTCCATCACGGCGATCACCCGGCTGGCATCGCCCGCGCCCACCAGCTTGGCCGCCTCCGGCGACAGCGCCCCGCGCACGATGGCCGTGCGCAGGTGCTTGCTGAACCAGACCTCGAACAGCGCCGCCGCCGCGCTGTTGGCGCGCTCGTTGCCGTCCCAGTTGCGCAGCAGGTCCAGCCCGCGCTGGACTTGCGCGTCAGGGCTGTTGAGCGGCTTGAGCAGCGCCACCACGCGCTGGGCCGGCAGGGACACCGTGTCGTTCTGCCACGCCATCGAATCCGCCACCGAACTGCGCGACTTGGCCCCCACCACGGCCTTGAGCCGCCGGGCGCGCGAACTGTCGCTCCATTCATAGCCCACGCCAATCTTCGCGGCCGGATGGTTGGCCGGGATGTTGTTCTCGTTGGCGGTGACCACATAGCCCGGCGTCGGGTTGTAGGCCCACGGCAGTTCGTCCATGTTGCGATAGCCGGCCCACTCGTAGCGGCCATCGCCGGGCACCGGCGTCAGGCCGTCCCAGTTGGGCCGGTTCACGGTCAGGCCGCCCGGAATCCAGCCGATATTGCCCGAGGTGTCCGCGTAGACCTGATTCTCGCCCGGCGCGCCCCAGCGGTTCATCGCCGCGCGGAATTGGTCCCAGCTGCGCGCGCGCATGTAGTCCATCGACCCGAAATACGGCGCCATGCCGTAGTCCAGCCAGGCGGCGCGCAGGACCCAGGCGCGCTGGGTCCTGGCGTCGGCGTAGAGCACCGGGCCGTGGCGCGTGTAGTCGATGGTCACCGTGCGCGGCGTGGCCTCGCCGCGCACCGCGATCTGCTCGGTGACGGTTTCCATCGGCTCCCAGCGGCCCTTGTAGCGGTACTCGCGCGCCTGGCCGGGGTTGGTCTCGTAGACGTAGAGGTCTTCCTGGTCCATGTAGAACCGGGTCAGGCCGAAGGCGATGGTGCCGTTATGGCCAATCGAGATGCCCGGCAGGAACGGCTCGCCGGCGCCGATCACGGACAGGCCCGGCGCATTCAGGTGGCTGATGTAGCGCAGGCTCGGCGCGCCGTGCGCGCGGTGCGGGTCATTGGCGAGGATCGGCCGGCCCGTGGTGGTGCGGCTGCCCGCGATGACCCAGTTGTTCGAGCCCAGGCTGCGGCCGGTGTCGCTGGACGCATCGACCATCGCATAGAGCTGGTCCACCGGCACGTTCCCAGCCCCCGCGGCCGCAGCCTTGCTGGCGCCCGGTGTCCACCACTCCTTCGGAAAGCGCGGCGCAGCCGTGGCCAGCGCGTAGGCCTGCTTCAGCTCGGCCACCGGCAGCGCGCAGGGGTCCAGCCCCTCGGCCAGCTTCGGCTCGACCGGCGGATCGAGTTCGCGGCGCACCCAGTCGGCGCGCACCGCGTTGGCCTTGGCCTCGCAGAACACCGCCGCGCGGTCGATCTCGCCCGTGAAATTGAGCGTCAACCCGTGGTGGCGAATCCGCACGATGTCTTCGGCGCGCCAGAGCGCGGGCTTGTAGTTCAGCACGCGGAACTCGGGCGGCAGCAGCGCCGGGTTGGCCTCGGTCTGCGCCACGTAGGCGTTCACGCCGGCCACGAAGGCTTCGGCCACGCGCTTGGCGTCTGAGCCGTAAGCCAGCCACTCCCGGTACATATCGCCCCGGAACAGCACCGCGCGGGCCATGCGGTCGCCCTCGACATAGGCCGGCCCGAAGTCCTTGGCCATCTCGCCGAGCCCGCGCTTGCGCCAGAGGTCGATCTGCCAGAGGCGGTCGCGCGCGGCCATGAAGCCCTGCGCGTAGAAAGCGTCGTAGAGCGTGCCGGCGTAGATATGGGGCACGCCCCATTTGTCGATCAGGATGCTGGCCGGCTTCTCCAGCCCCGGCACCGTGAAGCGGTCGGGGCCGGCGGCGAGGGCGGCGGTGCTGAGGGTGGTGAGGGTGGTGAGGCTGGTGAGCGTGGCAAGACAAGCGAGCGCCACGGCAGCGCGCCGCAGCGGACGGGGATGGTGAAGCATTGTGTCTCCTCTTCGGGGCCTGTTGAATCAGGAGCCTTGAGGATAGACGAATGTGAAGCCGATCTGGCGCATACGACGATCGTGCGCCGCCGCAAGACAGGCGTTTCAGTAGACGTCCCGACGGTAGCGCCCGTCCTCGGTCATCGCCTGCAGCGCGTCTGCACCGATGATCGCGGCGAGGGCCGCGTGCACGCCGCCGGCCATGCCCTGCAGGCTGCCGCAGACGTGGATTGCCGCGCCTTCGGCCAGCCACGCGCGGATCGCGTCGGCCTGCGCCGCCACGGCGTCCTGCACGTAGTGCGGCGCGCCGCCATCGCGCGACCAGGCGCGGTCGATGCGCTGCAACACACCTTGTTCCTGCCACGCGCGCAGTTCTGCACCGTGGAAGTCGTCATGGGCGGCGGAGCGCTCGCCAAACAGCAGCCAGTTGCGGCGATGGCCGGCGGCCGCGCGGGCCTTCAGCAGCGCGCGCAGGCCGGCGAGGCCGGTGCCGTTGCCGATCAGGATCAGCGGGCGGTCATCGGCGGGCGGATGAAACGCACGATTGGCGCGCACGCGCAGCGCGATATGCGCGCCCTCGGGCGCATGGACGGTCAGCCAGCCGGAGGCCAGCCCCAGCCGGCCATCGTCGTGGCGGGTCTCGCGCACGAGCAGTTCGAGCCGGCCATCGGTGGGCAGCGAGGCAATCGAATACTCGCGGTGCGGCAGGGCCGGCAGGGCGTCGATCAGCGCCTGCGGGGCCAGGCCGGCCATGGTGTCGAGATGGGCATCGGGCAGCGGCAGGCGCGTGGCGAGGGCCTCGGCCAGCGTCATCGGGCGGCTGTCGCAACGGACCGGCGTGGCGCCATCGAGCGCGAGGCGGGTCAGCAGCGTCGCCACGACGTCTGGCGGCTGGCAGGGGCCGACCTCGGCGATATCGCCGGCCGTCCACGCCAGATCGCTGGGATCTTCGGGCACCAGCGCGAGGTGCCAGGCCGGCGCCCCCTGGCTGCCGGCGTTGAGCAGCCGGCGCTCCACCAGCTGCCAGCGGCCATAGCGCGGGCGCTCCCAGTCGGCAATCTCCGCGCCGCCGCTGAGCGCCGAGAGATGGTTCTGCCAGTGGCGCAGCGCGCCGGGGTCACCGTTGTCCACCTCAACCATGACGAACAGCGGCTGGGCGTGATGACGCTGCAACCAGCCGGCCAGCGTATGCCCGAAGGCGCAGAAGCGTGCGTAGCTGCTGTCTCCCAGCGCGAGAATGCCGTAGCGCAGTTCGCGCAGCGATGCCGGCGCCGCGCCGGACACCAGCTTGCGCGTGAAGCCGGAGGCGGTATCGGGCGCGTCGCCCTCGCCCGTGGTGCTGACCAGGAACAGCGCCTGTGCGCAAGCGGCCAGCCGCGCGCCGTCCAGTTCGGCGAAGGACAAGACTTGCACCGGCAGCCCGGCACCCTGCAGCGCGCGGGCGGTTTGCATCGCCAGTTGCTCGGCGAAGCCGGTCTGGCTGGCGTAGGCGACCAGCGTCGGGCGCGCGTCGCCAGTGTCCTCATGGATGAGCCCGGCCCGCGCCGCGCGGCGGCGGCGATGCTGGGCGAGGATGGCGGCGCAGAAGCCCGCATAGGCCACCACCACGCCGGCGGCCGTCGGCATCCGCTCCGGGGACAGCACGGCCAGCGCGACGCCGGCAAGGCACACGGCCCAGGGCCACAGGCGACGGACGGTCATGACAGCATGGCGGCGAGCGCCGGCGAGGTAAGTTCATCGAAGCCGCGCGGCGTGCGGACCAGGAAACGCGCCGCCAGCGCATGGCGCCGCGCGAAGTCCATGCCCGCCTGCGGGCCAAGCACGGTCAGCGCCGTGGAGAAGGCATCGGCCAGCATGCAGTCCCGATGGATCACCGTGACCGAAGCCAGCGCGTGCGCCGCCGGGTAGCCGGTGCGCGGGTCGATGGTATGGGCGAAACGCCGCCCGTCCTGCTCGAAGTAGCGACGATAGTCGCCGGACGTGGCGATGGACAGCCCGAGCAGCGCCACCAGCGTGCGGGCGGCGCCGGGGGCGTTCCCACCCCCGTTCCCGTTCCCCTCGGGGGATTCCAGTTCCACCCACCACGGCATGCCGTCCGGCTTCAAGCCCTGTCCGCGCAACTCGCCGCCGATCTCGACCAGATGATGGGTGATGCCGCGCGCGTCCAGATGGCAGGACACCGCATCGACGGCAAACCCCTTGGCGATGGCGCAGAAGTCCAGCGCGAGCCCGCCCGGCTGGCGCGCCCGGCGGTTGGTCACATCGACCTCGAGTCGCTGCCAGCCGCAGGGCTGGCGCACGCGCGCCACGTCGTCCGGCGTGGGCGCGGTCTGGCGCGCATGCGCCAGCCCTGCGGGGCCGAAACCCCACAGGTCCACCAACGGCCCGGCGCTCGGGTCGTAGGCGCCGCCACTGTCGCGCGCCACCTGCAACGCGGCCTGGAGCACCGTGAAGCAATCCTCGGGCAGCGTGAGCCAGGTATCGGCGGCAGCGCGGTTGAAGCGGCTCAGGTCCGAGGTCTCGGACCAGTTGCTCATCTGGGCGATGACGTTGGCGAGTACCGTCTCGATCCCGGCCTCGATCCCTGCATCCTCATCGCCTGCCAGCACCGCCGACACCGACCACGTGGTGCCCATGGTCCGCCCGGCCCACTGCCGCACGTGGCCGTCCGCCACCGGTGTGGGCGGCGGGGCGGTCAGCGAGGTGGGGATCAGGACGCGCTGCATCGGCCGGGCTTACTGGGGCAGCACTTCCACGGTCACGGCGTAGCCCGCGCGGCGGGCCTTGGCCTGCTTGACCGAGGTTTTGTCGTCACGCACATCGGCTTCCATCCAGTACATACCCGGGGCCGGCCACTTGACGCTGAACTTGCCGTCCGCGTCCGTGGTGACGCTCATGTCGTTGAGCTTGTCGCGATAGCGGATGCCGCCCGGCACGATCTCCACCTTCAGGTTGCTGGCCGGCTTGCCATCCAGCAGCAGGCGGAAGCTGGCCGTGTCGCCCGCCACGAGGTCGTTCGGGTGGGTGATCGGCGCCAGCTCCAGGCCGCGGCCCGTGGTGGACAACGCCTGCTTCGACGGCTTGCCGGCGGTGACGAAGGCTTCCACGCGGCCGGCGTTCTCGGTCACTTGCAGGTCCTGCGCGTTGGCCGGCACGTTGCCGGCCAGCGCCTCGGCGGTGCCGCGCCAGCGCTTGGTCTGGCCGCCTTCCTTCCACGAGGCGAACACGCCCTGGTTGACCACGGCCACGCGGTAGGTGCCCGGCTGCGTCAGGTGCAGGTCGAAGGTGCTGCGGTACTTGCCGGTGGCGGCGTTCTCGGCTTTCACGGCGGCGCCATCGGGGCCGGTGACGACGAGGTTATCGAGCCGCATCGGCACGTGTTCGAAGTAGAACAGGTCGTTGGAGACGGCAGCATCCACGGTCACCCAGGCGTCGTTGCCGGACAGCACGGTGGCCGACGGCAGCAGCCACTGGCGGTGGGCGTGGGCGGCCAGCGGGGCCAGGGCGGCCAGCGCCAGCACGGCGGCGCGCATGGCAAGGCGTTGCGGGAAACGGGCAGGCTTGTTCATCGTCAGGCTCCAGTCAATCCAGTCAATCCAGTCAATCCAGTCAAAAACGGGGTGAGAACGGCGGATGGGTCAGGGCTTCAGGTCGACGGTGACGCCGCCGAGTTCATGTTCGCCCTTGGCGAGGGCCGTCTGCGCGGACTGCGGCGGCCACGTGAAGGGCACGCGCACCAGCTCGCGGCCGCCCACTTCGCGCGCGGCCTCCACCACCAGCTGGTAGTCGCCGGCGGGCAGCTTGCCGAGCGGCGACTTGCCGTCCTTGAACGACACCGCGTGCTCGCCCGGCGCGCGGGTGGCGCCGGAGATGCCATCGGCCGGCATCTGCATGTCGCGGCCGGCCTTGCGCCACCACTGGCGCATGTCCTTGAGCCACTTGGTGCCCTCGCCGTCCTTGAGCTTGCCGTCGTACCAGACCGCCAGCGTAGAGACGGGGCTCTGGTCGGCACGCTCCACCCACATCGCCACGTAGGGGCGGTGGTACTCGGCCACGGTGAGGCGGGGAATTTCCACCTTGACGTTCAGATCGGCGGCCATGGCGGGCGCCAGCGGCGCGGCGGCAAGGCCAGTCATGGTCACGGTAAGGAGTCGGCGCATCGGAACTACCTTTTCTGGTTGGAAGGAATGCAAATCAGTGAATGAACACGATGGCGAGCAGCAGCGGCACCACCAGCCCTGCGCCCACCAGCGGCCACGTGGCCGCGCGGCCCCCGGCGTGCAGCTTCAGCAGGAACAGCCCGGTGAGGCTGAAGACGAGGCACGCGAAGGCGAACACATCGAGGAACAGGCTCCACGCGTGGCCCGTGTTGCGGCCCTTGTGCAGATCGTTGAAATACGAGATCCAGCCGCGCGAGGTGGCTTCGTATTGCACCTCGCCGCTGTCCAGCGCCACGCTGACCCAGGCGTCGCCGCCGGGGCGTGGCAGGGCCACGTAGAGTTCATCGGCAGACCATTCGGCCTCGCGCCCCTCGGCATCCACATGGAGGGACGCCGACAGCCACTGGGCCAGCGCGGGCGGCACCGGCGTCTTTTCGGTCTTCCGGGCGGCACCGGCCGGGGCCGCGTGCCGCAGGGCGGCCAGCACCTCGCGCGGTGCGGTGTCGCTGCGCGTGACCACGCTGGGCCGGGCCTCGATCTGGCCGGCGTGGTTCAGCGTGAAACCGGTGATGGCGAACAGCATCATCCCGATCAGGCAGATCGCGGAACTGATCCAGTGCCACTGGTGAAGGTGCTTGAGCCAGAAGGCGCGGCGCTGCTGGCCGGAGGCCGGCTGGTTGTCTGTCATGCGGGAGAAAAATGGGAGGTGCGCCGGGTGCGCGGCGGCCTGTCAATCAGCCGCAACCGGCGGATGATAATCGTTCTCATTTGTTGGAGCAATCCGACATGACGTAATCGGCACGCCGCTCTTGGTTACGTTGCGTTACAGCCCCAGCGGTTGGGCGGCCCGAGAACCCATGCGCCTCTCTCATCACCCAACCCTATCAGTGTTTCCCCCCGATCAAGATCCTTGATGACCGCGCCGTTATGGCACCCATAGAGGGCGACAAAGAGATCGCCCCGAACGGGTTTCAGACAAGGAAATGGAGGAAATCGAATGCTGCAAAATCTCAGCCTGAGAAAGAAGCTCATGCTGCCCCTGGTGTTGAGCTGGATCTGCCTGCTGGCCATCACCCTCTGGAATGCCTGGGAAATGCGCGCGCTGCGCTTGCACGATCGCAAGCTGTCGCTCGAGCAGGTGACCGATGTCGCCAACTCCATCGTTACCGAGTACGAGGCAATGGCACGGGCCGGCAAGCTGCCGGTGGATGAGGCCCAGAAGCAGGCGCTGGACCGCGTGCGCGCGCTGCGCTTCGGCGCGGACGGCTATTTCACCGTGATGCGTTCTGATCACGTGGTGCTCATGCACGCCATCAAGAAGGAACTGGATGGCAAGAACATGGGAGACATGAAGGACCCCAACGGGGTCTACCTGTTCCGGGAAATTGCCGCGCTGGGCAAGAACCCGGGCCACGGCTTCGTCGAATACCTGTGGCCCAAGCCGGGCGCCGAGGCCCCCCAGCCCAAGCTGAGCTACGTGCTGAACTTCAAGCCGTGGGACTGGGACTTCATCGCCGGGCTCTACCTCGATGACATCCACGCTGAATTCCGCCAGTCGCTGTGGGAAGCGCTGGCCTGGCTGCTGGGCGTGGGCGCGCTGATGAGCGTGGTGATGGTGCGGGTGTCCGTCAGCCTGCAGAAGCAGTTGGGGGGGGAGCCCGCGCTGACCTCGCAGATCGCGGCGCGCATCGCCGAGGGCGACCTCGCCTCGCATGTGCAGACCGCGCCCAACGACCAGGAAAGCGTGCTCTACAACATGCAGCAGATGCAGGCGCGCCTGACCGGTGCCATCGGGCAAATCCGAAGCTCGGCCGATTCGATCGCCGGCGCGGCGCGCCAGATCGCGGCGGGGAACGTGGACCTGTCGCGCCGCAGCGAGGAGCAGGCCGCTTCGCTCGAGGAAACCGCCGCGAGCATGGAGGAGCTGACCAGCACGGTGCGCCAGAGCGCGGACAACGCCCGGCAGGCGTCGCGGCTGGCCGAGGGCGCCTCGGACATCGCCGTGCGCGGCGGCGAGATCGTGCACCAGGTGGTGGGTACCATGGGCGAGATCAAGGCGGCCTCCGGCAAGGTGGTGGACATCATCGGCGTGATCGAGGGCATCGCCTTCCAGACCAACATCCTGGCGCTGAACGCGGCGGTGGAAGCCGCCCGGGCCGGCGAGCAGGGCCGCGGCTTCGCCGTGGTGGCCGGCGAGGTGCGCAGCCTGGCCCAGCGCTCGGCCACGGCGGCGAAGGAGATCAAGGCCCTGATCGACAACTCGGCCCAGCGCGTGGAAGACGGCGCGGTGCTGGTGGAAGGCGCCGGCCGCGCCATGGAGGAGATCGTGGAAGCGGTGAAGCGCGTGACGGACCTGATGGGCGAGATGCGCGCCGCCACCGAGGAACAGACCGGCGGCATCGAGCAGGTGAACCAGGCGGTGTCGCAAATGGACCAGATGGCGCAGCAGAACGCGGCGCTGGTGGAGGAAGCCACGGCCGCAGCGGCGTCGCTGGAAGACCAGGCAGACGCCCTGCACCGGGCCGTGGGGCAGTTCAGGTTGGCAGGCGCAATCTGAAGCAGGTGTTTCGATAAGGGTGTTGAAGCCCGCAGGCCGGTTTGGCTGCGGGCTTTTTTCGCTACCCTGCCTCGCCCTTCATCCCGATCTTCGCCACCAGCGCCCCGTAGCGCGTGGTCTCTGCCGCAACCATTTCCGCGAACTGCGCGGGCGATGCGCTCTTGCGTATCTCCCCGGCATTGGCCTTCATGGTGGCGTCCAGCTTGCCGCTGGCTTGCAAGGCGGCCACCGCTTCGAACAGCCGCCGGGCGATCGGGGCAGGCAGGCCCGCCGGCGCGAACAGCCCGCTCCAGTTGTCGAGCACGAAGCCGGGCGGAAGCGATTCGGCCAACGTCGGCACTTCCGGAAAATGCGTCGAACGCGCCGCCGCGGACACCGCCAGCGCGCGCACCTGTCCCTGCCGGATCATCGGCGCTGCGGTGCTGAGCACAGGCATGCCGAACTGCGTCTGCCCGCTGATCATGGCGGTGAGGATCTCGTTGGCGCCCTTGTAGGGGATGTGCACCGCTTCCGTGTGCGTGTTGTGCAGCAGCGTTTCCACCGCCAGGTGCGACACGCTACCCTTGCCGCCCGACCCATAGTTCAGCACGCCGGGCCGCTTGCGTAGCGCGTCGAGCAGCTCGTGTGCGGTCTTGTATGGCGAGGAGGCCGGCACGGCCAGCACCACGGGCCCGCCCGATAGCGCCGAGATCGCCGTGAAATCACGCGACGGATCGAACGGTGGTTCGCGATACAGGTGCACATTGATCACATGCTGGTTGGCCAGCACGCCCAGCGTGTAGCCATCGGGCGCCGCCCGCTTCAGCGCACGCGCGCCGATGATGCCGCCGGCCCCGCCGACGTTCTCCACCACCAGCGGTTGCCCGAGCACCGGCCCGAGTTCCGCCGAGATCGTACGGGCGATGGCATCCGGCGCGGTGCCCGCGACAAACGGCACGACGAGCCGGATCGGCCGGCTTGGATAGGGTGCGGCGGCCAGCGCCACGCGGCCAAACGTGCCGCCCAGCGCCGCGGCGCCGGCTGCGGCGCCTGCGCTGGCAAGCCATTGACGACGATTCATGGTTGTCTCCTGATGGGCGCGCGGTCTGGGCCGCGTCGCCGGTATGCGTTCAGGCAGCAGCGGGATCGAGGATCGCCTTGGCAATCGTGTTGCGCTGGATCTCGCTGGTGCCGGTGAAGATGCGGAACATGCGCAGCTTGCGCCAGGTCTGTTCCACGGGATGCCCGCGCGTCACGCCCACGTTGCCGTGGATCTGCACGGCCTTGTCGGCCACCTCGAAACAGCGCTCCGACACGAACAGCTTGCAGGCGGCGGCCTTCATGCGCAGGTCGGCGCCGGCATCGGCCAGCATCGCCGTCTGCGCAATCATGCTCTCGCAGGCCCACAGCGCCACCGCCATATCGGCCAGCATATGCTGGATGGCCTGGAAGCGCGCGATCGGGCCGCCAAACTGCCGCCGTTGTCCCGCGTATTCCACCGATGCCTGGTACGCGCGCGTGGCCAGCCCGAGCATCGAGGGGCAATGCAGGAGCCGGTTCACGTTGATACGCGACATGCCGAGCTTGAAGCCCCGCCCTTCCCCCCCAAAGATGTTGGCGCGCGGCACGCGCACGTTCTCGAAACGGATGTCGGCATCGATATGCTGGCCGGACATCGGCACATAGGTCTGCTCGACGGTCACGCCAGGCAGGTCCAGGTCCACCAGCACTGCGGTGATCGCTGGCGGCGTGGCGCTAGCATCGGTCACGCACATCACGATGGCGAAGTCCGCGAACGGTGCCCCGCTGATGTAGTGCTTCTGGCCGTTGATGACCAGATCGTCGCCGTCTGCGACGGCGGTGGTCCGAATGCTCTGCGCGTCAGATCCGGAATGGGGTTCCGTCAGCGCGAAGCAGGTGGACTTCTCTCCCCGGATCACGGGCCGGAAGTAACGGGCCACCTGGTCTGGCGTGGCGTACTTGAGCATATTGCCTACGCGCGGCGGGCCACCGAGGTCTCCCAGCACGTGCGGCGCCAGTACCGCCCCGCTGGCGGCAAGGTCAGCCTTGAGCGCGCACTGCTCCTGGATGTTGAGCCCTTTTCCGCCAAGCTCCGCAGGCAGGCAGGCGGCGTAGAGGCCCAGTTCGCTGGAACGGCGCCAGACGTTGCGCAGTACCTCGCGCGGCCATGGGTCTTCGGTACCCAGACCGAGCTCGCGCTCGAGCGGGCGCAGTTCATCCTCGATGAAGCGCGCCACGGCGGCGCGCGTCTCGATCAGCACCGGATTGGTCAGATGGTCGAACATCAGCACTCCTCAGTTGACGCGGCGGCCGGCACCGGCCCAGTACTGCTCGCGCACGAGCTTGCGAGCCAGCTTGCCGCTGGCGTTCTTGGGCAGTTCCGCCACGAAGTCCACCGAGCGCGGCGACTTGTAGTCCGCAATGCGCGCGCGGCAATGGCCGATCAATTCATTCGCGCTGGCCTGCCGGCCCGGCCACAACGCCACCACGGCCTTGACGCTTTCGCCCCAGGTATCGTCCGGCACGCTGATCACGCACGCCTCCATCACGTCGGGGTGCTGGTACAGCGTGGCCTCCACCTCGTTGGGATAGACGTTGAAGCCGCCCGAGATGATCATGTCCTTCTTGCGGTCGACCAGATAGATATAGCCTTGCGCATCCACGCGCGCGAGATCGCCGGTATGGAGCCAGCCATCGATCAGCACCTCGCTGGTCAACGCCGGCTCGCCCCAGTAGCCCTGGAACACGTCTGCGCCGCGAATCACCAGTTCGCCGATCTCGTCGCCACTGACCTCCACGCCGCGCTCGTTGACCACGCGGACTTCGGTCTCGCCCAACGCGCGCCCACATGACGCCAGCCGCTCGGGGTACTGGTCGATGGCGAGTGCATGGTCGGCCGTGGAAAGCCGCGTGACACCCGACGTGGATTCGCTCGCACCGTAGCCCTGCGTCAGCACCGGGCCGATGCGCTGCCACGCCTCGCGGATGCGCGCCGGCGCCATCGGTGCGGCGCCATAGGCCAGCGTCTTGAGGCTGCTCAGGTCGGCAGTGGCCAGCGTCGGTTCGGCCAGCAGCATGTTGATCATCGCCGGCACCATGAAGACGTGGGTCAGCTGCAGACGTGCCACCTCGGCCAGGAAATGCGCCGGCTCGAACTTCTCGAACAGCACCAGTGTGGCGCCCAGAAACAGGTAAGGCTGCATCAGCATGCCGGACGCATGCGTGACCGGGCCGATCAGGGCAAGGCGGTCGCCGGGGCGCGCGGGCCGGTCCATGGTCAGGATCATCTTGCGCAGCGCCGCCAGCCGGTTGCCATAGCTCTGCATGGCCGCCTTGATCTTGCCCGTGGAGCCCGAGGAGAAATGCAGCACTGCCAGATCGTCGGGGTGTGGCGTGTAGTCGATGGCTGCCAGGCCGCCGCCGGCCACCAGGGTTTCATAGTCACGATGGCCCGGTGCCCCGGCCTCGATGGAGAAGAAGTGCTCCACGCTGCCAAAGCCGCGCGTATCGCGCGAGTAGTTGGTGTACCCGGGCCCCACGATCATCACGCGCGGCGTGCAGTTTTCCACCACGTCGGACGCCTCGGCGGCGGTGAAACGCGGGTTCAGCGCGGCCTTGACGAGCCCGGCCTTGTACAGCGCGCATTCAATCTCGACGATCTCGGGGCAATTGCGTGACTGAATCGCCACGCGGTCGCCCTTGCGCAGGCCCAGCGCCAGCAGCGCGTTGGCCAGCCGGGTCGAACGGTCTTCGAGCTGGCGATAGGTCAGCATGCGGTCCCGGTACAGTACGGCGGGGTTATCGCCCCAGTAACGCGCGGCGCGCCTGAGGAAATAGGCAAAGGACATGGGTGTCTCCTGGATGGCCTTGGTTTTTGTGCCTTCAGTCTGTAAGCTGCGGCCCATCACTACAATCTGGTGAGTGGCATAAAGTCATAACCATCAGGAATGCCATATGGAGACGCGGGACCTGGATTACGTGCTGGCAGTGGGCACGCACGGTGGCATCGGGCGGGCTGCGGAGGCACTGGGGATGACGCAGCCTGCGGTGACCAAGGCGATCCAGCGCGTGGAAGCCCAACTTGGCGTGTCGCTGTTCGAGCGCACGGCGCTGGGCATGCGCGTGACGCCAGCCGGGGCGGTGTTCCTGGAACGGGCGCGCCGCATCCGGCTGGAATACGAGGATGCGGTAAAGGAGATGCGCGGCATCCAGACCGGGGAACTGGGCCTGCTACGGCTGGGCTATTCGCCGTCGATGCCAACCGGCCTGGTGCTCGGCGCGTGCCGGCAGTTGATCCGGGAGCGCCCGGTGGCACGGCTGCGGCTGACCATGCGCGTGGCGCGCGAACTGATGGATCTGGTCGAGACCGGCGAACTGGACCTGGCGCTCGCGCCGCTGCCGCGCCAGCCCCATCCGGCGCTACAGATGCGGGAGCTGTTCACTGACCGCCTCGCCGTGGTCGCCGATGAGGCCCACCCGCTGCAGCGGCGGCGCAACCTCACGCTGGCCGATCTGGTCGGCCAGCAATGGATGCTGCCCAGTGCCCACGTCCTGATTCGCCAGCAACTCGAAGCCGCGTTCGCCGAGCTCGGCCTGCCGCCGCCCATCCTGCGCGTGGAGACGGACTTCGGCAGCGCCACCCTGTTCGACCTCGTGCGCGGCACCGAGATGCTGTGCATGGCCGCCGCCAACGGCAACAACCGGATTGCCGGGCTGCATCCGATTGCACTGCGCGCCGATGCACTCGACCTCGGCCGCCGCGTCGGCGTGTTGTCGCGGGCGGGCGCCTACCTGTCACCGCTGGCGAACCGGATGATCGATCTGCTCGCAGCGAAGTCGGAGTGAGCCCACCACCGTCCGCTACGACAGGATCGCAGCGCAGCGTACTACCGCTTCGCGAGCATCAGGTCCAGGTTCTGAATCGCGGCACCGGATGCACCCTTTCCAAGATTGTCGAACACCGCAGACAGGAGCACGTGCCCGTGCGTCGTGCTGGGAAATACGCTCAGGCGCATATCGTTCGTACCGTTTAGCGTTTGCGGATCCAGGTGCTTCAAGGCGCACGATTCTTGCAGCGGCAAGACATCTACGTGGTCCGCCTGGGCATAGTGGCGTGCAAGGCCGGCGTGTAACGTAGCGCCATTCACGCCAGGTGCCAGCAGCCGCAACATCAGTGGCACCGTCAGCACAATGCCCTGGCGGAACGCTCCGTAGGCAGGAACGAAGATGGGCGGCTGCGCGAGCCCGGCGTGCAGCTGGATCTCCGGCGTGTGCTTGTGCGCGAGTTCCAGGCCATAGACCTGATAGGAAGGCGCATCAGAGGCTCCCGGCCCCTCATATTCCTCGACGCCGGCGCGTCCGCGTCCGGAGTAACCGGATACCGCATGAATGCTGATGGGGTAATCGCCCGGTATGAGCCCAGCCTGCACCAACGGACGCAGCAGGCCGATCGCACCGGTCGGATAGCAGCCGGGGTTGGTGACCCGACGAGCGTTTGCAATGCGCTCAGCCTGCCCCGGCATCATCTCCGGAAATCCGTAAATCCAGTCCGGCTGGGTACGGTGGGCGGAACTTGCGTCGATGACGCGAACCGCAGGATTGACAATGGTGGCCACTGCCTCGCGCGCGGCGGCATCCGGCAAACAGAGGATGGCGATGTCGCAGGCGTTGATGGCTTCTGCGCGACGCCGCAAATCCTTGCGCTCCGCAGCAGCAAGTGTCATCAGGCTGATGTCGGTCCGGTTACGCAGCCGCTCGTGGATTAGCAACCCCGTGGTGCCTTGGTCGCCATCGATGAAAACAACGGGAGAGCTCATACGTGAAATACTCCGCTGACGTTGGGTGCAAAAAGTGGAACGAAGAACGAGGCCTTATGTTGCGTGGACCGCTACAATAGAGAAAGTTGAATTTCATAACGTGAACATTCAGTTTTCCTGAATCTGGACGCCGACATGCGAGAGATCAGCCTGGACCGCTTGCGCACTCTGGTCGCCATTGCAGACCGCGGCTCATTTGCCGATGCGGCGCGTGCATTGCACCTGGCGCCGCCAACGGTTAGCCTCCATATCGCCGAACTTGAAGACCGCATTGGGGCGCCACTGCTGTCGCGCAAGCGCGGACATGTCAGGCCGTCGGCGATAGGAGAGGTGCTGGTGGAGCGCGCGCGTCGACTGCTGGCCGATACGGAGCGGGCGTTAGACGATATTCAACGCCAGGTGCAGGGGCTTGAAGGGCGCGTGCGGCTCGGTGCGTCGACTGGCGCAATCGCGCACCTGTTGCCGCAGGCACTTGAGGTATTGCGCCAGCACCATCCCGCTATCGACATTCAAGTTGCA
Organism: Cupriavidus sp. 2KB_3; assembly: GCF_052115685.1. Classification (NCBI taxonomy): domain Bacteria; kingdom Pseudomonadati; phylum Pseudomonadota; class Betaproteobacteria; order Burkholderiales; family Burkholderiaceae; genus Cupriavidus; species Cupriavidus sp. 2KB_3. The sequence goes on from NZ_JBFRHD010000013.1 coordinate 158,305, forward strand.
GTGCTGACTTCACATGAAACGTTGTCCCGACTGGCGGATGGGACGCTGGATGTCGGGCTAGTCGCACTGCCTCAGCCCCCGGTGGCTGGACTCGTGATCAAGCCTTGGAGGCGCGACCCCGTGATGGCCTTTGTGCCGGCGCATTGGCAGTGCCCAGCCCGCGTCACGCCTGATTGGCTCGCTGCCCAGCCTCTCATTCTCAATGACGCGACCACGCGTCTTTCACGTCTGACTATGGAGTGGTTTGCGACCGGGGGGTATCATCCCGCGCCGCGCATTCAGCTCAACTACAACGACGCGATCAAGAGTCTGGTAGCGGCAGGTTACGGGGCCGCGCTGTTGCCCCATGAGGCGACTGCGCCATTACCCGACAAGCGCATTGTCATGCGTCCGCTGCGCCCGGCGTTGTGGCGTCGGCTCGGCATCGCGCATCGTGCGGGGTACGTTGAGCGTTCCACGCAACACGTCCTTGATATGTTGCGGGATCTGCGATTGGCGTAGGACTTGTCATGTGAATGTCTCTTCGGTCGAAAGACTTCATCCAGATGCCGGAACGGCTCTGGATGGTCACGCGGCGTACCCGCGCTCAGCTCGATCTCAGTTGGCCGCCCGCTGCAGGCGCGCTGCCGTGCGGCCTAGCGCGACGCCTACCTGGATCACGGCTTTCTCGGCGCCCTTGTCCTTGAGCCGCCCTTCTCCATCGAAGGCCTGGTGGGCGAGCCCCAGCGCGAAAGACTCCGACAGCACCAGCAAGCCGAGCTTGTCGAGGACCGTGCGCAACCCCATCTGCGAACGCAGCCCGCCCAATTGACCCGGCGAGGCCGATACCATCGCGGCCACCTTACCCGCAAACAGCGCCACCCCCGATACCGTTGCCCTGTATGGTGCCGCAAGCGGTCGATGCCTGTAGCGATACCGGCCATGCGCAGCGCACGTGCCGGTTCGAACGCTATAGCGGCGTGCGAATCGTCAAGGCTAACGGCACAAGCCGGCGCCGTCACCGCTGCCCAAGCGCCGGCGAGGCCGTGGTGGTTGGGCGGGGGGCCCAGTGCCCGAATGGCGAGGTCCGCGCTTCGCCGCATCTACCGAACAGCGTATGATCGACGGCATTCTTCAATGGTTGCCAAATGCCGGCGATGACCCACGATCCTCACCTGTCTCCCAAGCTGCATTTGACCGCTCAGCATGGATTTGCGCTGCATGACAGCCGCCAGCCCGCTTTTCACAGGGGATGGCATACCCACGACTGCGGCATGCTGCTCTGGCCGCGTATGGGCAGGCTCAAGACAGTCTGGAACGATGTGTCCGGCGCGCCGGACTCGCCGCATGCCGCTTCGCTGGTGCGCGGTACCGCATTACTGCTGCCGGCATCGACCTCGCATCTGACGGCATCCGAGCCCGGGCGCCAACAGCATGGGGAGCTCTACCTGCCGCCCGACCGCCTGCCCGCCGGTCGACCGTTTGGCGCCATGCATCTGGACGCCGCGACCATCCCGATGCTCGAGGCGCTACTGGCGCCGGGCATCTCGGTGACGAGTGCTGCATGGCTGGTGCGCGCCATCGTGGAGCAACTCATGGCCGGCCGGCCGCTGGCGATGCCCGAAGAACCATCATCCGTGGCACTGCGCATGGTCCGGCGCTTTCATCAGGCGCTTGAACGCGACCTGCCCTTGCCGTCGATCGACGCCGTGGCCAACGAGCTGGGCGTCTCGATCCGGCATTTGCAGCGCGCTTGCCAGATCGAGTTCGGCGTGACGCCGGTGGCGGTCCGGCGTCGCATCCTGGCCACGCATGCGCGCACCCTGATTGCGCAAGGCAGATCCGTCGCCAGCGTCAGCCTGGAGCTCGGCTTTTCGTCCAGCGGACATCTGCACCGCCTGCTGCGCGAAGCTGCCGATCCGGCCTAGGCGCAGCGCGCTGGCGGCGTCAATCCGTCATCACAACGGCGTCGATCTCGATCTCCGTCCACGCACCATCTGGCAGGCTCGTCACGCCAAGCGCGCTGCGGGCTGGCAGAGCCTGATCGGGGAATGCCGTACGCAGCACGGCCGAGGCCGCATCGAGCACGGCCGGATGATGGGTGAAGTCCGGCGCCGCGCGGATGAAGCCACGCAGGCGGACGATCTGGATCACGCGTGACAACTCGCCGTCGGCAGCCACCCGCAGCGCCGCCAGCGCGTTCAGCATCGATACTTCGGCGGCGCGGCGGGCGGGTTCCACATCGGCTTCGCTCTGGCATTGGCCTGCCATGGCGACGCCTTGCTGCCGGCATACCTGCCCGGCGATCGACACCCAACGCGACGGGCCCACCTCCACCGCGCGATACGGCGCATAGCTGCCGCGTGGACTGGACACCTCGGGCACCGTGAATCCCGCGGCAGCAAGCCGGGCTTCGGGAGAATGGACCGTCATGCGTCGCTCCAAGCCACGCCGCCGCTGAGCCAGCATCCGTCAGGCTCGCCGGAATCCGCATGGCGCGGTGCCACGAGGATTTCCGAGGGGCTGCCCATGGCATCGCCCTGCCAGACCGCGATGGACGACACCGTTCGGCCGTCATCCCCCAGCTTGCCGGCCTGGTCCAGATAGCCCCACAGCGCAGCCGCAGCGATGCCGGTGGCGGCATCCTCGGGATAGCCCGACGACTTCGGAAACTGCCGCGCATGGACCACGGGCTGGCCGTCCGCCTTAGGCACCCCAAACGCATAGGGATAGAGGCCGGTCGAGTCGATCGACGCGCATAGCGCCTCCATGGTCGGGAAATCGGGCTGCAAGCCATCGAGCATGGCCACAGAGGGCAAGCCGATGAGCGTCTTCATGCGGCTCGTCGCGGCATTGATGGCCGCATAGCTGCCAGCAGGCAGGCCAAGCTGCATGGCCACGCGGCCCGATGCCCCGGCGTCCAGCACCTCGGTACGCACTGCCGGCTGCGAAATCCAGACGCGCTGCGAGGCGTCGTCCCAGTATGCCAGCACGATGCCGCTCAGCGTCTCGATGCGCGCCGTCGGCGTGGTCCAGCGCCCCCACTGGCGCAGCGCCCACAGGGTACCCACCGTGGCATGGCCACACATCTCCATTTCGTGCTGTGGCACGAAGAAGCGAAAGCGCCAGTCGCAACCGATCTCACTCGGCAATACGAATGCCGACTCGTGCCCATAGGTTGCGGCAACGCCTTGCATTGCCGGCGCGCTCATGCCGCGCGCGTCGGCCACCAGCGGTACCGGATTGCCGCCTCGCCCATCGCGCACGAAAACCCGGATCAGCTTGACTTCACTCACCTGTGGCTCCCACGGATTTGGCAATCTTGCCCCAGTAGGGGATGTCTCGCTGGACTGCGGTCTGCAGCGCGGACGGTGCACCGGGGCGCGCCGTCACGCCTTTGCCGGCGAGATCATCGGCGACCGCCTTGTCAGCGAGCACCTTGTTCAGGGCCGCATTGAAGCGATCGATGATCGCGGCGGGCGTTCCCTTTGGAAAGGCGATGCCGTACCACAGTTGCTGTTCGAAGCCTGGCACGCCCTGGCTGGCGAACGTCGGCACATCTGGCAACAGCGGCGTGGCGGCAGTCACGGCGACGGCGGCAATCTTCCCGGCCTTGATGTATGGCGCCAACCCCACTGGGTTGTCGAACGTGATCTGCACCTGCCCGCCAATCAGATCCGTGTAGGCCGGCGCCGCGCCGCGATACGGAACATGAATCATCGGCACCCCGATGAACTTCTGGAACTGTTCGCCCATCAGGTGCGACACGGTGCCAACGCCTACCGAAGCGAAGCTGTGCTGCGACTTGTCCGCTTTCAACCGGGTAACCAGCGCGCGGGTATCGGCCACGCGCAGGGTGTTGTTGACGGCCAGCACGTAGGGCGACGTGCCGATGAAGCCGGCATAGGCGAAGTCCTTCGCCGGGTTGTAGGTCAGCTTCGGATACAGCGCCACGCTTACCGCGTGCGTGCTCGTCGTGACCACGCCAGCCGTATAGCCATCGGCAGCGGCCCGCGCCACGTAGCCCGACCCGAGCGTGCCACCAGCCCCGCTGCGATTGTCGATCACCACCGGCTGCCCGAGTTCGCGCTGCAACAGCGGCTGGATCGAACGAACCACGAGGTCGGTACCGCCGCCGGCCGGAAATGGCACAACCATGGTGATGGGCTTGGCCGGCCAGGTATCCGCATGGGCGGCGACGGAGCACGCGGCGACAGCGACCCCCAGCATGGCGCAGCGGGCCCCGCGCGTTGAAATGGTCAGGATGGACACGTGCATTCCCCTTATTGAGATGCACAGAGTCTAGGAACGCGTCGACCCGGCCTCAAACCGGAATGCGACGTCCGGCGATCCGAAATGCGCATCCGCCACATCCGGCACATCCGCCCAATCCGGCGGCCCAGGTCGAGCGCCCCCGTTGACGAACTGTCTGGTTCCGCACTGACGCCCCCGGATCGTTGGCAAGAATAGCCGGGGACCGCTTTTGGACGTTATGCACGTTCATGCACTTTTTGGGATGGATGAGCAACAACTTTCCATCAAAAGGAGACCGAAGGATGCCAACCGTGCCTGCCAACGAAAACGATATGACCCTGACGGCCAGCCAGCTGGATGCGTATCTCGCAAGGATCAAGATCGACCGCCCGGAAGCGCCCGACCTTCCCAGCCTGTCGAGACTCCATCGCGCTCACCTCATGACATTCACCTTCGAGGCCTTGGATGCCTTCATGGGATGGCCGTCCTCGATCACCCCCGCGTCGGCCTTCGCCAAGATGGTGGGAGGCAGACGTGGCGGCTGGTGCTACGAGATGAACGGTCTCTTCGGCGCCGCGCTTGATGCGCTCGGCTTCCGCGTCACCCGTCTGTGCGGCGGCGTGAATCGCGAAATACTGGGCGACATTGCCATCGGCAATCACCTGACCCTGCGTGTCGATCTCGACGCCCCCTATCTCGCCGAGGTCGGCGTGGCCGATGCCATCGTCGAACCCGTGCCGCTGGAAATCGGTCCGATCAGCCAGCGCGGCTTCGACTTTTCGATTGCGCCGACGCAAGACGGCTGGCTGCGCTTCAACAATCATGTGCATGGCATCGCGCACAGCTTCGACTTCCGTGTCGACTACAGCGACGAGGCTGCCATGGCCGCCACGCATGCCTGGTTGATGCAGGATCCCGGGTCACCGTTCACAAACGCGCTGGCGGTCCTGCGCCATACCGCGAACGGCTATATCGCCCTGCACAATGACCGCTTGCGCACCGTGACGTCCAACGGCGTCAGCGAACAACACATCACCAGCGCGGACCATCTCGCCGACACGTTTGAAACCGTGTTCGACCTCCACATTCCCCAGGCCGGGCAGGTCTGGGACAAGATCCGGGCGGTTAGCAGCCCGCACGCCTAGCTCAGTCGGCCGATGCCGGGACATCCCACCTGGCGCGTGCGGCGCTGGCCGCCACGGCGGCCGTGCGCGTCTCTACGCCAAGCTTCTCGAAGATATGCTCCAGGTGCTTGTTGACGGTGCGCGGGCTCATGCCGAGGATGTCGGCGATATCGCGATTGGTCTTGCCACGGGCCACCCACGACATGACCTCGGCCTCGCGCCGCGTGAGCGCCGCCGTGAGCGCCGCCGTGAGCGCCGCCGTGGACGCCGCCGTGGACGCCAGCACGTCGGCGCTGCTGCCTTCCGCTTCGCCATGGCCGCGCAGGATGGCCTCGCGCAGCGCGCGCGCCTGCCGCGCCTTGCCGACGTGCGAACGCACGCGGGCCACCACCTCGGCAATCGCCACGGGCTTGGTCACGTAGTCGCACGCACCCACCTCGAAGCCCCGTACGATGTGCACCGTATCGCCCAGGCCAGTCATGAAGATGACCGGGAGGTCGGCATGGCGGTCCATCAACGCCGCACAGGTGGAAAAGCCGTCCATCCCGGGCATGTCCACGTCCAGCAGCACCGCATCCGGGGAAAATTGTGCCAGCGCACCGAGCGCAGCCTTGCCGCTTGCGGCGGTGTGCACCAGCATGGCTTCGCCGCCCAGCGCGCGGGTCAGGAAGCTGCGCGCGTCGGCGTTGTCGTCCACCACGAGCACACGTGTTTCGGATGCCGCGAATTCAGGTTCGGGATGCATGGAGCGCCTCGCCAAGTCGATCATTCAATGCGGCGCCATCGGTGCGCCAGCGTCAGCATCTGCCGCGCCCACGCACCGATGGCGCCGCCGCTGGCGGAAAGTTCCGCCAGTTGCGCCTCCAGGGCGCGCAGCCGGCCGGTGGCACCGAGTTGCAGCATCTCCCGCAACAGCTCGGCATGGGGTGGCGCCTCGGGCTCGGCGGATTCCGCCGATTCTGTGGGCTCGGCGGGCAGCGTCAGCGCATGCCGCACCATGTCGATCAGTTCCGACTCGCGCACCGGTTTGCTGACGAAGCCGAGGTAGCCGTGCAGCAACCGGGCCTCCTCGGTGTTCTCGTGGGCATTGGCGGAGACGATGACCACCTGCGGCGCGTCCGCCAGCGCGCGGATCTCGCGGCACAGGTCCCAGCCCGATGCATCCGGCAGATTCAGGTCCAGCAGCACCAGGTGCGGATGCCACGCCCGCACTTGCGGGAGCACAGCGGCACCCTCCCCGACTTCCTGCACCGCCAGCCCCAGCGGCGACAGGAAGCCGCGCAGCACCGCCCGGTGCGATTGCCGGTCATCGACGATCAACACCCGCGCATGCGCCGGCAGCGGCGCCTCACGGACCCTCCGGGGCCGCGCCACCGGCACCGACAGCGCGGGAAGATAGAGCCGCACCGAGAACTCGCTGCCCATGCCCGGCGCACTGTGCACCCTGACCTCGCCCCCCATCAGGTCCACGAGCAGCCGCACGATGGCAAGGCCCAGTCCAATGCCCTCGCGGTCGTCATGCGCCGTGGCGCGCTCGAACGGATCGAAGATGCGTACCTGGTCTTCCGGTGCGATGCCGGGCCCCGTGTCGCTGACCGTGATGGTCGCCAGTTCGCGCTGATGGCGTACCGCCAGCGTGACCGCGCCATGCTCCGTGAACTTGATGGCATTGCTGACCAGGTTGATGACAATTTGCCGCAACCGCTTGGAATCGCCATGCACATGGGGCGGCAAGGCACCGGAGACGCGATAGTGGAACGTCAGCCCACGCGCCGCCGCCAGCGGGCGGAACATGCGTACCAGGTCGTCGAATACGCCCTCCAGTGCCACGGCGTCGTGCTCGAGCCGCAGTTTGCCGGCCTCGATCCGTGACAGCTCCAGCAGGCCATCCACCAGGCTGGACAGGTGTTCGCCGGCACGGCCAATGGTCTGCACATCCTCCCGGCATGCAGCCGGCAACGCGGGCGCCCGCAGCAGCAGCTGCGAGTATCCGAGGATGGAGTTGAGCCCCGCGCGCATCTCATGGCTCATGCCGGTGATGAACCGGCTCTTGGCGGCATTGGCCTGCTCGGCCACCTCCTTGGCATGCTGAAGCGCCGCATCGGTACGACGGTGCGCGTCGATCTCCTTCTGCAGCAGCCCGTTCTGGCGTTCCGATTCCTCCTGGGCGACGGTCCGGCTCTCGTTGGCCAGCACCAGCCACCAGGAAGCCACTGCGGCAAACAGCACCAGCCCCGCCCCGATCTTGAGGAACAGATCGGTGCGCGGCGCGGCGCCCTGCACCAGAGCGCCCGCCAGCTGCTCCTGCGTATAGAGCAGCCACAGCAACGTGCCGAACGCGAATACCATGCCGGCCAGCACCAGGCTGAACTGGCCAATACGGCGTGCCATGACCAGCGGCGTGCCGGCGGGCAGTACGCGCGTGAGCGCGAAGGCGATCTGCTCTTGCGCACTCGCCCCCGGCTTGCACCGGTCGCCGCAGCGCGCATCGAGCGTGCAGCACAATGAGCAGATCGGGCCGCGATAGGCCGGGCACGCGGCCACGTCCTCCTGCTCGAACGCGTTTCGGCAAATCGCGCAGCGGATGACCGCGTGCCGCGCGCCGAAGTCGACTGGTGCCCGCGCGATGAAATAGCGGCTCTGCGTCAAGTACGCGATGACCGGCGGCAGCAGGATAGCCAGCGCGAGACCCACTCCCACCGAGGCGGGGCGCAGCATCTCGCCGAACACCCCGAGATGCACCAGCATCGACAGCGCCGAGGCCAGCACCATGCCGCCGAAGCCGGCCGGATTGATGTCGAACAGGTAGGCGCGGCGGAATTCGATATCGCGCGGCGAGAGCCGAAGTGGCTTGCTGATGACGAGGTCGCCAAAGATGGCACCGACCCACGCCACGGCCAGATGGGCATACAGCGCGAGCACTTGCTCCAATGCCTCGAACACGCCCATCGCCATCAGCATCACCGCGATCAGCACGTTGAAGGCGAGCCATACCACGCGGCCCGGATGGCTGTGCGTGAGCCTGGCGAACACGTTCGACCACGCCAGCGAGCCCGCGTAGGCATTGGTGATGTTGATCTTGGTCTGGGACACCAGCACCAGCAGCCCCGTCAGGAGCACGGCGACCCAGCCGGGCCACCCATTGCCGAGCCCGAGCGCGAAACCTGCCAGGTACATCTGCGTGGGCTCCAGCGCGTGGGCGATCGGCAATTCCGCCTGCAGCACGACGAACGCGAGAAACGCCCCGCCAGCCATCTTGGCGGCACCAAGGATGATCCAGCCCGGCCCGGCCGCAATCAGCGCACTCCACCATCGCACGCGGTTGTCACGCGTGAGCGGCGGCATGAAGCGCAGGAAGTCCACCTGTTCGCCGATCTGGGCAATCAGCGCGGCGGCCACCGTGGCGGCGGCGCCGAATGCCTGCCATGAGAAGCCATCGCCATCGGCCAGGCGGCCGTTGAGCGAGAGGAACTCGGTATAGCGCTGCGGCTCGCGCCACAGGATCAGCGCATAGGGCAGTATCAGCAGCACCAGCCACAGCGGCTGGGTCCAGAGCTGAATGCGCGACAGCAGCGTCACGCCGTGGGTGACCAGCGGAATGACCACGATGGCGGACAGCAGGTAGCCGATGGATCGTGGCAGACCGAACAGCAGCTCGAGTGCCTGCGCCATGATGGCCGCCTCGAGCGCGAAGAAGATAAAGGTGAAACTGGCGTAGATCAGCGAGGTGATGGTGGAGCCGAGGTAGCCGAACCCGGCGCCCCGTGCCAGCAGGTCCATGTCCACCCCATGGCGGGCGGCGTAGTAGGAGATCGGCAAGCCGGTCAGGAAGATGACAAGGCTGACCATCCCGATGGCCCACATCGCGTTGGTGAAGCCATAGCTGAGCGTGATGGCAGCCCCGATGGCTTCCAGCGCAAGGAACGCGACTGCACCAAAAGCGGTATTTCCGACCCGAAACGCGCTCCATTTCCGGAACGACCTTGGTGCAAACCGCAGCGCGTAGTCCTCCAGGGTTTCGTCGGCGACCCAGCGGTTGTAGTCGCGCCGGATCTTGCTGATGCGCTGGACGGGCTGGGGAACGCTCGACATGGAGGGGGGTGCATGGTCGCACTGGCAAAGGGTCGTGCGCTGCGGATGCAAGAGATGTGCCGTGCGCCGCGTACTGCCCGACTACGTTGAATGACGTATGGCCGGGCACCCCACGCCCGCAGCATGATCGCTCCGCAACATTCCTCTTCCCCAACGGAGCGTCGATCATGCGTGACAACGATAGTGATAACGAACAAAACGGGTCCCCGCCGTCCCTGCCCCGCCGCCGGCTCATGCAGGGCCTTGCCGCCCTGCCGGCGCTGCCACTTGCCGGCATGGCCACGCAGGCGCGCGGCGCCAATCTGCCCACCGGCACGGTGAACACCACCCGGCTCGCCGTCACCGATGCCGAGGTCACCGTCGGCCAGTTGCATTCCGCCACCGGCACCATGGCGATCTCGGAAACCGGGTCGATCCAGGCCGAACAGCTCGCCATCGACCAGATCAACGCCGCCGGCGGCATCCTTGGCCGCAAGATCAAGGTCATCAAGGAAGACGGCGCCTCGGACTGGCCCACCTTCGCCGAAAAATCCCGCAAGTTGCTGGTCAACGACCGGGTGGCAGCGGTGTTCGGCTGCTGGACCTCCGCCTCGCGCAAGGCGGTACTGCCCGTCTTCGAGAAAGAGAATGGCCTGCTCTACTACCCGACGTTCTACGAGGGCCTCGAGCAGTCCAAGAACGTGATCTATACCGGACAGGAAGCGACCCAGCAGATCATCTGGGGCCTGGACTGGGCCGCCAAGCAGAAGAACGCCAAGAGCTTCTTCCTGATTGGGTCCGACTACATCTGGCCGCGGACTTCCAACAAGATCGCGCGCAAGCACATTGAAAACTTCCTCAAGCTCAAGGTCGTGGGCGAGGAGTACTACCCGCTGGGCCACACCAATTTCAACTCGCTGATCAACAAGATCAAGGTGGCCAAGCCCGACTGCATCTACGCGATCGTGGTGGGCGGCTCGAACGTTGCCTTCTACAAGCAACTCAAGGCGGCCGGGATTACTGCAGACAAGCAGTTCCTGCTGACCATCTCGGTCACCGAGGACGAAGTGCTCGGCATCGGCGGCGAGAACATCGCCGGCTTCTACGCGGCCATGAAGTACTTCCAGTCCCTCGACAACCCCAACAACAAGCAGTTCGTCGATGCCTTCAAGAGCAAGTTCGGCAGCAAGGCCGTGATTGGCGATGTCACGCAGGCCGCCTACCTCGGCCCCTGGCTGTGGAAGGCCGCGGTGGAAAAGGCCGGCAGCTTCGATATCGACAAGGTCGTTGCGGCATCGCCGGGCATCGAGTTGAAGTCAGCCCCGGAGGGCTACGTCAAGGTGGATACGAACCATCACCTGTGGAGCAAGACGCGCGTCGGGCTGGCGCAGCTCGATGGCCAGTTCAAGGTGGTGGCCGAGTCGCCGCAGCTGATTCCGCCCAATCCGTTCCCGAAGGGCTATCAGTAAGCCCGCTGCCATCCCATCGATCCACGGAGCCAGAGTCATGAACGTGTCGGACATGCTGAACATCGGCCTGATGCAGGGCTTTGCAGGGCTGAGCCTGTTCTCGGTGCTGCTCCTGATGGCGCTCGGGCTGGCCATCATCTTCGGCCAGATGGGCGTCATCAACATGGCGCACGGCGAGTTCATGACCATTGGCGCCTATGTCATCTTCCTGGCCTCCACCACGGTGGAGCGCCTGGCGCCGACGTGGATGCCCTACTACTTCCCCATCGCCATCTGCGCCGCGTTCGCCATCGCGTTCGGCGCGGGATGGCTGGCCGAATGGGCGCTGATCCGGCATCTCTACAAGCGTCCGCTCGATACGCTGCTGGCCACCTGGGGGCTGTCGCTCGGCATGCAGCAGGCTTTCCGCTCCACCTTCGGCCCCAAGGAAGTCAGCCCCACCCTGCCCGACTGGCTGATGGGTTCATGGTCACCCGCGCCCGGGCTCGACATCCCCATCAACGGCCTGTTCGTGATGGCGCTCACGCTGTGTGTGGCAGGTCTGGTCTGGCTCGCACTGTACCGGTCACGCTGGGGGCTGCGCGTACGCGCCACGACGCTGAACCGGCCGATGGCCAACGCGGCCGGCATCAATACGCGCCGCACCGACCGCCTGACCTTCGCCATCGGCTGTGGCATTGCGGGCGTGGCGGGTGCGGCATTCACGACGATCGGCTCCACAGGCCCCACCAGCGGCGCGCTGTACATCGTCGACTCTTTCCTCGTGGTCACCTTCGGCGGGGCAGCGAGCCTCGCCGGCACGGTGGCGTCGGCCTTCGGCATCGCGCAGATGCAGTCCATCACCGAGTTCTTCATGACCGGTTCGATGGCGCGGGTGCTGACGCTGCTGCTGATCGTGACTATCCTGATGATTCGTCCGCAGGGCCTGTTCGCCCCGGCGGTACGGCGCTGACCGCCATGCCAGGAGCAAAGACCATGTCCAATTCTTCCCGACTGCAACGGCTGCGCGGCATAGGCGGCGCATGGGCCGGCTACGCGCTGCTGGCGCTCGTGCTGGTGGTAATCATGCCGCTTGCACTCGACGTGTTTCGCCTGAACCTGATCGGCAAGTACCTGAGCTACGCCTTCGTAGCCGTGGGGCTGGTGATGCTGTGGGGCTACGGCGGCGTCCTGAGCCTGGGCCAGGGCGTGTTCTTCGGCCTCGGTGGCTACGCCATGGCGATGTTCCTCAAGCTGGAGGCATCGGATGTGAAAAGTACCGCCATCCAGTCCACGCCTGGCATTCCGGACTTCATGGACTGGAACCAGCTTACGGCACTGCCATGGTGGTGGGAGCCGTTCCGCCATCTGCCGGTCGCACTGATCGGGGTGGTGGTGGTGCCGGCCCTGCTGGCATTCGTCATCAGCGTGGCGATGTTCCGGCGCCGCGTGGGCGGCGTCTACTTCGCCATCATCACGCAGGCGGTGGCGCTCATCCTGTCGGTGCTGATCATCGGGCAGCAGGGCTATACCGGCGGTGTGAACGGCATCACCGACCTCAAGACCGTGCTCGGCTGGGATATCCGCACGGACAGTGCGCGGCTGATTCTTTACTTCGTAACCGTGGCGCTGCTGTTCGGGGCCATCGCGCTGTGCCGCTGGATCCAGAAGAGCAAGCTCGGCGTGCTGCTGCTGGCGATGCGTGACAAGGAAGACCGCGTGCGGTTCTCGGGCTACGACGTGTCGATGTTCAAGGTGTTCGTGTTTTGCCTCGCGGCCGCGCTGGCAGCCATCGGCGGGGCCATGTTCACGTTGCAGGTCGGGTTCATGTCGCCGTCGTTCGTCGGCATCGTGCCGTCCATCGAGATGGTGATCTTCGCTGCGGTGGGCGGGCGCATGAGCCTGGTGGGCGCCGTATGGGGGACGTTGCTGGTCAATGCCGGCAAGACCTACTTTTCGGAGAGCTTTCCGGATCTGTGGCTGTTCCTGATGGCGGCGCTGTTCATCGGCGTGGTGGTGGCATTCCCCGACGGGCTGGCAGGGCTCTACGCCAAGTACGTCAGCCGTCGCCACCGAGCCGCCGAGCCGCCCACGCCGCCCAAGCCGGAAGCCCTGCCGGCCAAGACGGCCTGACCCGGAGACACCATGAGCAATACCGACTTCATGCTGGCGGTAGAGGATTTGACCGTGTCGTTCGACGGCTTCAAGGCCATCGACAACCTCACGCTTTACGTAGACCGCGACGAGCTGCGCGTCATCATCGGCCCGAACGGTGCCGGCAAGACCACGTTGCTCGACTTGATCTGCGGCAAGACGCGCGCCAGCGGCGGCAGCATCAAGTTTCGCAACCGCGAGATGACTGGCCTGCCCGAATACCAGATCGTGCGCGCCGGCGTCGGGCGCAAGTTCCAGACGCCCTCGATCTACGAGAACCTCACCGTGTTCCAGAACCTGGCCGTCTCGTTCCCCCGCGGCCGCAGCGTGTTGGGCGCGCTGACGCTTCGCACCACCGAGGCGGAGCGCCAGCGCGTGGCCGAGGTGGCTGCGGAGATCGCGCTCGACGATGCCCTGGAGCGCGAGGCGGCCCAGCTCTCGCACGGCCAGAAGCAATGGCTGGAGATTGGCATGTTGCTGATGCAGGACCCGAAACTGCTGATGCTGGACGAACCGATCGCCGGCATGAGCGTGCGCGAGCGCGAACTGACCGCCGAGCTGCTCAAGCGCATCAGCAAGGGCCGCGCGGTGATCGTGATCGAGCACGACATGGACTTCGTGCAGCGCATTGCCGACAAGGTCACCGTGATGCACCAGGGCCGCATCCTGGCCGAAGGCTCGATGTCCCAGGTGCAGAACGACCCGCGCGTGATCGACGTCTACCTTGGCCACTGACGCGGCCAACTCGCCAAAGGAGAATCCCGCATGCTTTCCGTGGACAACGTGGTGGTGAACTATGGCCAGAGTGAGGCGCTGCACGGTGTGTCTTTCTCCGCAGCGCAAGGCGAGACCGTGGCAATCATGGGCCGCAACGGCATGGGCAAGACCACGCTGTTCAAGGCGATGATCGGCATGCTGCCGGTGCGCTCGGGCCAGGTTACCGTGGATGGCCGCGACGTGGCGCACGACGAGAGCTATCGCCGCGTGCGCGCCGGCCTGGGTTATGTGCCGCAGGGCCGCATGATCTTTTCGCACCTGACGGTGGAGGAGAACATCCTCACCGGCATGGAGCAAAGCCGCATGCGGCGGATTCCAGACGAGATCTTCGCGATGTTCCCGGTGCTGTTCGACATGCGGCGGCGCAAGGGCGGCAACCTCTCCGGCGGCCAGCAACAGCAGCTGGCCATCGCCCGCGCGCTGGTCAGCAACCCGAAGGTGCTGCTGCTGGATGAGCCCACCGAGGGCATTCAGCCATCGATCATCAAGGACATTGCGCGCGCGCTGAACGAGATCCGGCGCACGCGCGACATCACTATCGTGTTCTCCGAACAGGTGCTGAGCTTCGCGATGGACGTGGCCGACCGGCTGCTTGTCATCGAAGGCGGCCGCTTCGTGCACGAGACCCAGCGCCACAGCACCGATGTGGCGCACATCCGGCAACTGCTGTCGGTTTGAACGCCACCCGCATCTTCCCCACATCTTCACCGCCACCAGGAGGCAAACGTCATGACGGATACCCTGATCAAGGTCGATCTGGCCGAATCGCCGTACGAGAACCCCAACGTCCACAACCGCTGGCACCCGGATATCCCGATGGCCTGCTGGGTCAAGCCCGGCGAGGACTTCATCCTGGAGACCTACGACTGGACCGGCGGCTTCATCAAGAACAACGACTCGGCCGACGATGTGCGTGACATCGACCTCTCCATCGTCCACTTCCTGACCGGCCCGGTGGGCGTGGAAGGCGCAGAGCCGGGCGACCTCCTCGTGGTGGATCTGCTCGACATTGGCGCGAAGCCTGACAGCCAGTGGGGCTTCAACGGGTTCTTCTCGAAGCAGAACGGCGGCGGCTTCCTGACCGATCATTTTCCGCAGGCGCAGAAGTCCATCTGGGATTTCCATGGCCTGTACACCTCGTCGCGGCATATTCCCGGCGTGAACTTCGCCGGACTGATCCATCCCGGGCTGATTGGCTGCCTGCCGGACCAGGCCATGCTCGAGACGTGGAACAAGCGGGAGATGGACTTTATCGCCACCCAACCGGACCGAGTGCCACCGCTGGCGAATCCACCCTTCGCCGCCACGGCGCACATGGGCAAGCTGCAGGGCGATGCGCGCGACCAGGCCGCCGCCACGGGCGCCCGCACGGTGCCGCCGCGCGAGCATGGCGGCAACTGCGACATCAAGGACCTGTCACGCGGTGCCAAGGTGTACTTCCCGGTGTATGTGGATGGCGCCGGGCTCTCCGTGGGCGACCTGCATTTCTCGCAGGGCGACGGCGAAATCACGTTCTGCGGCGCAATCGAGATGGCCGGCTGGGTGCATATGCGCGTGTCGCTGATCAAGGGCGGCATGGCCAAGTACGGCATCCGCAATCCGATCTTCAAGCCGAGCCCCATCACGCCGAACTACAACGACTACCTGATCTTCGAAGGGATCTCTGTCGACGAAGCGGGCAAGCAGCACTATCTGGACGTGCAGGTAGCCTACCGACAGGCGTGCCTGAACGCGATCGAGTACATGACCAAGTTCGGCTACTCGCGGGCGCAGGCGTATTCCATCCTGGGAACTGCCCCGGTGCAGGGGCATATCAGCGGCGTGGTGGACATTCCCAACGCCTGCGCCACGCTGTGGTTGCCCACCCAGATCTTCGACTTCGACATCCGTCCCAGCGCCAGCGGGCCAACGCGGATGATCACGGGCGACGTTGACCTGCCACTGTCGCCGGACGTGATCTAGGCCGGCACCATGTTGCAATCCACTCAGCGGGGCGGCGATGCCTACCTATGACTACCGGTGCAAGGAGTGCGGCGAGTTTGCATTGATCCGGCCAATGGCGCGGCGCGATGCGCCTGCCATGTGCCCCGACTGCGGCATGGGCGCGGAACGGGCACTCGTGGCCGCGCCGGCGCTCGCCAGCATGGCGGCGTCGGCGCGGGCCGCCCACGCGGTCAACGAACGCAGCGCGGCTGCGCCGAAGGAATCATCGAGACATGGACCCGGCTGCGGGTGCTGCGCAAAGCCGAAGCTCGCAGGCCAGCCCGACGTAGCCAGGAGCACCGGCGGCAGGCCCTGGATGATCTCGCACTGAGCAGGACAGGGACTGACCCCAGCGCGGCGAACCCGCTGGGGCGTCCAGATCAGCTCCTCTCCGGCCTGGCTGGCCATTGGTTGATCCTCAGCCAACGTGAATGGCGGCAGCATCACAAACGGTTGCATGGCCTTGTCCGGTCGCTCCGTCGCAGCGGCTTCATCGGTGGGTCGGCGACGACAACCCCCATTCGAGCTTGGACAGACACCGGCCAGGTGGGCGATGTCAATGCTGCTAAGCTTCCTGCTCATGTTGCGCTGCCGGCGCGGTGCGTGCGCGGCGTGGCTGCACCGCCCTCAGTTCCATCGATTTTTGACAAGACCATAGAGTGATTGATGACGACAGGACACGTCTTTATTGCCACCAGCCTTGATGGCTTTATCGCCCGGCCAGATGGCGATATCGGTTGGCTTCTGGAACGGGACGACCCCGCCGAAGACCATGGCTACCCGAGCTTCATCGCCGACAAGGACGCGATCGTGATGGGCCGGGGCACCTATGAGAAGGTCCTCGGCATGGGGGAGTGGGCTTACGACAGACCGGTGCTGGTGCTATCCCGTCAGTTGGCCGGCACGCCGGTGCCGGAGGCGTTGCAGGGGAAGGTGCGCTTCTCGGATTGCACGCCCACGGACGCGATGGCGCAACTGGCGAGCGAAGGCGCGCGCCGCGTATATGTCGATGGCGGCCAGGTGGTCCAGTCGTTTCTGCGTGACAGGTTGATCGCTGACATGGTGGTGACCACGGTCCCGGTGCTGATCGGGACCGGCAGACCGTTGTTCGGCGCCCTGCCGCATGACGTGAGCCTGGCGCTCGAATCAAGCCGGCACTTTCCGTCCGGCCTGGTGCAGTCGACCTATCGCGTGTTGCGCTGATTACCGGGAGCGGCCCGGCAGTCACGCCGCCATCGCGCGACGCTCCTCGTCGTCCAGCAGCGGACCGTCGAGCGTGACCCGCGAATGGTCGGTGCGGAACTTCTGGATCACCGGCTTCAGTTCTTCCTTGACGTGCGCTTCGCTGTAGCCGTTGAACAGGTGCCCGATCAGGCCGCGGCGCAGGTCCGAGGTGCCCATGATGTAGTCCGCGATCGGGAACGTCAGGTTCATGTTGTACTTCATCATGATGCCCATGTTGTGATGGGCGGTGTGATGGCGCCGGATGGTGTTGACGAACGGCATGTTGCGCACGAACCAGTTGTCATGCACATGGCAGCAGTAATGGAAGGTCTCGTAGACCAGGTACTGCGCCACCATCGTGATGAACACGAAGTAGCCGGCGTTGGCGTTGAAGATCAGGGACGCCACATAGCCCAGCCCGCCGCCGCCCACACCCAGCGTCGCCAGCACGCGCCACGGGAAGAACACGATGCGGAACTCGCGCGTGGTATCGATGGTGGGTTCCTGGTCGGTGAAATACTGGTGATGCTGGCGCGTGTGGCGCTCATAGATGGCGCGCAGCGCGAACACGTCGATCCGGCGGTGCATGATGTAGCGGTGCATGAACCATTCGACGAAGTTGCCGGCCAGGAACACCGGCAGGATCAAGGCCCATTCCCACGTGACATTGTGCAGCCGCTGGATCGCCCAGTACAGCGCGGCGATGCCCACGCCGTAGATCACGGTGATGTGCAGCAGCCCGTTATAAAGCGGGCTGATGTCGGCCTTGTATTGCTCCCTGAACTGGCGTTGGCGTTCAGTCATCATGATTGCATCTCCGGTAAAGTCCGTCGCACTAACATATCAGTTGGATATAAAAGTGCGAGGATCCAAAAAATGCCCCTGTCGCACAGGGGCCCTGTCAGGCGCGGCACGCTGGCCGCGCGGCGAATCGTTATTGAGAGACTTCCTCCAGCGCCCTGCCGCGTGTTTCCACGCCCAGCATCAGCACCATCGCGGCGGCCACGGCGAAGGACATCGCCCCGAGCGTGAACACCCCGCCCTGCCCGGTCACCGGCAGCAGCACGCCAACCAGATAGGGCCCCGCCAGCGAGCCGATGCGGCCGATCGACGAGGCGAAGCCAGAGCCGGTGGCACGGGAACGCGTGGGATAGAGTTCCGGGGTGTAGGCGTAGAGCACCGACCACATGCCGAACAGGAAGAACTGCATGCACAGCCCGGCGGCGATCAACTGCTCCACCGGCACCTTGTGCACCGCCGCCTGGCCATAGGCATACGCGGCGACGGCGCTACCGAGCAGCATCAGCGCGCAGGTTGGCTTGCGGCCCCATTTCTCGAGCAGCCATGCCGAGAACATGAACCCGGGAATGCCCGCCAGCGAAATGTAGACCGTGTAGAGCACGGACTTGGTCACCGCATAGCCGGCCTGCTGGAGCAGCGCCCCGAGCCAGGTGGTCAGGCCGTAGTAACCGAGCAGCGCGAAGAACCAGACCGACCAGAGCATGATCGTGCGGCGCGCATAGGGGCCTGACCAGAGTTCCATGAAGCGCGCCTTCCGGCTGGCCGGCTGCGCACTCCCGTAGGTCGTGGCGACCGGTGGCAAGGCGCGTCCCCAGGCGCGCTCCACACGCTGTTCGATGCCAGCCATCACGGCGTCGGCTTCGCGCTTGCGTCCCACATCCTCAAGCCAGCGCGGGGATTCGGGCACCATCCGGCGCACCACGAACACGAATACCGCCGGCACGGCCAGTGCGATGAAGATGCCGCGCCAGCCGATCATCGGCAGCAGGAAATACGTCATCGCGCCGGCGGCGATAAAGCCGATCGGCCAGAAGCCTTCCAGAATGGCGACGTACTTGCCGCGGCTCTTGGCCGGCACGAGCTCGGACACCATCGACAGCCCGATCGGAAACTCCATCCCCATGCCAAAGCCAAGCAGCACGCGGTAGATCATCAGCGTCGTGACGTTGTCAGCCAGCCCGCACATCAGGCTGCCCACGCCCCAGAAGATCATGCTGACCTGGAACACGGGCTTGCGGCCGAAGCGATCTGCCAGCAGCCCGGCGATGGCGGCGCCCAGGAACATGCCCAGGAAGCTCGAGCTGGCGAGCATGCCGGCCTGCGCGGCGGTCAGGCCGAACTCGGCCTTGATCGAGCCGAGCACGAACGTCATGAGGCCGAGGTCCATCGAATCGAAAAACCACGCGGTGGCGATGATGCCGAACAGCGAGCGCTGGTAGCCCGTCATCGGCAATCGTTCCAGCCGCGCCGCTACGCCGGCCTCCAGCCTGAGGGCGCCTGCTGACATATCCATGGTTGTCTCCTGTGTAGGTGAATCGCGCTCTTTGACGGCGCGCTTTAGTAATATATTAGTTGGACATTGCTGATGTTCAAGTTATGGTTTACGGCATGCCGTGCGAAGCGGCATCGTTCGGTCCAGCGGAAATGCGGTGCTACGCGGCGCGGCGCGGCGCCATGGACGGGGCTTCGGCGGAGAGATCGCCATGCCAGGCATGCCGGACGATGGCGGCATAGCGTGCCGGTACGTCCGGCACGGGAAACGCTTTGGCGAGGCGCGTCACACCGAGGGCGTCCGTCACCAGCCGCTCCAGATCGTCTTGCGCGATGCCGCACTGCTCCAGTGTGGTGGGAATACCCAGGTCACGGACCAGATCGCGCACCAGGACGGGCAGGCGCGCCACGGCCACTTGGGGATCGGGGTCCTCGATCCCGAACAGCCGGGCCACGGCAAGCATCTCGCCAGCACGCACATCGCGCAGGGCATCGAGTACGTAAGGCAGCATCACCGCATTGGTCGTGCCGTGCGAGCGATGCGTCAGCCCCGCCACGGCATAGGCGATGCCATGCACCGCGTTCAGGCCGGCGCTGCCATAAGACAGCGCGGCATAGAGGCTTGCATGGCTCATGCCGATGCGCGCTTCGGTGTCCTCGCCGCGTTGGTAGCTGCGCAACAGATACTGGCTGCACAGCCGGATCGACTCATGCGCGAACAGCATGGTCAGGGCATTGCGGCCGCTATAGCCGGGATCAGGGTCCCCGCCCCGGTCGAAACGGGCGGCGTCGAGCGTCAGGTATGACTCGATGGCGTGGGTCAGCGCATCGATGCCCGCGTCGGCCGTCACCCGTGGCGGGCAGGTGTAGGTGAACTCGGGGTCGATCAATGCCACCGCAGGCCGCAGGCGGTTGTCCATGACGGCCACCTTGGTGGCGCTCTCCGGATCGACCAGGATCGCCCCGGGCGTGGCCTCGGAGCCCGTGCCTGCGGTAGTGGGCAGCGCAATCATCGGCAGGATGGGCGTGGCGCTGTCGATCATGCCGATGAAGTCCCGCACCGGTTTACCGTCGGGGAGGCTCAGGCAAAGGGCCTTGGCCAGATCGATATTGCTGCCGCCGCCGAGGGCGATAACGTGATCGAGCGGCTCGCCGTTGCGCTGCGCCCGGATAGCCGCCGTGGCGGTGTCGCAGAGCGTGGTCGTGGGATCCGGCATGCCGCCGTCATAGACCTGCAGTGCCACGCCGTGCGCGCGTGCGGCGGCGACGAGTTCCTCGACCCATGGGGTGGCGGAAGTGAAGAACGTATCCGTGACCAGCAGGCCACGGCGATAGCCCAACCGCTGCAGCAGCGCAGGCAGCTGCGCGCGGGTGCCTGCGCCCATGATCAGGCGCGCCGGCGCGCAGAAATAGATCAGGTCCTCCATTCTCATGCTGTCTCCCGTGGGTATGTTCTGGTGCCGGGCGCTGCGGCTGGCGCGAACCATTGCTTGCGCAGATACGCAGCGATGTCCTCGGTCCGCTCGGTCAGCACGCTGTGGCCGGCGCCCTGCAGGACGTGGAATTCGGCGCGCGGCACTCCATCGGCCAGCATCGCGCCGTGGGTCAGCGGGCAGTCGGCATCCTCGCTGCCATGGATGACCCGTGCCGGCGTCGTGATGTGGGCCAGCTCGCCGCGCTGGTCCGTCCGCCGGATCGCGTTCCAGGTCCACGCCACGGTGCGATGGTCGGCGGCCTCGCGCAGCCCGAGCCGTTGTTCACGTGTCGCGATCGCTTCCAGCAGCGCATCGGGTGACGACGGCGGGAACCAGGCCACTGCGTCGAGGTACGGCGTGCCCGAGACCAGCAGCAACTCGGCGGGCGACGGCCACGCGGCCGTCGTGCGGGCCTGTGACAGATAGGCCAACGCCACGGATACCCCCATGCTCCATCCAGCCAGCACGAACGGCCCGTCGACATGCCGGGTAATCGTCCGGCCCAGCGCACGTGCGTAGGCATCCAGCGTGCAGTCGTCCTCACTGGCGGGCGCCTTCGCGAGGCCACGCCCGGGCAGATTTGGCAGGATGAAGGTGCATCGGTCAGCCAGCTCCCGTGCCAGCGGCAGCCAGGCAGCCCGTGTGCCCTGAATGCCATGGACGGCCACCACGGTGATCGGCCCGCCCCCCACGGCTATGACATCGTCGTCCGTCACGTCTCCTCCGGTACACATCTAATATATTAGAAGGATAGTAGCAGAAAGCCGACGGGAAGCAAGGGCGAAATCCAGCCTGTACAGGAGTTGCGTACGGCTCATATACAATGGGTTTTCCGTGCATCCAGATCCCGGCCCATGACCTCAAAACCCGCCACGCGCGCCCGTTCTGCGCCAGTACAAGAGCCTGAAGAGGCTCCAGGCCAGCGCGGCAAGCTGACCGACCTGGCATACGAGCAGGTAGAAGAAGCCATCGTGACGTTGAAGCTGGCGCCGGGTAGCTCCGTGTCGGAGTTGCAGCTCAGCGACATGACGGGAATCGGCCGTACGCCAATCCGGGAGGCGATCCAGCGGCTGGCGCGCGAGCATCTGATCATGGTGCTGCCGCAGCGCGGCCTGCTGATCGCGCCGATCGACGTAGCCAAGCAGCTTCGCCTGCTGGAGACCCGCCGCGAGGTGGAGCGACTGATCTGCCGCTGCGCCGCACGCCGCGCCACGGCCGAGCAGCGCGATCATTTCAAGCGCCTGGCGAAGGAATTCGAGCAGTCATCGCGCAGTGGCGACGACGTGGCCTTCGTGCGCGCGGACCGGGAGTTCAACGAACTGTGTCTGGTTGCTGCCCGCAACGAGTTTGCCGAGGGGTCGATGCGGCTGATGCACGGGTTGTCGCGCCGCTTCTGGTATCTCCACTACAAAGAGGCGGCGGACCTGCCAACAATGTCGAAGCTGCACGCCACGGTCGCCTCGGCGATTGCGCGCGGCGATGTCGATGGCGCAGGCGAAGCGCTCGATGCGCTGCTGGACAATATCGAGGAATTTACGCGCGCGACGGTGCTGGGGGACTATCGCTAGCCCCCGTAGCGAACGCCTGATACTCAGAACGGCGCATTCATCAGCCCATACAGCGTGCGCACGCCATTGACATAGTTTCCAAGCCGAAGGTTCTCGTTCGCGGCATGCTGGTTGTTATCGGCATTGACGAGCGGGATGATCACGAACGGCACGTTCAGTACATCCACGATTTCCGCCGTCGGCACGGTGCCGCCCATCATGCGGATACGGACGGGCTCCGGGCTCGTGCCAAAGGTGCCGGTGACGCCCTGGTACGCCCATTTCGCGACCGGGGAGTCCATCGGCGAACCTGCTGCATTCGCCCCTTCGCTCTGGTAGGAGAAGCTCGCCAGCTTGTCGTAGCGCGCGCGTTCCTCGTCGGTCGGTGTGCCTTTCACAAGGTGGTAGCCCTGCTTGACGATGTACTGCTCGATCAGCTTGCCGAGGTACGCGGCATCGGAGTCCGGCGTGGTGCGCAGATCGAGTTCGGCCTCGGCCTTGTCCGGAACGATATTGGCAACCTTGTCACCGACTGCGGCGGCGGCCATGCCACGCACATTCAGCGACGGGTACTGCAGCGCCTCCTGATAATTGGCGCCGACTTTCTCCGCTTGCGCGATGCCAATCCGGGCCTTCAGCGCTTTCTCGTCGTCAGGCACGGCGGCCATGATCCTGCGCTCGGCATCGCCGAGACGGACCTTGGCGTAGTAGCCCGGAATGGTGACGCGACCGCTGTCGTCCTTCATCGAACCCAGCAGGCTCGCGAGCCGGAACGCCGGGTTCGGCACGTAATTGCCGTAGTGGCCGCTGTGCAATGGCGCCTTCGGGCCGAACACGGTGATCTTTGCCTTCGCCGCGCCGCGGTTGCCGAAGATAAGTGTGGGGCGATTGGTGGCGTGCATGGGGCCGTCGTGGATGATCATGCCGTCGCAGGCCAGCAGGTCGCGATGGGCCTGCATCACCTTGCCGATGGAGGGCGAGCCCTTCTCCTCCTCACTGTCCAGGATCACCTTGATATTGACCGCGGGTTGGGTGCCTGCCGCCTTCATCGCATCGATGGCCGCCAGCAGCATCATGATCGGCCCCTTGTCGTCCGACGAGGAACGACCGAAGACCCGCCACTCCGGGTCCACCGCCCCCGAGAACAGGTTGGCCATGTCGATCTCCTCCCAATCGCCCTTGGCGCCCTTCTTCTTCAGCACAGGCGTCCACGGACTCTTCTGCGCCCATTGGGAGGGGATGACCGGCTGGCCGTCCAGGTGCATATAGAACAGGACGGTCTTGCGCGACGCCTGCTTGCCCGGATACTCGGCGAACAACATCGGCTTGCCGTCGTTGTCCAGCGGCTGGGTCGTGAATCCACGCTTGCGGAATGCCTGCTCGAGCCAGGCCACATTGCGCCGGATATCTTCGGGCGCCACCGAATCATTGGGGATGCTGAGCAGATCCAGATACTCGCGGTAGCTCGCTTGCGCCTGCTGCTGGGCGGCTTCGGGTGCCAGGGTTGCCGCGTGTGCCAGGGGGCTGGATAGGCTGGATAGGCCGGATATGCCAATAGCAGCCGCGCAGAGGGTCAGGCAGGGGGCGAAGGCGTTTCTCATCTTGTCCTTTTGGTCTTTTTCGAGCAGATGTCACGGGTACTGCGCCGCTTGGACTTGAATTCTACGCCTGCACCGGGACTGCAAACAGCGTGCAGCGTGTTGTCGCCCCGCCTTCCTGAATGGTGCCGCGCGGGGTTACTCGATGACCGGCGCGTGCACCGGGGCGATCGACGCGTGCGGCGTCTGGGTGCGCTGGGCGGCCTTGTGGACCATGGTGTAGGCGTAGTCGATGCCCATGCCGTAGGCGCCCGAGTGTTGCTTGGCCAGGCCGGTCACGGCGTCGTACGTTTCCTT
>NZ_JBFRHD010000014.1:0-177989 GCF_052115685.1 Cupriavidus sp. 2KB_3
TTTCGCTGCGGTCAGCGCTGTAAAACTGCTCAGCCCGACCACCCATCAACCCCGCAACCCTTGTCGCTGCTGCGTTTGCAGCGCGGTTTGTGTTGCGAGGGGACGAATAGTAGGCGACTGATGGCGGGCTGGCAAGCGATTTCGCAAAAGAATTTTCGGCGCAGTAGAATCGCCCCATGACGACACCGCCAGACCTGATGACCTACGTGCCCGAGCGCCTCGCAAGCCGCGACGCCGGCGCCCTCGATGCGCTCGCGCTCGCCACCGCCCTGGCGCGGCCGATCGTATTCGTCGACCTGGAAACCACGGGCGCCGATGCCCAGCGCGACCGCATTACCGAGATCGGCGTGGTCGAAGTGGGCCCCGACGGCATCCAGGAATGGGACACCCTGCTAGACCCGCAGGCCAGCATCCCGTCGTTCATCCAGGGCATGACCGGCATTACTGAGGCGATGGTGCGCGGCCAGCCCACGTTCGAGTCGATTGCCGAGTCGCTGGCGGAGCGGCTGCAGGGCCGCCTCTTCGTGGCCCACAACGCGCGCTTCGACTACGGCTTCCTGAAGAATGCGTTCCGGCGCGCCGGCATCACCTTCCGCGCCGACGTCCTTTGTACAGTGCGGCTGTCGCGCGCGCTGTTCCCGTCGGTGGAGCGCCATGGGCTGGACGCGCTGATCGCCCGCTTCGGCCTGACGCCCAAGGGCCGTCACCGCGCGCTGGCGGACGCCGAACTGCTCTGGCAGTTCTGGCAGAAGCTGCATGGTCTGTATTCCGTGGATCTGGTGGAATCTGCCATCAAGTCGCTGGTGAAGCAGGCGAGCCTGCCGGCCGGCCTGTCCGAGACCGCGCTCGACGAGGTGCCCGATCGTCCCGGCGTCTATCTGTTCTATGGTGACGAGGACGCGCCGCTCTATGTCGGCAAGAGCATTCACTTGCGCCAGCGCATCAAGAGCCATTTCTCGGGCGACCATCGCCACGAGAAGGAGATGCGCCTGGCGCGGGGCGTGCGGCGCGTGGCGTGGCACGAGACCGGCGGCGAAGTTGGCGCGCTGCTGATGGAAGCGCAATTGGTCAAGTCGCTGCAGCCGCTGCACAACCAGCTGCTGCGCCAGAACAGCGAGCTGTTCTCGTGGGAAATGCCCGATGGCCTGCCCGTGCCGCGCCTGCGCTCGGACCGGCACGTGGATTTCAGCCGCCATGCCAATCTCTATGGCGCGTTCGGCAGCCGCGCCGCGGCCCTGGCCCGGTTGCGCGAGCTGGCGGAGGAACACACGCTCTGCCTGACCACGCTGATGCTCGAGCCCACGCACCGACGCGGCAACCCGTGTTTCGCGCGACAACTGCATCGCTGCGCGGGCGCCTGCACCGGCGACGAATCGCACGCGACCCACCGGGACCGGACGATGGCCGCCATCGCCACGTTGGCGTTGCAGCCGTGGCCGTTCGACGGCGCGGTGGCGTGGCGGGAATCGGATCATCCGCAGCAGCCGTGGCACGTGCTGGAGAACTGGTGCTATCTCGGGTCCGTGCCGGCCCTCGACGCGGCAGCGGCCCTGCTCGCCGTGCCGGCCAGATTCGATGTCGATACCTACCAGATCCTCGCGCCGCGCCTGGATGCCCTGCGCGCCTCGGCGGTGCCGCTCGCGTCGGCCCGGCCGTTTGCGCTGACGCCGCCGGAGCCACCGCCGCCCAGGCGCGCGCCCGCTTCTTCTGTCAAGCGGCCGGCCCGGACATCCGAACCTTCGCCGGATACGCAAACCCTCACCCTGTTCGCCTGATCGGGGTCGGCAAGCAATGTGCGGCGGCGCGCATTGGCGTGTTGTCACCTGGGTGCCCGCTCGGCTAGTCTGCCGAGGAGGGTTCGCTACCTAGATGGAGCCGCCATGCCCGCGTTGCCCCGCCTGCCTTTTTCCGCCGCCGTGCTCTGCGCGGCCGGTGTGACCATTGGCTGCACCAGCGCCGATGGCGGCGCCATGCATCGGATCTTCGCATCCTGGCAGGGCGCGCCCGTGGAGCAGGTGCAGGCCCAGTGGGGCCCGCCGCAGTCCGTGCAGAGCACCCCGGCCGGCACCGCCAATATATAGGTCGACGAACTGCCGACGGCGCACCCGCCCGGCAGTGGCCCGCGTGACGCGCAGCTTGAGCCACCTGCCACCACCGCACGCTGCCAGCGCAAGCTGCTGGCCGGCGCCAACGGCAAGGTCACGGGCGGGGAATGGCGCGGCAACGCCTGCTGTGTGCAGACGCTGGTCGGCCAGTGCGCGGGGCTGCCCCGCAAGGCAGAGTCCGGATCGTAAACCCCAACTTGACGCTGCGGTATAGGAAACCGTAATGTGCGGACAATAGAACCGAATCCGAATTCGAATACGGAAAACCGCCATGCAAGCCTCGTTTCCGAGTGTGACGAATAGCAATTCGCCGTCCACTGCCTTTCCTCGCATCGACACCCCCTCGATTCTCCAGCCACCCCGCCAGCGTCGCGCCAAGGAAACGGAACAGGCCCTGCTGACCGCCGGCCGCGAACTGCTGGCGCAGCGCGACTTCGCCGCCGTCTCGGTGGCGCAGATTGCAGCCGCCTGCCAGGTGTCCGTGGGCGCCTTCTACGGACGCTTCCGCGACAAGATGGCGTTCTTCGATGCGCTGCGCACGCTCGTGATGGAAGAGACCGACGCCTCCGTGGCGCGCTATCTGGACGAAGGGCGCTGGGCCGAGACGCCGCCGCGCCAGATCGTCGAGAAGACAATGCGATTCCTCCTGACCGGATGTCATAGCAACCGGGGCGTGATTCGTGCATCACTCAAGCACGCCACCACGCGTCCCGAGGAGTGGCTGCCCCATCAGAAGAACGGCCAGGAAATCGTCGACCGGCTTGTGGCGTTGCTGGTGCCACGCCTGCCCGGCCCGGCGGAAGAAGCCGAGCAGCGCGTGCGCTTTGCCATGCAGGTGGTCTTCGGCATGATCGTCAATGCGGTGCTGAACGATCCCGGCCCGCTCACGCTCGCCGACGAACGGCTGCCCGTGGAACTCACGCGCATGGTGGCGAGCTACCTGGACCTCTGAGCGCCCCGCCCGCCGCGCCGTAACCGCTTCGCTTTACCCCGGTTCCCCCCGGTTCCCCCGCCTCATCCCGCTTACCCGGACGGCCCCGCCCACCTCGGGCCGTCCGATCTCGCCGCAACATAGCGGCGCCGCCTGTCTTCAGGCCGGATAAA
Organism: Cupriavidus sp. 2KB_3; assembly: GCF_052115685.1. Taxonomy (NCBI): domain Bacteria; kingdom Pseudomonadati; phylum Pseudomonadota; class Betaproteobacteria; order Burkholderiales; family Burkholderiaceae; genus Cupriavidus; species Cupriavidus sp. 2KB_3. The sequence goes on from NZ_JBFRHD010000014.1 coordinate 3,210, forward strand.
CGTGGAGACAACACCATGAAGCAATCCATCACGTCACGCAGGAGACTGGCCGCGCGTGTTGCCGGCGTCATGCTCGGGCTGGTTTCACTGGCCACGCAGGCGCAAGGTGACTACCCGACCAAACCGATCCGCCTGATCGTGCCGTATCCCGCTGGCGGGCTGACCGACACGTTGGCGCGCCAGGTGGCCGACGGGCTGTCCAAGCGCCTCGGCCAGACCGTCGTCGTGGAGAACAAGGGCGGCGCGGGCGGCATCATCGGCACGGATTTCGTCGCCAAGTCCGCCCCGGACGGCTACACGCTGCTGATGACGATTCCCGGGCCGATCACGTCCAACATCGCGCTATACAAGAAGCTGCCCTATGACCCCCGCACCGACCTGCGGCCGCTTTCGGACATCGCGATGGCGCGCACCGTGTTGACGGTCAACCCGACGGTGCCCGCGAAGACCGTCAAGGAGTTGCTGACCTACGCGCAGCAGTCGCCGGGTAAGCTGCGGATGGGCTCATGGGGCCCCGGCACCTTGCCGCACACCATCCAGGCCTATATGGACAAGACCTACGGCGTGGATATCCTCCACGTGCCGTATCGCGGCGAAGGCCCGCTTGTCACCGACCTGCTCGCCGGGCAGGTCAACATGACCATCAGTTCCGTGACCACGCTGCGGCAGTACGTCGCCACCGGCAAGCTGCGGGCACTGGCGGTGTCCGGCACCACGCGCGCCCGTGGAATGCCCGATGTGCCGACCTTCGCCGAAGCGGGCTATGGCGATGAGGCGTACAAGATCGTCGGGCCGACCACGTTGATGGCGCCCGCCAAGACGCCCGAAGCCATCATCGAGAAGCTGGGCCGCGAGGTCGTGGCGCTGGTCAAGTCGCCCGAGTTCCAGGCGAAGATCGACGAAATGGGCGCCGAGCCCATCGGCAACACCCCGGCGGAAGCAGCGCGCGCCTACAAGGCCTACCTGCCGGTGGCCCTGAAGCTGGCCGCCGACACCGGAGTGACGCTGGACTGACCCGGGCCGCCACCTCCGGGCCGCCCCCCCCGCGCCGGACAATGCAGCGCGGCGATGGCCGGTATGAATTCGGGAGCAGCTTGCTTTGCGGGCCGGGGGGCAGCCTTCTAGAATCCGTGTCACGATGATTTTCCGGCGCGAGACGCCGCCCTCCCATGGCAACGCTATTCCTGGTCCGTCACGGACAGGCCTCGTTCGGGGCCGCCAACTACGACTGCCTGTCCGACGTGGGCCGCCAGCAGGCGCGCTGGCTGGGCGAGTATTTCCGCGACCGGGGCGTCAGCTTCCGGCGCGTGGTGGCCGGCACGCTGGTCCGCCAGCAGGACACCGCCACCGAGATCCTCGCCGGCATGGGGGCAGCCGATACCCGTGTGGCGTCCCATCCCGGCCTCAATGAATACGACGGCGAGGCGCTGTATCGCAGCTTCACCCAGGGGGCCGATCATCGCGCGCATCAGAACGGCGACTACCAGGACTACTGGCGCACGTTCCGCGCGGCGTTCGCGGCCTGGACGCAGGACACGCTGACCGGCATGCCAGAGACCTGGACCGATTTCGGCGCCCGCATGCAGTCCGCACTGGCACATGCCACCGAGGGCGCGGCGCGCGAGGATGCGCTGCTCGTGGTCAGTTCGGGCGGTGCCATCGGCCGCGCCGTGGCCGACCTGCTTGGCGCGCCGACGCAGACCGCCATCGAACTGAACCTGCAGTTCCGCAATACCGGTTTCTGCGAACTAATCGTGGGACGCGGCACCCAGCGGCTGCTGAGCTTCAACAGCGTGCCGCACCTTGAGCACGCCGAGCGCCGCAAGGCGATCACCTTCGCCTGAGACGTTCGCCTGAGACGCCCGCTTCAGGCTACCCGCCTCAGCGCTGCGACAGCGCGAGGCGCCCCGCCAGCGCGAGGAACACCGTGCCGGCGAACCAGTTCATCGCCCGCTGCACGCGGGCCGAGCGCATCAACACGCGGCCGAACACGCCCGAGAACCACGCAATCGCGCCAAAGACCAGCAGCGTGGCAAGGATGAACACGAAGCCGAATACCATCAACTGCAGCGCCACGTGCCCACGCTCGGCCACCACGAACTGCGGCAGGAAGGCCAGGAAGAAGATCACCACTTTGGGATTGGTGAGATTCATCACCACGCCACGCCAGTACATGCGGCGGGGCGGATGCCCATCGGCATGTTGCGGTGACATCTCCCCCACCGGCGCGCGAAACGCCTGCCACGCCAGCCATACCAGATAGAGCGCCCCGGCGATCTTGAGAACCGTAAAGGCCAACGCCGACGCCGCCAGCAGCGCGGCCAGCCCCACCGCCACCACCGCCGTGTGCACGAGCAGTCCGGTGCAGAGACCGAGCACCACGGTCAGCCCGGCGCGCGTGCCGTGCATGGCCGACTGGAGCAGCACAAAGATATTGTCAGGGCCGGGCGCAAGGCTCAGCAGAACGGCAATCCCGAGGAAAGTCAGCAGGGTGTCGATCGAAGGCATCGGTGCGCTCCGTACGTTGGGAGCGTCATGGTAGCGGAACGCCGCGCAGCGCGTTGCCCCTCGGCGTGCCGCTGACCATCGATCCATATCCTCGATCAATTCATCCAAACAATCAATTTATCAGCTTAATCGGTCACTCCTACACTGCTCTCACTTCGACAGCGGTGCGCACGAACGGGCGGCGACCGCGCGGGGCAATCCTCACGGGCTGCCACGCAAGCCAATCCCGAACGACAACGAGGAGACAGACGATGCAAGCACGTGCACCGATGCGGCACGCGGTGGCGGTCGCCCTGACGGGCGCCATGGCCATGTTGACGGCCTGTGGTGGCAGCGACGACAACAACGGCGGCGGGAACAGTGGCGGCGGTGGCGCTGGCACGCCCCAGACGCATGCGCCCACCCAGAGGCTCAAGATCACCGGCACGCAGGACTTCGCGGGCAGCTACGGCAGCGTGGGCCAGTACGAGCAGCTGACGGGCACCATCAGCGGCGAGGTCGATCCGAAGGACCCCAGGAACGCCATCATCCAGGACCTGGCGCTGGCGCCCGTCAACGCGAACGGCATGGTCGAGTACTCGGCCGACTTCGTCATGCTCAAGCCCAAGGACATGAGCAAGGCCAGCGGCGTGCTGCGCTACGACGCGCCCAATCGCGGCAATATCCTGACCATGATCAACCCCACCGCGAGCCCAGGCGACGCGGTCTACCTGGAGCGCGGCTACGTGCTGCTGTACTCGGCCTGGCAGGGCGATGTGCCGAAGTCCAGCCCGGCGCGGCTGACCGTGACGGTGCCGGTGGCGAAGAATGCCAATGGCACCTCGATCACGGGCACCTATCGGACCGAACTGGTGCCGGGCGCGGCCGTGCCGGCGATGACCCTGCCAGGTGGCGTGTTCAACGGCACCATGATCCCCTACGCGCCGGCCAGCCTCGACAACACCCAGCCGGGCTACTCGCTCACGCGGCGCGTCAACGAGACCGATGCGCGCGTGGCGATTCCCGCCAGCGACTGGAAATTCGCCACCTGCGACGCCGGCGCCAACGCCTTCCCCGGCACGCCCGACCCGGCCAGCATCTGCCTGCGCGGCGGCTTCGACCCGAAGTATCTCTACGAACTCGTGTATGTGGCGAAGGACCCGAAGGTGATGGGCGTGGGCCTGGCCGCGCTGCGGGACACCGTGAGCTTCTTCCGCAGCAAGGCCGTGGACAGCGCCGGCACGCCGAATCCGGTGGCGGGCCGCATCACTCACGCGCTGGGCCAGGGGACGTCGCAGTCCGGCAATGCGATGAAGACGTTCCTGCACCTGGGCTTCAACCAGGCGCTGGACGGCTCGAAGGTGTTCGACGGCATCTACGCCCACGTGGCGGCACGCCAGACCAATATCAATACGCGCTTTGCCGTGCCCGGCGGCGGGGGCGGCTTGCGCACCGACCACACGGCATTCGGCCAGACCGCACCGCGCGGCCTCGACAAGGACTACGTGGACGACATCTCTGGCACCAAGGGCGGTGTGATGGCGCGCTGCTCGGCGTCCAACACCTGCCCGAAGTTCTTCCTCGGCCTGTCCGGCACCGAGTTCTGGCAGTTGCAGGGCTCCCCGGTACTGACCGACGCCAACGGCTTCGCCGACCTGAAGCAGCCGGACAACGCCCGCATCTATTACTACGCGGGCGCCCAGCACGGCGGGGCGGGCGGCACGGCCAGCATCAGCTTCGCGCCGACGCGCAACGTCTACCCGGCGGGCACGGTGATCCAGCATAACGATACGTTCCGCGCGCTGTTCATCGACCTCGAAGACTGGGTCGTGCGCGGCACCACCCCGCCGCCCAGCCAGGTGCCGGCACTGGCCGATGGTTCGCTGGTGCGCCCCGCCGACGTGGCCTTCCCCGCCATGAAGGGCGTGACGTGGGCCGTGAGCGGCGTGCAAACGGCGGTGCCTGACTTCCAGTACCTGGCGCGCTACAACGGCTATCCCTTGCTCGATTTCGGCCCGCAGTACCGGCGCGAGGACGAGTCCGGCATTGCCACGATGCTGCCGCCCGCGTACCTGAACCGCGACTACGCGATCCTGGTGCCGCAGGTGGACGCCTCCACGGGTCTCCCGAAGGCCGGCATCCACAGCGTGGAGGCGCGCGCGCCGCTCGGCACCAGCGTGGAGTTCAACTATGTCGCCACGCCCGGCATCGTGGATCTGTCGAACCTGACGGGGTCATTCCTCCCCTTCCACAAGACCGAGGCGGCGCGTGTCTCGGCTGGCGACGGACGGCCCTCGCTCGAATCGCTGTATACAGATCAAGCCGGTTACGTGGCCGCGGTGACGGCGGCCGCCAACGACCTCGTGGCGCAACGCTTCCTGCTGCAGCGCGATGCCGATGCCATCATCGCGCGGGCGGTGGCCCAGCCGGTCCTGCCCTGACGCCAATGGAAAAAGGCGCCGTGCGACAGGCACGGCGCCTTTCTCCTAGCGACCGGGCTTCGGGCATCAGCCACGCGCGCCGTCCAGGTACGGGTCGAAGCTACGGGCGCCATCGGTGAAGGCGTCGTGCGTGCGGAAGCCGTAACCGTACTGGTCTGCCGGCACGCCGGTGCGGAACTGGTAGCCATACTGATCGGCGGGCACGGTGCCAGCCTGGGCAACGCCGAGGGTGGCCAGCGAAACGACCAGGGAAGCGGCGATCTTGAGGGCGGTGGTCTTGGTCATGATTTCTCTCCGGTATGTCATTAAGTGAATTTGAATGTCTTTTTGGTCCGCCGCCACATCGTCTTCGGCTTGTCTTTGACTTGTGTGCGCCGTCCATGGGTTGAATATTAGGCTTCCAAAGTGACCGATACGTAGACGAAGTTCCAATCACTTATTCAGTTTTTTTGAAGTTCCGCCGATACTCGCCTCGCCTGCGCGATCACGCACCGGCGCGGGCGATGCGCTACAGTGGCGCGATCCTGTCTTTTCGCCCCACACGCGGCCGAGGCCCCCTGCCGCTGCGCCCCTTTCATGCCCCGTATCTCGCATCGTCCTGACTGGCTGGCCTGGCTTTTCCTGCTGCTTGCTTGCGCGCTGCCGCTGGCTGCCCACGCCGCCGGCAGCCCGCTGGCTGCGCTCGCCCTGGGTGCGCAGAAGCAGCCCGCCTCGGCACCCGCAGCCGCGCCCGCAAGCGCGGCGCTCGCGCAGTCGCTGGACCAGGTCATCGCCACGTTGCAGAACGACACCGAGCGCCAGAATCTCCTGAATCAACTACAGACGCTGCGGCGCGGCGTGACGGATGGCGCCTCGGCCCCCGTTGCCGCCTCGGATGTCGCGGCTGCGTCCGCGCCCTCGCCCGGACTGCTTGGCGCCGTCGCCAAGGCCCTCGAGGAAATCGACAAGGCGCCGCGCAAGGACCATGGCGCGTGGCAATACTGGGGCTGGCGCATCCAGTTCGCCGGGCAGGAATGGCGCGAGGCATTGACCATCCAGGACACCCGCCCGGCGAGCGTGTCCGTGCGCGAGTTCGCCACCATCCTCGCCGGCTGGGCGCTGACCGGCTGGCTGCTCTGGGAGCTGTCGCGGCGCATCCACCGGAACCGCCTGCGGCCCGCGCAACCGGCCCACCTGCCCTCCGTGCCGTCATGGATAGACGTCGGCATTTATTTCCTGCGCCGGATCGGGCCGTGGGTCGTGGCATTTGCGATGACCGTACTGCTCGCGTACAAGGTCTACGGCCGTACGCCGGCCAGCATGGGCGGCGTGATGGTGGCGTATGCGATCGTGGCCGGCGCGATTATGTCCGCCACGTGCCAGGTGATCTTCGCGCTGTTCCACTCCGCGCACCGCTCTAACGCCGTGCGAGACCTGCTCAAGCACTCGCCGTGGCTGCTCTTCGTAACCGGTGCGCTGGCCGCGCTGGGCGAGGCCAGCACCGACCCCCGCGTGGTGACCGCGCTCGGCGTCAATCTCGCCGCACTCGTCGGCACCTTCGCCAACATCCTCGCCGCCATCCTGATTGCCTTCTTCGCGGTGCGTTTCCGCCGCGCCGTCGGCCAGTTGATCGCGCTGCGGCCGCTGGCGTTCCGGCAGGCCCACCCGGCCATCGTGGACCTGCTGCGCCTGGCCGGGCACGCCTGGTATCTGCCGATGCTGGCCGTGGTGCTGTCCTCCGTCGTCGGCACCATCATGGCCACCGGGCACGCCGACGAGTTCCTGCGCCGCGCCGTACTCACCGTGGCATTGTTCGTGGCGGCGCTGCTGCTGACCCTGGTGGCGGGCCGCTCGCCCAAGGCCACGGTGCGCGCCCCGCGCCTGCGGGATCGCCGGCGCTCGGCTTATATCCAGCGCTTTGCCCGCTTCGGCATCGCGCTGGTGCGGGTCATCATCTGGATGGCGTTCGTCGAACTGGTGGCGCGCGTCTGGAATTCGTCGATCATCCGCCTGGCGGACTCCACCACGCTGGGCCGGCATATCACCGAATCGATCCTCAGCGTGGTCGGGGTGGTGCTGCTGGCGTGGCTGGTCTGGCTGCTGATCGACACCGCCATCACCCAGACCCTCACGCCGGGCCACGGGCGCGGCCAGCAACCGAGCCTGCGCGCCAAGACCATCCTGCCGCTGGTGCGCAACGCGTCGTTCGTAGGGCTGCTGGTCATCGCCATGATTGCGGTGCTGGCCAACCTGGGCGTCAACGTCACGCCACTGCTGGCCGGCGCTGGCGTAGTCGGCCTGGCCATCGGCTTCGGCGCCCAGAGCCTGGTGCAGGACCTGATCACGGGCCTGTTCATCGTGATCGAGGATTCCATCGCCATCGGCGATTCGATCGAGTTGCCCGACCACGCCGGGGTGGTGGAAGGCATGACCATCCGCACGGTGAAGCTGCGCGACGGCAAGGGCGCGCTGCACACGCTGCCGTACAGCCAGATCAAGGCGGTGAAAAACCTGTCGCGCGGCTACGCCTTCGCCGTGTTCAGCATTGCGGTGGGCTACGAGAGCGATATCGACCGCGCCACCGAGGTAATCCGGGCCACCGGCGCCGAGCTGGCCCGCGACCACCGCTACAGCCGCAACCTGCTCTCGGGGCTGGACATTCTCGGGCTCGACCGCTTCGACCCCAACGGCATCGTCGTGCTGGCGCAGTTCAAGACAAGGCCGCTGACGCAGGCCGAGATCACGCGGGGCTTCAACATGCGGCTGAAGCGCAATTTCGACGAAGCCGGCATCCGCATGGCCGCACCGCAGTTAACCGTGCGCGTGGATGGCGGCGGGATCAGTCTGGACGGTGCCGGCGGCAAGGCCGGCGCGGAGACCGCGCCACCAGGCGTCGAATTCGTCACGCGGACTGCCGGGAAATCGGCTTGATGACGGGCGGTTGTGCTGCATTGTCCCCAGATGTCACAAAGTTGTCGCTTTTGTGCAATGCGGAGCCGGAACATTCGCCAGGAATGCTTTAAATATCGAGGAACGCGCATTACTATCACGCGAGCCCGCGCCAAATCGGCCGGGACCGCACCCGTGCCCGACTCCCTCCCAAGGCGGGATGGCCCGATGCAAGGCTTGTGCGGGATCATCGTCGTGACGGCCGGCCAACCTCCGGCCGGCAGTATCCAAACATAGAACAGGGGACCACGCCTCGCCGCAGTGGTCCTGAGGAAAAGGCGTTTGCCACCGGGGGAAATGAGAATGGGCGAACACCCGTCTGCCGACGATGTCTTCCATCGTCTGGTCGATAGCATCTATGAATCCGCCATGGACGTGGCGGCCATGCCAGAGGCGCTCGACCTCTTTTCCCGCTACACCTGCACCGGCAGCCCGCGCTACCTGATCTGGGACAAGCTCGCAGGCCATGCACGCCTGGGCGTGACGCCGAACGGCTGCTACACCAGCCTCGGCACCATGCCGGACAGCATGCGCGTCCTGCCCGGACACTTCGCCACCGCAGACGCCGTGCCGGCATCGGTCGCCATGGCGTCCGGCCCCGACACCCAACTGCTGACAAGGCCCGTGGCAGCCGGCGGCGGCCTCTATGACTGCATGGGCCTCGCCCGGGGCGTGCGGCTGTTCGACACCTCCGAAGTCTGCGTGCTGATGAGCGCCACGCCCGGCGGCGGCGACGACTTCATGCCCGCCGATCATCGCGAGCGTCGCCTGGCGCAGGTGATGCCGCACTGGGCCCGCGCCGCCCGCATGCAACACCGCAATTTCGAACTGAGCGGCCTGGCTTCGCTGGGGCTGGCCGGCCTCGATACCCTCGACTTCGGCGTGATGGTGCTCCAGGCCGACATGCGCGTGCGCTACGCCAACAGCTGGGCCGAATCGCTGGTGCAGGCCGACGCCAACCTCGCGCTCGACAACGGCGTGCTGCGCGCACGGCCGGAAACCTTGCAGGGCGTGCTGCGCGACCTGCTTCAGGCCGCCGTGCATGGCGGCCGCAACGGCGGCGCCGCGGCAGGGTCCTGGATGCATATCACCTCGGGCGGCCAGCCGGTACCGATCATCGTCATGCCGCTGGTTTCGCGCCAGCCGGTGGAAGGCCCGTGGCAACTGCCGGCTGCCATGATGCTGCTGGGGAATTCCGAGTCCCGCTCCGTGCTGGACGCCGCCGTGCTGACCTCGCTGTTCGGCCTGTCGAAGAAGGAAAGCATCATCGCGATCCGCCTCGCCGCCGGCGAGACGCTGAACGAAATTGCCGAACGCGAGTTCCTGTCGCCCCACACCGTGCGCGTGCATATCCGCGACACGCTGCGCAAGACCGGCACGCACCGGCAGTCAGAACTGGTGCGACTGCTGCACCTGCTGCCAGGCGTGGACCTGGAGCGGGCCGGGGCGTCGTCGACGGCCCGGCCGCGGGCCGCGCGGTTGCGATAACCACATCGCACATCAGCCCCCCCTACGCAATCTCAGCTTCCAGCCGCGACGTCAGGCGTCAGGCGTAGGCGCCGTCGGTGAACGGACTGCGCTGGTCTTGCACCGAGCGGGCGCCGTCGAGATACGGGTCCGCCGAACGGGCACCTTCGGTGTAGGGGTCGCGGGCTTCCGTCGCCGAGCGGGCACCCTCGCTGAAGACATCCCGCGCGCTCTGCGCGGCGCGGGCGCCATCGCTGTACGGGTCGCGGGCGCCGAGGACGGAAGCTTGTGCGCCGACAGCGGCGGCAGCGAGGGCAACGGCGAGAACCAGGCGGGAGGTGAGGGTCTTGGACATGATCGGTTTCCTTGATGGATGCGTGAGCGGTTTGCGGTTGTGAGTGATGCCAAGGCGGCGATTCCGCTGTGTCGTTGTCGCGTTGCGCTGCCATGGATGCTATTTAAATCCGCCCACGTATCGCGCTCGTGGCGTATTTGCCCCCTTAGTGTCACGACGCGTATCGCGCACACGGCCTGATACAAAGGCGTACAAAAGAAGAACTGGCGTGCAGCAACGTGCCGGATCGCCAGCTCCCCCCATAGGCCTACACCGTCAGACGCACCGCGACAGCCACCTCCAGCATGTGCAGCCGGTCCTGGCCCCAGAACAGCTCCCCGTCGAAGACATAAGACGGCGATCCGAACACCCCGGCGGCCACGGCTTCGTCGGTATTGCGCCGATATATCTCCCGGGTTTCCGCCGAGCGCGCCCGCGCGAGCGTCGCGTCCACATCGCACCCCTGCGACGCAAGGATCTCGCGTAGCGTGGTCTCCGAGGAGATATCGCGCTCCTCGCACCATTGCGCGCGGAGAATGGCCTTGTACAGCTCCAGCACCGGCAGCCCCTGCGCATCCACTGCGATGACGATGCCGGATGCCAGGTCCGCGTTCGGGCACATGTACCTGGGCAACGGATTGACGTGGATATCCAGCTTGCGGCACCAGCGCGCCAGCTCCGTGATGCGATATTGCTGCCGCTCCGGCGAGCGTTGGCCAAGCAGCACGCCCCCGGTTCGCGCATACACCTCGGGCAGGTTCACGGGCTTATGCCGGATCTCGACGCCCTGGCGCCGCGCCAGCGCATCGAGCCGGTCCGCGCCCAGATACGCCCAGTCCGAATTCATCCAGAAGTAATAGTCGATGACAGGTTGGTTCGCGCGGCTCATACGTGCCGACTCCCGTTGACCGCCGCCACGGGTAACCCGCCGAGCGCCGTTTCCCGCATGCAGGCGGCACTCAGGAACGCGATGACGCTCAGCGCACCCAGGTACCAGACGATATAGGTAGGGCTGCCGCCACCGTACTTCAGCAGCGATGTGGCGACGATCGGCGCCAGGCCGCCCCCGATGGCACCCGACACCTGCACGGCGATCGAGATGCCGCTGTAGCGCACCTCGGCCGGGAACTGGGCGGCAAAGAGGCTGCCTTCCGGTGCGTAGAGGCAGGCGTAGACCAGCCCGATGGCAATGGAGAGCGCGATGGTGATATTGCGTGGATCCAGCGACTGCAGCAGGTCAAAGAACTGCGACGAGAACAGCAGGACGCCAACCGTACCGGCCATGAACACCCACTTGAAGCCGATGCGATCAGCCAGCATGCCGCAGAGGGGCATGGTGAACAGCGCGATGGCAGCGCCCCAGACCGTGGCGTCGAGCATCACCGTCTTGGGAATGCCCAGCGTGCCGGTGGCATAGGCCAGCGCGAACGTGACCACCGTGTAGAACCACGTCACCTCGGCCAGCCGGCCACCCACCACGGTCAGCACCTGGCGCGGATACTGGCGCAGCACGACCATCGCCGGCATTTCCACCTTGTCGCCCTGCTTCTTCATCTGCTCGAAGTCAGGCGACTCGGCCACCTTGGCGCGAATGAACCAACCCACCGCCAGCAGGACCACGCTGGCCAGGAACGGCACGCGCCAGCCCCATGTCAGCATGTCCTGTTCCGGCAGCGTCGCTACCATTCCCATCGCCAGCGACGACAGTACCAGCCCGGGCGCGACCCCGGCCTGCGGCAAGCTGCCGAAGAAGCCCTTCTTGCCTTCTGGCGCATGCTCCACGGCCATGAGCACCGCGCCGCCCCACTCGCCGCCGACCGCAATCCCTTGCAGCAGCCGCAGCAGCACCAGCGCTACGGCAGCCCAGTAGCCGATGCTGTCGTACGACGGAATCAGGCCGATCAGGATCGTGGGTATGCCCATCATGAACAGCGTGATCAGCAGCATCGACTTGCGGCCCATCCTGTCGCCAAAATGGCCGAAGACGATGCCGCCGAGCGGGCGGGCGAAGAACCCCACCGAATAGGTAGCGAAGGCCGCCAGCGTGCCCGTCAGGGGATCGAATGACGGAAAGAAGATCTTGTTGAAGATCAGCGCGGCAGCCGTGCCGTACAGGAAGAAGTCATACCATTCAATCGTCGTGCCCATCATGCTCGCCAGGCCCGCGGTGATATACGCGCGCCGTGAGCGCGCGCCAGGAATCTTGTTCATCGTAACGCTCCTTGGATTCGGGTAAGCCGTCGGCCATGCGCCGGCGGCAGGCACTCAGGCGGGCGGCAGCGGCGCGATGCCGTGCGTCTGGCGCGCCCAGTAAGAGAACGTGGCGTTGACGATGGAAGGTTTGAGCAGGTAGTCGTGGGCCTCGCGGGCGAGTGCATCGTCCACGGGCGTCAGCGGGCCGAAAGCCTGCGCGCGAATCTGCATGCGCGCGGCGCGCTCGAGGTAGACCGACAGATAGGTGGCTTCCTCACAGGTCTGGCCCGCGGTCAGGTAGCCGTGGTGCGCCAGGATGATCGACCGTTTGTTGCCCAGCGCGGCGGAGATGATCACGCCCTCCTGGTCCGCGATCGGCACGCCGGGCCATTCGCCCAGGAATGCACAATCGTCGTGCAACGGCGTCATGTCCATCTGGGCGATGACCAGCGGCTGGCGCGCTGCGGCCAGTGCCGAGGCCCAGGGCGAGTGCGTATGGATGATCGAGTTGACGTCCGGGCGCGCGTCGTACACCCACAGATGGAAACGCGTGGCGGGGTTGGGCATGCCCTCGCCCGTCAGCGTGTTGAGGTCGCGGTCCACCTCGATGAAGTCGTCTGGCGTCGCCTCGTCGAAGCCGAGGCCGAAGCGAAGCGTCCAGTAGGCGCCGGGGCGCTCCGATCGCACGCTGATCTGGCCGGCCAGACCCGCTTCCTGCTCGGTCATCGCCAGGATGCGGCAGGCATAGGCCATGGTCTCCTGCATGGAGCGCGGCCTGTTGCGCAGGTGCCTGGCCATCTCGTTGGTGGCGCGCGTGTCGAAGTACGACTTGTCTCTGAGGGGGGCGTTCATCTTCTCTTCTCCGTGGAATGCCAGCCGGCAACCGGTGCGGCAGCATGAAGGGAAGTATGAAAACCAGGCGCCTGCCGTGCTATGCAGCCACGCGCATAGCAGCTATCTCGTTTGCTTCACGGCTTGAGGGTGCGGGCCACCTGCAAGGCTGCGGCGAGCAAGGTGTCGGCCAGCGGCAGCGCATGGCGGGCAGCGTGAGTGACGGCCACCATGCGGCGGCGCAGCAGCGGGCTGCGTATCTTCAGCTTGCGCAAGCCGTACTCGTGGAGCAGCTTGTCCGGCAGCCGGCACGGCAGAATGCAATCGCCCACGCCAGCGGAGACCAGCTTCAGGATGGCATCAACGGTCTCGGCCTCGGCCACGTAGGTGGGCTGCAACCCGGCGCTCTCCACCATCCGGCGCAGCGCATAGCCGTGCGGAAAGCCGACCAGACGCAGCGGCTGCCCGCACAAATCGAGTCCGTCCTGCGAGGCGGACTGCAGCCCATCGGGCCGCTGCGGCGTGACCAGACACATCTCGTCCTCGAACAACGGATGGGTGGTCAGGGTGGCCGTATCGACTGCGGTGTCGTAGACCACGCCAAGATCGGCCTTGCCGCTTTCCACCAAGGCCACCACATCGGCCGAGCTGCGCCCCATCAGCGAAAGATTGACGTTGGGATGGGTACTGACAAAGCTGGCCACCACATCGGCGATAAAGTAGTAGCTGACCGTGTGAACGATCGCCAGCCGGACGGTACCCTGCGTGGTGCCGTGGGCGTCGCGGATCGCATCCACAGCCTGGTCGATCGCGCGGTAAGGCCCTTCGATGGCCTCCTGCAGCTTCTGCCCGGCCTCGGTCAAGGCCACGCCGCGGCCAGTCCGCACGAACAACGGCTTGCCGAGCTGCGCCTCCAGCGTGGCAAGCTGCCGGCTGACACCAGATTGGGTCTGATCGAGATGCTCTGCCGCCTTGGAAAGCGACTTGAGTTCGGCAATGCGAAGAAAAATGCGGAGAAGACGATCAGGCGTTTCCATGGGAGCGGCTGGCTTCCATGCATGGGCCAGTTGTAGTCATGTGTCGACACGGTACAGCAGCCGCGTGCGGCTGCAATGCGCAGATACCCGGCCCAGCCTTGGGGCATGGCCGGGTGCGGGTATCTGTACAGCAACGTTCGTGCCAGTTATGTCGACGAAATGACGGGTTCAACAGCGCTTGAAAGCGCCCACCTGCCCGCTAAGCCGCTTTCCGATGCTGGTGCTTCCGCTCCGGCTTGCACTCGTACTTGAGTTCGCGCCGGCCGTCCTCGTACGCCACCTCGAGCCGCACGGTGAAGCCCCAGAGGCGCGTCACGTGGCGCACCACTTCGTCGAAGCTGTGCGCCAGCGGGCGGCGGTCGCTCTGCAGGTGACGCAGCGTCAGTGAGCGGTCCCCGCCCACATCCACGTTTGTCACCTGGATATTGGGCTCCATGTTGGAGAGATCGTACTGATTCGCCAGTAGCTGGCGAATCGCGCGATACCCTTCGTCGTCGTGGATGGCGGTGACGCGCAGCTTGCCTTCGCGGTCGTCGTCGAGCACCGAGAACAGCTTCAGTTCGCGGATCACGCGCGGCGACAGGAACTGGAGCAGGAAGCTCTCGTCCTTGAAGTTGCGCATCGCGAAGTCCAGCGTCTGCCGCCAGTCGCTGCCCGCGATTTCCGGCGCCCAGCGGCGGTCCTCCTCGGTGGGGTTCTCGCACATGCGGCGCAGGTCCTGGAACATCAGGAAGCCCAGCGTATAGGGGTTCAGGCCGCTGTAGTAAGGGCTGTGGTACGGCGGCTGGTAGATGACGTTCGTGTGGGCCTGCAGGAGTTCGAGCATGAAGGCGTCGTTGACCAGCTTCTCCTCGTAGAGCTGGTGCAGGATCGTGTAGTGCCAGAACGTTGCCCAGCCTTCGTTCATCACCTTGGTCTGGCGCTGCGGATAGAAGTACTGTGCAATCTTGCGCACGATGCGCACGATCTCGCGCTGCCACGGCTGGAGCTTGGGCGCATTCTTCTCGATGAAGTACAGCAGGTTCTCCTGCGGCTCCGGCGGGAAGGCGATCTCCGGCTCCATCGCCTCCTCTTCCTCCCTGAGCAGGTGCGGCCGGTGCTTGGGCAGGGTGCGCCAGAGGTCGTTCACCTGCATCTGGAGGTAGCTTTCGCGCTCGGTCTGGCGTGCCTGCTCCTCGGTGATCGACAGCTTCTTGGGCCGCTTGTAGCGGTCCACGCCGTAGTTCTGCAAGGCATGGCAGGAGTCCAGCAGCAACTCCACTTCCTGCTCGCCATAGCGCTGCTCGCACTCGGCCACGTAGTTCTTGGCGAAGAGCAGGTAGTCGATGATCGCGTCGGCGTTGGTCCAGGTGCGGAACAGGTAGTTGCCCTTGAAAAACGAGTTGTGCCCGTAGCAGGCGTGCGCGATGGTCAGCGCCTGCATTGGCATCGTGTTCTCCTCCATCAGGTACGCGATGCACGGATTGGAGTTGATCACGATCTCGTAGGCCAGGCCCATGTGGCCGCGCTGGTAGCTGCGCTCCGAGGCGAGGAAGTGCTTGCCGTACGACCAGTGGTTATAGCCCACCGGCAGCCCGGCGGACGCATAGGCGTCGAGCATCTGCTCGGCCGTGATGATCTCGATCTGATTCGGATACGTGTCGAGCCCGAAGTCGCCGGCGATGCGGGCAATTTCGCGGTCGTAGCGCTGGATCAGCTCGAAGGTCCACTCCGAGCCGGTGGATAGGTAAGCCATGAACTTCCTCCCTTATCCCATGAACGTACGCGGATGCGCCACCGTGCCGGCGCCCCGCTACCTGCCACCGGGCCAGGCGGCCCGCTTCTGGAAGAGATCGTGCAGCACCGGGTAGATCTCGTCGGCACCGATGATGCGCTGCATCGCGAAGTGCTCGAACTGGTTCTTCACCGTGAGATATTCCTCCCACAGGTTCTGCGGCTCCTCGGATGCCACCTCCACGTAGGCGTAGTACTGCACCAGCGGCAGGATCGATTCGCGCAGCAGCCGGCCGCACAGTTCGGAGTCCCCCGCCCAGTTATCGCCATCGGAGGCCTGCGCACAGTAGATGTTCCACTGGCTCGCCGGATAGCGGTCGTGAATCACCTCGACCATCAGCTTCAGCGCGCTGGACACCACCGTGCCGCCCGATTCGCGCGAATGGAAGAAGTCTTCCTCATCCACTTCCTTGGCCACCGTGTGGTGACGGATAAACACCACGTCAATCCGCTCGTAGTTGCGCTTCAGGAACAGGTACAGCAGCATGAAGAAGCGCTTGGCGAGGTCCTTGCGGCTCTCGTCCATCGAGCCGGACACGTCCATCAGGCAAAACATCACCGCCTGGGCCTGTGGGCGCTTCTTGAGCACGCGGTTGTTGTAGCGCAGGTCAAGCTTTTCGATGAAAGGCACGCGGTCCACGCAGGCGCGCAGGTGCCGCATCTTCTCCATCATCTCCACCGCTGTGTCCGTATAGGGGCCGTTCTGCTCGATCTCCTCGCTGTAGGCGATTTCCAGCTCGCGCAGCCGCTTCTGGTACGGGCTCGACAGCGCGATCCGGCGCCCGAGCGAACTGCGCATCGTACGCAGGATGGAGAGATTCGATGGTGTCCCGTCGATGGAAAACCCGGCACGCACCTTGCGCACCTCGGCGATCTTGGCGAGGTGGCGCTTGGCCAGGTCTGGCAGCGCCATGTCCTCGAAGAAGAAATTCAGGAAATCCTCGCGCGACAGCGTGAAGACGAAATCGTCCTCGCCCTCGCCGCTGTCGCTGGCCCGCGAGCCGCCGCCACCACTGCCCTGCTGCTGGCGATCGAAGCTGTCACCCCGGACGAACTTCTTGTTGCCGGGGTGAATCCACTCACGCTTGCCGCCCTGGCCGTGATGAAAAATCGGCTCGGTGATGTCCTTGACCGGAATGGACACCTGCCCGCTCTGCTCGATGTCCATGATCTTCCGGCCGGACACCGCCTTCGCCACCGCTTGCCGGATCTGCTCGCGGTATCGCTTGATGAAGCGTTGCTGGTTGACGGCACTCTTGTTGCCGCCGTTTTCGCGCCGATCGATGACCGTAGCCATAAGCCGTCCGCCCGCCTTGATAAGCCGCAACCGCCAGGTCGCTTGGATGAAGGAGACCGCGTCCGGTTGCTGTTACGACGATTTCCTGACGCGCAGATACCACTCCACCAGTAGTCGAACCTGCTTCGGCGTGTACCCTTTCTCCACCATCCGGTTGACGAAGTTCTCGTGCTTGTCCTGGTCCTCCCGCGTCGATTTCGCGTTGAACGAGATCACCGGCAGCAGGTCCTCCGTGGTGGAGAACATGCGCTTCTCGATCACCATCCGCAGCTTCTCGTAGCTGGTCCAGACCGGGTTCTTGCCACCGTTGTTGGCGCGCGCCCGCAGCACGAAGTTGACGATCTCGTTGCGGAAATCCTTCGGGTTCGAGATCCCCGCCGGCTTCTCCACCTTCTCGAGCTCATCGTTCAGCGCGTTGCGATCGAGGATTTCGCCGGTGTTCGGATCGCGGTACTCCTGGTCCTGGATCCACAGATCGGCGAACACCACGTAACGGTCGAAGATGTTCTGGCCGTACTCGGAGTACGACTCCAGGTAGGCGGTCTGGATCTCCTTGCCGATGAACTCCACGAACGGCGTGGTCAGGTACTCCTTGATGTACGAGAGCAGCTTGGCTTCCTGCTCCGGCGGAAACTGCTCGCGCTCGATCTGCTGCTCGAGCACATAGAGCAGGTGCACCGGGTTGGCCGCGACCTCGGTATTGTCGAAGTTGAACACCTTGGACAACACCTTGAACGCGAAGCGTGTGGAGAGCCCGTTCATGCCCTCGTCGATGCCGGCGTAATCGCGGTACTCCTGATACGACTTCGCCTTCGGGTCCACGTCCTTGAGGCTTTCGCCATCATAGACGCGCATCTTCGAGAATATGTTCGAGTTCTCCGGCTCCTTGATCCGCGTGAGCACCGCGAACTGCGCCATCATCTTGAGCGTGTTCGGGGCGTTGGGTGCCGCCGAGAGCGAACTGCTGCGCAGCAGCTTGTCGTAGATCTTGACCTCGTCCGACACGCGCAGGCAGTACGGCACCTTCACGATATAGATCCGGTCGAGGAATGCCTCGTTGTTCTTGTCAGCCTTGAAGGTCTGCCATTCCGCCTCGTTCGAGTGGGCAAGGATGACGCCATCGAACGGAATCGCGCCGAAGCCTTCCGTACCCTTGTAGTTGCCTTCCTGCGTGGCGGTCAGCAACGGGTGCAGGACCTTGATGGGCGCCTTGAACATTTCCACGAACTCGAGCAGGCCTCGGTTGGCCAGGCAAAGTCCGCCGGAATAGGAATAGGCATCCGGATCGTCCTGCGGGAAATCCTCCAGTTTGCGAATGTCGACCTTGCCGACCAGCGAGGAGATATCCTGGTTGTTTTCATCGCCAGGCTCCGTCTTGGAAATCGCGATCTGCGACAGCACCGATGGCCTGAGCTTGACCACACGGAACTTGGTGATGTCGCCGTTGAACTCGTGCAGGCGCTTGACCGCCCACGGCGAGGGAATGGTATTCAGGTAGCGCACCGGAATGCCATAGTCCTCCTCCATGATCTTGCCGTCTTCATCGGCCGAGAACAGCCCGAGCGGCGATTCATGGATGGGGGAACCCTTCAGCGCATAGATGGGAATCTCTTCCATCAGCGCCTTGAGCTTTTCCGCGAGAGACGACTTGCCGCCGCCCGGGGGCCCGAGCAGATACAGAATCTGCTTGCGTTCCTCAAGGCCCTGCGCCGCGTGCTTGAAGAAGGAGACGATCTGCTCGATCGTGTCTTCCATTCCGTAGAAGTCGCGGAACGCCGGGTAGACCCGGATAACCTTGTTGAAGAACAGTCGGGACAGTCGAGGATCGTGGTGGGTATCCACCAGTTCAGGCTGTCCGATTGCGGCGAGCATGCGTTCGGCAGCAGTCGCGTAGGCAGTAGGATCCTTCTTGCAGATCTCCAGGTACTCCTGGATGCTGTATTCCTCTTCCTTGCGTGCTTCGAAGCGCGTGGCGTAGTGGCCAAAAATGTCCATACCTCACTCCCGTCAGAGTCCCACGTCCGAGGCGAAGGCAGTTTGACTCCCCTAAGACATTCGCGGCAATTTTGCGTTCCACCACCCCGGCCTGGCGGAGTTGCCATGTTGCGAAGTCTTTACTTCATCATAGTCAAATAACGGCGTTCATGAGGACGGAGTTGACGTGTTACGCACGCCCCGTTCGTTCCTTGCGACACGCAATGCAACACAACCTGCTTCGCGTTTCGCACTGCACGAATCCCTCGCTGTTCTCATCCCGCTGCGACGGGCCATTGACCATGCTTGTGACACACCTTACACCTTTCCGGCGTGAAGTGCACAACGCCGTGTGTAACGATGTATCGAATCCAGTAACGTCTGACACGTCTGTCGGTCATGCACCGACATCGCTGCCACAGAATGCCTTCACTATGAAGCCGCACGCGGCCTTTCGCCATCGTGCAAACGAACGATTCATGCATGACGTCATGCGCAATGCGTGACCACCAGCGCACGACGGCCGGCTTCCATCGCTGCCTCCACGACATGTCTTTCGACCATCGCGCGCGTGACGACGATGGCCACGCGGGCGTCGGTGTTTTCACTGCGGCAAGTTGCCGCGCGACGATTCATGACGCGCCGTCAGCAGTGTCGGTCACCGAGTGCCAATCGGACTTGCACCCGACGCCGAATCCCAACGGCGAACCCGCGCCGAACCGTGCGCATGCACCGACATTGCGTTTGCTCCCGGTCCCCGCCCGCGCTACGCACCGCGCGAGTGCGCACGGTGCGGGCCTGTGCCGCTACGGGACGGGATGAGCACTTTGCGTGCCACGCTCGGGGAGCGTTGCGTTTTGCATCGCAGCAATCGTTGCGGCGAGCGCCCGCACGATCACACGTGCGGGGATCAATGCGGGATCAATGCGAGATCAGATCGGATCCCAGTTGATGACGTCGGGCGAGCGCTCGAGCGGGAAGAAGCTGCCGCGCATGGCCGGCATGGCGATCTCCGCCACGGTTTCCGGCGTCCAGCCCTCGCTGGTATGCACCGAGCGCACCGGGCGCGGCTGGCTCATCAGCATGATCTCGTTGGCGCGCACGGCGAAGATCTGGGCGTTGACCTCGCGCGCAGCGTCGCTGGCCAGGAACACCGCCACGGGCGAGATCTTGCCCGCCTCCATCTTCTGCAGCCGGGCCACGCGGGCTTTCTCTTCCGGCGTCTCGGACGGAATCGAGCTGGTCATGCGGCTCCAGGCGAATGGTGCGATGCAGTTCGAACGCACGTTGAAGCGGGCCATGTCCAGCGCGATGGACTTCGAGAGCGCCGCGATGCCCAGCTTCGCCGCCGAATAGTTGGCCTGGCCGAGGTTGCCGATCAGGCCCGAGGTGGACGTCATGTGGACGAACGCCCCGCTCTCCTGGTCCTTGAAGTAGTTGGCCGCCGCGCGGCTGACATAGAACGTGCCGTTCAGGTGCACGTCGATGACCGAGCGCCACTCCTCCTCGTTCATCTTGAAGAACATGCGGTCGCGCAGGTTGCCGGCGTTGTTGACCACCGCGTCGATGCGGCCAAAGTGGTCCAGCGCGCATTGCACGATGGCATTGGCCGAACTCCAGCCGGACACGCTGTCGGTGTTGGCTACGGCCTCGCCGCCCGCCGCGCGGATCTCGGCCGCCACGCGCTCGGCCGGGCCGGCGTCGCCGCCCTCGCCGGTCATGCTCACGCCCAGGTCGTTGGCCACCACCTTGGCACCCGCCGCCGCCATGCCCAGGGCGATCCCCCGCCCGATCCCGCCGCCCGCGCCCGTCACAATCACCACCTTGCCTGCCATCAAACCGCTCATCGTCTCGCTCCTGTTCTGCGCACTGGCGCGCCATCGCCGCCGATCCGGGGAACATCCCCGTTTTATTGCGGCGCAAGATACGATAGATTGTCGGCGCTGACTTTGGAATTCACAAATCACAAAAGTGGCCTTTGGCACGAACGAAACCATGCACTACGATTTGACCGACCTGCGCCTCTTCCTTAACGTGGGGGAGACCGAGAACCTGACGCGGGCGGCCGAACGCAGCTTCCTCTCCCTGCCCGCCGCCAGCACGCGCATCAAGCAGCTGGAGGAGGCGTTCCAGACCCAGTTGCTGATCCGGCAGGTAAAAGGCGTGCGCCTGACGCCGGCCGGCGATGCCCTGCTGCGCCACGCGCGCGAGGTGTTCCGCGAGCTGGAGTGCATGCATTCCGACTTGCGGCCCTACGCCAAGGGCGTGAAGGGGCGGGTCCGGCTACTGGCCAACACCACCGCCACCAACTCCTTCCTGGCCTCGGCGCTGTCGCGATTCCTGTCCGAGAACCCCGACGTCGATGTCGAATTGGAGGAGCACCTGTCCGCCGAGATCGTCTCGGCGATTGGCGCAGGCGCGGCCGACCTGGGCATCGTGGCCGGCGAGGTGGCCACCCAGGACCTGGACGCGATGCAGCTCTGCAGCGACGAACTGATCGTGATCGCCCCGGTCAACCATCCGCTGCCGGCGTTCAAGACGCTGCATTTCGCCGATCTGCTCGATAGCTGCCGCTTCGTCGGGCTGAACCAGTTCTCGGCGATCCAGTCCTTCCTGGACCGGATTGCCAACGGCATGGGCAAGCGCATCAGCCTGCGGATCCAGGTGGGCAGCTTCGACGCCGTGTGCCGGATGGTGGAAGCCGGCGCCGGCATCGCCATCGTGCCGAACAGCTGCGCGCGCCGCTACGCCAGCCGCAAGGTGCTGCGCTTCATCCGGCTGGAGGACGACTGGGCGCGCCGCGAACTGCGGCTCGTGCGCCGGCCCGGACGCGAACTGCCGCAGTTCGCGGAAACGTTGATCCAGTATCTGGTGGAAGCGGCGCGGGAGCCGGTCTAGCCGCCTCCCGCCGCCGCCCGCTGCCCCGGGGGGCAGTTCCGGGGTCAGTCAGCCTTCACCCCTGCTTCCTTGATGATCGGCGACCACTTGTCGATCTCCGCAGCCAGCCACGTGCGCAGCCCCTCGGGCGTCTGCTTGTCCGCCGGCACGATCACCGCGCCGAGTTCCTGGAGCCGCGCCACCACCGCCGGGTCCTTCAGGCCGGCACGCAGCGCGCCGTTGAGCTTGTCGATCACCGCCGGCGGCGTGCCCTTGGGCGCGTAGATGCCGTGCCAGACCTTGACCTCGAAGCCCTTCAGCCCGCCCTCGCGCAGCGTGGGGGTATTCGGCAGCGCGGGAATGCGCTCCGTCGTGGTCACGCCATACAGCTTCACCTTCTCCGCCTTGATATGCGGCAGCGTCTGCGTGGTCTGGTCGCAGAGCACATCCACCTGCCCGCCCAGCAGCGCCGTCAGCGCCGGCGCAGTGCCCTGGTACGGAATCGTCTGCAAGTCCACGCCGATGGCCTTCTGGAACAGCATGCCGCAAAGCTGCGACACCGCGCCCAGCCCGGCGTTCGCCAGGTTCACCTTGCTCTGGTTCTGCTTGATATAGGTAATCAGCTCCGGCAGCGTGTTGGGCGGCAGGTCGTGCCGGCCCAGCAGCGTCATGGGCACGTCCGCCACCTGGCCGACGAAGCTGAAGTCCGTCAGCGGCTTGTACGACAGCTTGGAGTACAGCGCCGGCGCCGTGGCCATGCCGTTGTGATGGATCAGGATCGTGTACCCGTCCGGCGCGGCCTTGGCCACGTAGGCGGCGGACACCGTGCCGCCCGCCCCGAGGCGGTTTTCCACCACCACGCTCTGGCCCAGCGACTTCGACATCGCCGCCGCCACCGAGCGCGCCACCACATCCGTAGGACCACCCGCCGCGAACGGCACCACCATGGTGATGGGCCGCGACGGATACGGGTCTGCCGCGTGGCTGCGTCCGGGCAGGGTCAGGGCCACGGCGGCGGCCATGCCAAGTGCAGCCCACAGCACGTTGCGGCAATGGTGGGCGATCACGGCGGACTTCGGCCTGGATGATTTCATACGGCGTCTCCTGGGTGCGCGTGTTGCACGCGTCTGGTTTGAGAATCGATGGCCGCAGCGTGGAAGCAATCGCCGCGCGGCACAATTCCGATTTGCCGAAGGCGGAGCACGGCGCCCGTGAAGTACAAGGGTTCCCCCTAATGGGTCTTCCTGATCCCCCGCCCCGGCCCGGCCAGATCTCCCAAACCCCCTGGCCCCGCCCCAAAGCCTCGCTTCGGCAAATCCGAATGTCCCCGGCGCGGCCCCTCGGGAATAATGGCCACACTTCGACACAGACGACATTGCCATGCTTCCCGAACAGGACCAAGACCAGATTTACCCGGAAATCCGCGAAGCCGTGCGCGACCTCTGCGCAGGCTTCGATTCCGCCTACTGGCAGCGGGTGGAGGAACAGAACGCATTTCCGGAGACCTTCGTCCAGGCGCTGACGCAGGCCGGCTGGCTCTCCGCGCTGATTCCCGAAGCCTACGGCGGCTCCGGCCTGCCGCTGACGGCGGCGTCGGTGATCATGGAGGAAATCAACCGCAGCGGCGGCAACTCGGGCGCCTGCCACGGCCAGATGTACGTCATGGGCTGCCTGCTGCGCCATGGCTCCGAGGCCCAGAAGCAGCGCTGGCTGCCGGGCATCGCCTCCGGCGAGCTGCGCATGCAGTCGATGGCCGTGACCGAGCCCACCACCGGCACGGACACCACCAAACTCAAGACCACCGCCGTGCGCCAGGGCGACAAATACATCGTCAACGGCCAGAAAGTGTGGATTTCGCGCGTGCAGCATTCCGACCTGATGCTGCTGCTGGCACGTACCACGCCGCTGGACCAGGTGAAGAAGAAGTCGGAGGGCCTGTCCGTGTTCGTGGTGGACCTGCGCGAGGCCATCGGCAAGGGCCTGACCGTCCAGCCGATCCGCAACATGGTCAACCACGAGACCAACGAGCTGTTCTTCGACAACCTGGAGATCCCCGCCGAGAACCTGATCGGCGAGGAAGGCCGCGGGCTCAAGTACATCCTCGATGGCCTGAACGCCGAGCGCATCCTGATTGCCGCCGAGTGCATCGGCGACGGCTACTGGTTCGTCGAGCGCGCCAGCAGCTATGCGCGCGAGCGCATCGTCTTCGACCGCCCCATCGGCCAGAATCAGGGCGTGCAGTTCCCCATCGCCCGCTCGTTCGTCAACGTGGAAGCAGCCAGCCTCATGCGCTACAAGGCCGCGCAGCTGTTCGACGCCGGCAAGCCGTGCGGCAAGGAGGCCAACATCGCCAAGCTGCTGGCCGCCGATGCCTCGTGGGAGGCCGCCAACGTCTGCCTGCAGACCCACGGCGGCTTTGGCTTCGCGGCCGAATACGACATCGAGCGCAAGTTCCGCGAGACGCGCCTGTACCAGGTGGCGCCGATCTCGACCAACCTGATCCTGTCCTACGTGGCCGAACACGTGCTGGACCTGCCCCGTTCCTACTGAGATTGCCGAGATTGCCATGTCCGACCATGCCGCACCGCAATACCCGACGCGCCAGCTTTGCGATTTCCTGGCCCGCCTGACGCTCGACGACATTCCCGCGCCGGTCATCGAGCGCACCAAGGACCTGTTTCTCGACTGGATGGCATCAGCCATCGCCGGCAAGGACGCGCCCGCCGTGCGCCGTATCCAGGAATTCGCCGCCGCCATGGGGCCGCAGGGCGGCGACGCCGAGGTCTTTGTCGATCGGCGCCGCACCTCGCCCTACTTCGCCGCGCTGATCAACGGCGCCTCGTCCCATGTGGTGGAACAGGACGATGTGCACAACGGCTCGGTGCTGCACCCGGCTGCCGTGGTGTTCCCGGCCGTGGTGGCCGCCGCGCAGGCCGAGGGCAAGACCGGCGCCGAGGTGCTGCTGGCCAGCATCGCCGGCTACGAGGCCGGCATCCGCATCGGCGAATTCATGGGCCGCTCGCACTACCGGGTCTTCCACACCACCGGCACGGTCGGCACGCTGGCCGCCGCCGCGGCGGTGGCCAAGCTGTTCGGGCTGGACGCAGAAGGCATCAACCAGGCGCTCGGCTCCGCCGGCACGCAGGCCGCCGGCCTGTGGGAATTCCTGCGCGATGCCGCCGACTCCAAGCAACTGCACACCGCCAAGGCCGCCGCCGATGGGCTTCAGTCGGCCTGGCTCGCCCGCGCGGGCTTCACCGGCGCCCGGCAGATCCTCGAAGGGGCGCAGGGCATGGCGGCCGGCATGTCGAGCGACGCCAACCCCGCCGCGCTGACCGATGGCCTGGGCACGCGCTGGGCCACGGCGGAAACCTCGTCCAAGTTCTTCGCCTCGTGCCGCCATACGCATCCCGCCGCTGACGCGCTCAAGGCGCTGATGCAGCGCGACGGCCTGCGCGCCAGCGACATCGCCGCCGTCACCGCCCACGTGCACCAGGGCGCCATCGACGTGCTCGGCCCCGTGGTGGACCCGCGCACCATCCATCAGGCCAAGTTCTCGATGGGCACCGTGCTCGGGCTGGTGGCCTGGTATGCCCACGCCGGGCTGGGCGAATTCGAGGAGCACGCGCTGCGCGACGCCGAGGTGGCCGCGTTCCGCGAGAAGGTCACCATGGAACTGGACGACGAGATCAACGCCGCCTATCCGCGCCAGTGGATTGGCCGCGTGACCGTGCGCACCACCGATGGCCGCACGCTCGGCGCCCGCGTGGACGTGCCCAAGGGTGACCCGGACAACACGCTGTCGCGCCCCGAACTGGAGGCCAAGGCGATCCAGCTGGGCGCGTTCCGGCACGGCGCCACGGAAGCCGAGATGCGCACCATCATCGCGCGCGTCTGGCAACTCGAACAGGCGGCGGACGTGCGCGACTGGCTGCCGCTCGCCCGCTGAGAGACACAGGACACGAGACACCCCATGACCCAGACCCCCACGCTCGAACAACTACGCGAATGGATCGGCCGCTCGGAGACGCGCACCGAGACGCTCGCGCCCGAACCGGTCCTCGCACTGGCCGCCACGCTGGATCTCGATGGCGAGGCCGTCGCCAGCCAGCCGCTGCCGCCGCTGTGGCACTGGCTCTACTTCCTGCCGCGCGCCCAGCAGCGCGATCTTGGCGCCGATGGCCATCCGGCGCTGGGCGGCTTCCTGCCGCCCGTGCCGCTGCCGCGCCGCATGTGGGCCGGCGGGGAACTGACGTTCTCGCGCGGCCTGCGCGTGGGCGACACGGTGACCAAGACCTCCACCATCACCGATGTCCAGCACAAATCCGGCCGCACCGGCGAACTCTGGTTCGTGACGGTAGAGCACGTGCTGACGGTGGACGGCGAGACCGCGCTGACCGAGCGGCACGACATCGTCTATCGCGCCATGCCCGAGCGCGGCGCCCCCCAGCCGCCGCGCCCGCGCCTTGTCATCCATCCCGACACGGCGCAGTTCGGCCGCACGCTGCGGGCCGGTCCGGTCATGCTGTTCCGCTTCTCGGCGCTGACGTTCAACGGGCACCGTATCCACTACGACCTGGACTATGTGCGTGAGGTGGAAGGCTATCCGGGGCTGATCGTCCACGGGCCCCTGCAGGCCATGCTGATGCTGGAACTGCTGCGGCACGCCCGGCCTGAGGCCCGGGTGGCGCGCTTCGGCTTCCGTGGCGTGGCGCCGCTGTTCCACCAGGACACGGTCAGCGTGGGCGGGCAGGACGACCCGGAGCGCGATGGCCGGGTCATCCTGTGGACCGGCGACGATGTCGGCGGCCAGGCCATGCAGGCCTGGGCCGAGGTGCGGCGCTGACGCCGGGCGCACCGCGTCAGCGCCGTCGTCACGCTCAGAGCGGATTCACCGCGTAGATGTACAGGATGGCGCCGTGCTCGCCCTCCTTGCTGTCGAACTTGAAGGCATTGCCGGACGAATTGCCACGGATGCAGAACGACACCGTGTCGTGGCCGCCGGCAATGGCCGTCTTGACCAGATCCGTGACATTGAAGAACCGGTACTGCTTGGCGGTATCCAGGTACAGCGTGGAGGAGGTGCCGCCGCAAGTCGGTGCGTTATGGTAGGTGATATGTTCCTCCTGCCAGGTGGTCGCGGTGCTGTGCGCACTGATGATGGCCGTGGCATCCACGCCGCCGCCCCAGATCAGCAGCCGATATTGCGGCGTGAACTCGGGCGGGATGTCCAGGGCGCCTTTCGGGATCGGCATCTTGATATAGATCTTCGATTCCGGTTCGCTGCCGACCGCGCGCTGGGAGAACAGCGATTCCCCGTCCCCGAAGTTGTCGTTTGCGGTATCGCCGCCCCGGACGGTAGCGTCCGCGGTGGGTCGGGTGAACTCATAAGCCACGGTGCGGGAGCAGGAACGGCTGAGGTTCATGCAGTAATCGACCATGTACTCCATCGCGTCTTCGGTCCAGCCATTGAAGAAATCGGCATGGGCCGTGTAGAGCGAGCCCCAGTTCAGGCTTTCCACGTTGCCGTGCTGGTCCAGCGTCGGGTCCATCGAGAGCTGCGCGTGGGTCAGGTCCGTCACGGCCCCGATCTGGTAGGCGAGATTGAAGCTCAGGTGCGGCAGCGGCACCGGATAGTCCTCCGGGCAGACCCCATTGGCATTGGCATAGGCGATATTGTTCCGGCCGCTACGGAACGGATGCATGTGCACGCCGTCCCAGCAGTTCGGAAACGCCAGCGCGATGTTCAGCTGGACGTTGCCGTTCCCGTCCGGTATGCAATCGTTCGGCGGCGTGCGGGTATAGCCCTTCTTCGACCCCGTGCAGAGGAAGTTGACCGCCACGCTGGGCCCCGTACCACGGTGATCGCCGGCCAGCATCTGCAGCCCGGGCGGAATCACCGTGACCCGCCGGTGCGAGGTCGCCGGGAAGGCCCGGTTCTGGTAATAGGTCTTGTGATACCCGGGCGCCACCACGCGCCCATCCGGCAGCTTCAGCGAAGGCGCCCAGTAGGACGTGTTGTCCGCCGCGTTCTCGCAGGTGGAGCTGTGCTCCGTGTACAGGTCTTCCGCCGTGGTGTTGCCGGTGGTGGTGGTATGGCCGAGGAAGTCATGCGACATCGCGATCCCCGGCTTGCCGGGGTAGATGATCGGATCGTCCGGCAGACGGTGCGAGAACGAGCAGCTGACGTTGGCGGCACCCTCGCCAATCGCCTCGCCGCGCGCACTCGGGGCGCCCAACCCATACGGCGGCCACCAGCAGGCCCCCGCAGAGCACCGCGATCGAGTAATACAGGCGACTTTTCATGATGGAACCCCCTCGCTGTGTGGATGCGAAGGATGTTCCCGCCACGATCCTTGCAGGACAATGGACGATGATGGGTCATCCCTCACCGCGTGCGGTGAGGGTTGTAGGTCAGAGCGCCGCCGCCGTGCCCAGCAGTGCGGTGGACTGGCTGGACAAGGTCCCGCCGTTGCCGTGCACGAGCGCGATCTCCGCCCCCGCCACCTGTCGTTCACCGCACTCGCCGCGCAGCTGCCGCACCGCCTCGATGGTGATGAACATGCCGTACATGCCCGGATGCACGCATGACAGGCCGCCGCCGTTGGTGTTCACGGGCAGCCGCCCGCCCGGGGCGATGGCCCCGCCGCTGACGAACGCCCCGCCCTCGCCCTTGGCGCAGAAGCCCAGGTCCTCAAGGAACAGGATCGTGTTGATCGTGAAGGCGTCGTAGAGTTCGAGCACGTCCACGTCGGACGGCTTGAGCCCCGCCATCGCGAACGCCCGGGCGCCGCTCTCCTGCGCCGCCGTCACCGTCACGTCCGGCATCGACGAGATCTGCCGGTGCCAGGTAGCCGTGGCGTTGCCGAGCACGTACACCGGCGGCTTGGCCAGCGACTTCGCGCGGTCGGCCCGCACCATCACATAGGCGCCGGCGCCATCGGTCACCAGGCAGCAGTCGCGCACCGAAAGGGGATCGGACACCATGCGGGCGCCCAGCACGTCCTCGATGGAGAGCGGGTCGCGCATCATCGCCTCGGGGTTCATCCGCGCCCACTGGCGCGCGGCCACGGCCACCTCGGCCAGCTGCGTGCGCGTGGTGCCGTACTGGTGCATGTGGCGCGCGGCGGCCAGCGCGTAGGAGGTGATCGGCGCCAGCGGCTGGTAGGGGTTCTCGTAGGGCTGCGGGTCCAGCACGGCGCGCACCTTGCCGATGCCGGCCCGGCCCACCGTGGACGTGCGCTGGTTGCTGCCGTAGCAGACCAGCACGGCGTCGCAGAGGCCGGCTTCCAGCGCCATCATGGCGGGCAGCATGTGCGAGACGAAGCTGGAGCCGCCGATCATGGTGCTGTCGACGAACTTCGGCTGGATGCCGAGGTACTCCGCCACCGGCATGACCCACATGGTGGCGCCGACGCTGGCCGTGGCGATGCCGTCGATGTCGCGCATCGACATGCCGGCATCCTTGACGGCCGCCTTGGCCGCCTCCACGAGGATTTCCATCTCGGTCCTGCCATGGGCTTCGCCGAGACCGGCCTGCCCCACGCCGACGATGGCCACGCTGCCGCGCAGCCGGGATCCGTGATTTGCCATGCTTCAGCCCTCCACAACCGGATCGAACACGACCAGGGCCGGTTCGGTGTCACTCTTTGCCGGCGCCACGCGCGCGGTCACGCGCATGCCGATGCGCACCTCGGCCGGGGCGATGCCCTCGACCCGGCTCATCATGCGCACGCCTTCGTCCAGGTCCACCAGCACCACGTTGTAGTCGCCACCCGCATCGGGCTTGCGGCGCACCACGCTGGTCGAGTAGACCGTGCCGGTGCCAGCGGGCGCGGTCCAGGCCAGCGCGTCGCCGCCGCAGTGCGGGCAGATATTGCGCGGATAGAAGACATGGCGATGGCAGTCCTGGCAAAGCTGGATGCGGAACTGGCCGGCGGCGAGCGCCTCGGCGTACTGCTTGTCCGGACCGGGATCGGTCACGGCAGGAATGGATTGCGGCATGGGGGCTCCGGGGATACGGGGATACGGGTCAGATCACCAGTTCGATCAGGAACGGGCCCCTGCGCTGGTTGGCCATCGCGAAGAGATCGGCAAAGGTCTCCATGTTGTCCGCGCGCGCGGCCTCCACGCCCATGCCGTTGGCCATCTTGACCCAGTCCAGGTCCGGGTTGCCGAGGTCGAGCATGTCGAGCGCGGTCTTGCCCGGGTTGGCGCCCACGCCGGCCAGCTCGCCCAGCAGGATCGCGTACTTGCGGTTGGCCAGCAGCACGATGGTGACGTCGAGCTTCTCGCGCGCCATGGTCCACAGCGATTGCAGCGTGTACATGCCCGAGCCATCAGCCTGCAGGGCCACCACGCGGCGGTCGGGCGCGGCGATGGCGGCGCCGGTGGCCAGCGGCAGGCCGGCGCCGATCGCGCCGCCGGTCAGTTGCAGCCAGTCATGCGGGGCGGCGTGCACGGTGCCCGGATAGAACGCGCGGCCAAAGCTCACGCTCTCTTCCACCACCACGGCCTGCTCCGGCAGCAGCGCGGCCAGCGTCTGCGCCACGGCCTCCGAGGTCACGGCGCCCTTGGCGGTCTCGCGCGGCACCTGTGTGGCGGCCGCCGGCAGGGCGGCGTTGCGGGCGCCCAGTTCGTCGGCGAGCCGGGCCAGCGCTTCGGCCAGATCTTCCTCGGCGCGGGCGAGCACGTGAATATTGGCGTCCTCGGGGTACGGGCGCGGCGACTGGCCCGGGTAGGCGAAGAAGGTCACCGGTGCCGGCGCGCCTACCAGGATCACGTTGCGGATGCCGGCGAGCTTGGCGCGGGCGGCATCGCCCGAATAGGGAATGCGGTCGATCGCCAGCCGGCCCCGGCCACGCGTGACGCGGGCGTTGGACATCGGCGTGATCAGGCGGGCGTCCGTGGCAGCGGCGATGCGGTGGGCGTCAGCCAGCGCGGCTTCGCGCAGCGCGCTGCCGGCCAGCACGATCAGCGTGGGCTGGCCGCTGCGCAGCACGCGCGCGGCGTTCTGCACGGCGTCCGGCGAGACCTTGGGCACCGGCAGCGCCGGCAGCGGCGCGGCCACCTGGCCGCCGGCATCCCAGCACACATCGGACGGCAGGATCAGGCTGGCGACACCGCCCGGCGCGCCGCGTGCGGCCTGCACTGCCACGGCGGCGTCAGCCCCCACCGAGGCGGCACGCGTGGCGGTGCGCGTCCACACGGACACCGGGCGCGCCCAGCCCTCGGTATCGGCGGTCAGCGGCGCATCGAACGGGCGGTGGTAGGTCGCCTGATCGCCAATGATGTTGACGATGGGCGTCTGCGCGCGCCGTGCGTTATGGAGATTCGCCAATCCATTGGCCAGCCCCGGGCCGCAGTGCAGCAGCGTGGCGGCCGGCTTGTCGGCCATGCGGGCGTAGCCGTCGGCGGCACCGGTCACCACCCCCTCGAACAAACCCAGCACGCAGCGCATGCCGGGAATGCGGTCCAGCGCGGCCACGAAGTGCATCTCGCTGGTGCCGGGGTTGGCGAAGCAGGTGTCCACGCCGCAGGCCAGCAGCGTCTTGACCAGGCTTTCCGCGCCGTTCATCGGGGATTGGGTCGTCTCCATGTCTCGGGTTCCGTTCGGGTTATGTATTGAGTGAGTCTGAGAAATATGCGGTATCAGCCACGTGATGCCAGCAGGTCGAAATCAAGGCAGACGAATTCCGTCGGGAACTCGATCCGCGCGTAGTACACGATCACGTCGTCCACACAGGCGAAGCGGCGCAACTCCGCCACCGGCGCGCCGACCGGCAGCTCCAGCGCCTTGGCCGCGTCGCCGCCGGCGGCCACGATGGACAGCCGCTGGCGTGCCGCCGAGACCTGCAGGCCGGGAAAGCGGTCCAGCACCGGCACCGAGGCGCCCTGGCGGAACGCTTCCGGCTCGCGCGCGAATACGGCCGCTTCGATATAGACCTCGCCCACCGCAAACGGCCGGCCGTCCAGCCGATGGGCGCGATGCAGGAAGTGATAGGCGGCGGCGCGGCGGCCGTCGCACGGCATGCCGAGGTCATCCGGCAGCGGCACGTCGGCGGTGGATTCGACGATGGCCTCGGTGGACAGGCGGTCTCCCACGGCCACGGCCTGATCCCAGCTTGTGGGCAGTGCCAGCGGGCGGCGGTCACGGCCCGCCGCCTTGACGAAGGTGCCGCGCCCGCGCGAGCGCGCGACCAGCCCTTCGGCATCCAGCTGGGAGATGGCGTGGTGCATCGTCATGCGCGCCACGCCATATTCGCGGCAAAGTGCTTCGAGTGACGGAATCTGCTCACCGGGCCGCCATGCGCCGCTCTCGATCTGCCGGCGGAAGATCGTGGCGAGCTGGAGATAGACAGGCTCGCGGCTGCGGGAAAGAAGTTGGGCGGCGGCGTCGGACATGCGCAGCGCGGGGGCGCACTAATAAGATAGGGCGACTTTATAAAAGTCTAGTTAGCTAGACTACTAGGGTTTACGGCAGAGCCCTTATCCAGAGCCGGTTTCGCGTGTGTTTACCCCTCCACGTCCCGCCCATGGCCACTGCCAAAGCCCCGCAGAATGCCTCCATGCCCCGCGCGACGCCGGGGCGGGCGTGGCTGCCGCTTTGCAGCCATCTAAAGGAGTCATTCCATGTTGATGCGAGACGTGATCCCGCAAGTGCTGAACCGCGGTACGGCCCTGCTTGGCCAGTACGTACTGGAGACCCCGCCTCAAAAGACCTTCCACCATGCCATCGACATCTATCTCAAGGATTCGAATGCGTTCATGAACACTTACTTCGCCCGGTACTTCGAATGGCAGGGCATCTGCCGCGAGCGCTGGTTCCACGAATGCATCCACGGCAACCTGCTGGCCGCCGGCGGCGTGTTCGTGACCAAACGCGCCCACCAGGAGTACGTGGAGGAAACCTTCCCGTTCCAGCGTGTGGACTGCTACCTGAACACCTTCCAGGTGCGCCAGTGCTCGGCTTACCTGCTGTTCCGCTTCTGCGTGGAGGGGCGGCCGGTGTCGCTGGGCTACCAGCAGATCGTGTTCGCGGGCCGGGACAAGCGCATCACGCGCTTCCCGAAGGAAATCATCGAAAAGGTGAAGGAGTACGAGCTGGTGCTGCCGCCGCTGACTAACTGATGGGTCGCGCGCCGCCGGGCTGGTTCAGCCGGTGGCGTGCGTGTGGAGGGGGCCGTCCGGCTGGTCTGGCTGCTCAGGCTGGTCGGGCTGCTCCGCCGTGGGGTGGAAGCGCGGCAGCCGCAGCGTGAAGGTAGTGTGCACCCCCGGCACGGACTCGCAGTCGATGCGCCCGCCAAACGCCTCGGCCACGCGGCGGCAGAAGGCCAGCCCGAGGCCGTTGCCGCTCCCGTGGGCCTTGGTCGAGAAAAACGGGTCGAAGATGCGCGGCAGCACATCGGCGGGAATGCCGGAGCCCGTATCGCGGCAGCGCAGCAGGTAGAAACCGCCCTCGGCCGCGCCCGAGATCTCGATCCCGCCCTCACCCTGCGCACGCACGGCGTAGAGGCCGTTTTTCAGCAGGTTGAACAGCACGTAGACCAGCAGTGTGTCCGAGCCCACGAAGCGCCAGCCGGCAGGCATCGGCGCCAGGCGCACGCGCTCGCGCTCGCCGGGCTGGAACGGGTAGCGCGCCAGCGCCGCGTCCACGCAGGCGGCCAGCCCGTGTGGGGCAAAGCTGCGCCGGTCCACGCGCTCCAGCGTGACGGAGGCCAGCGCCATGTCGATGACCGTGCTGGTGCCGTCCACCTCGCGCGTGATGCCCTCCACCACCGTGGCCATGCGCTCAAGCTGCCCCGGCCGCAGGCGGTCTTCGATCAGCCCGTGCGCCACGGCAAGCCGGTAGCCCTCGATGACCTGCGGGAAGGTCCGCGCCATCTCCTGCGCCTGCATGCGGATGGTGGCCAGCGGCGTGCGCACCTCGTGCGCCACCGTAGCCGCCAGCGAGTACGGGTGCATGAGGTTGTAGCGCACCACAGTCACGGCGAGGATGCCCAGGCTCAGCGCGATGCACACCACGCCCGGCGGATAGAACGCGTAGCCGTAGTTGACCGCATAGTCGACTGCCGCCAGCGAATAGAGGCCCAGGCTCAGCAGGCACAGGTTGAAGCGGCGGCGGCGCTCCACGGTGGCATTGGCGCGCGCCGCCCAGAGCAGCCATGCGCACCGGCACGCCAGCACCGCGGTCTGCGCCACATGCAGCGGATGCAGCGGCCCGGCCTTCGGATAATCGCCAAAAAACAGGGTGTAGTAGCCGGACACCACCTGGCTCGTGGTCAGCAGCAGCACGGCGAGGATCAGGCTCAGGCCGTACGAGGCCAGCACGGCGGGCCGCTCGCGGCGGCACTCGGTGACCTCGCAGATGAACTGGTAGAACGTGGTCGGCAGGAACAGGATGAAGAGGTAGCCGACCTTGGCCAGCACCACCGCCACGTCCGGGTGCGCGGCCTGGAACAGGAACGCCCAGGTGCCCTGCCACGCGAAAGTGGTCACGCACATCAGGAAGAACGCAGCCGACACGCGTGTCACGCCCTGGGTCACGAGCACATAAAGCCCATACCCAAGGAAGATCGCGGAAACGAAGGCGGGAAGGATCGCGTACATGCACAGCCGCGATGCGCGCGGCGCAGCAGGAAGGACCGCCATGGTAAGGCGTGCGTGATCTGTCCGCACTAAAATTGGCTGTATTCAGACCTAAGCCGCGCTGAATTCGCAACGGTTGCGGCCCTGCCCCACCGAAGGGGAATGGTGTATTCCGCCGGCATGGCGGGGAAACAAAAACGGCGGGACTGATCGTCCCGCCGTGCGGAATGGCTGCCGGCATCGCTGCCGGCCCCGCGCTGGCTTGCGCTTACCAGCGCGTGTCCCGTTCCCAGGCCTTCAGTTCTTCCTCGGTGCGCTCCTTGGTGTAGCCATAGCGCTCCTGGATGCGGCCGGCGAGCTGGTCACGCTTGCCGTTGATGACCGTGAGGTCGTCGTCGGTCAGCTGGCCCCACTTTTCCTTGACCTTGCCCTTGGCCTGTTCCCACTTGCCTTCGATCTGATCCCAATTCATATACGGCTCCTGGTTGTTATCCGATGGATTACTTGGCGTACTTGGCCTTCACGTTGGCCTGGCACTTGTCCTTGGCATCGCCGGACATCGCATCGCACTTTTCCTTGTCAGCCTTGTAGGCGGCGTCCATGGTGTCCTTCTTGGCGTCGGCGCGGGCTTCGGCCACATCGGCGCTGGTGCCCGTGGCGGCGGCCTTCTCGGTCTTGGCGGCGCCCAGGTTGCGTTCGTGGGTAGCCTTGGCTTCCTTCACGCACACGTCCTTGTCGTTACCCTTCTTGTCGTCGCACATTTCCTTGGCGACGTCGTAGTCACGGTCGGCCTTGGTCTTCATGGCCTTGGCATGGGCTTTCTCGGTGCCGTCGCGCTTGGCTTCGGCGTTGGCCTTGGCCACGTCGCGGTCACGCTTGGCTTCGGCCTTGCACACGTCCTTGGCGTTGTCCTTGAGGCCGCCACACTTGCTGTTGGCCGCCTTGTAGTCCGCATCTGCCTGCTTCACGGCGGCGTCGTAGTCGGCTTTGGAGCCGGCCTGGGCATAGGCGAAGCCCGCCGGGGCGGCAACCATCATCGAACACACTGCTGCGGCAAGCCACTTTTTGGTCATCATCATGTCGTTCTCCTTTTCTTGGTGGATCCGGATGGAACCCTGTTCGGGCCACACGCCGCGTCACAATTGCAACGTCATGGCCACGCTGTACTTGCAGGTTACGTTTCCCCACCAGATCGAAGCAGAAGACCGCTGCTGAAATGTACGTAAGACAATTCCCACACTTCACATTTTTGTGCAGTGGCGATGGAATAAAGTCGGGCACCGAGGGAATAAGCGCCCGTGCCGTTCGTCTTACGCTACGAGCGCTACAAGCACTTCCCGGAATTTCGCCATGAGCCAGACCCTGACCGACGACGCCCTGCGCGAAGTCATTCCCCGCCTGCGGCGCTTCGCCCTCACGCTGACCCGGCATGAGGCAAGCGCCGACGACCTGGTGCAGGCGTGCCTGGAGCGCGCGCTGTCGCGCGGCGCGGCCCGCCACCACGACGGCGACCTGCGCGCATGGTTGTTCACAATCCTGTACCGCCAGTTCCTCGACGGCCAGCGCCGCGCCAAGCGCTACGCCGGCGTGCTGGCGCTGTTCGGCGTGGGCGACGATGCCGACATGGCGCCCTCCACCGAGGACGTGGTGCTGGCCCGCTCCGCGCTGCAGGCCTTCAACCACCTGCCGGCCGAGCAGCGCGCGCTGCTCACGCTGGTCACCGTGGAGGGCCTGACTTACCAGGAGGCTGCCGATACGCTTGGCGTAGCCATCGGTACCATCATGTCCAGGCTGTCACGCGCCCGCAAAGCCATGCGCGACATGACCGAAGGCCAACCCGCCCGTCCCACCGTCCAGGTCCTGAAATGACCCTCCAGAAGACGACCCAACACTCCCTGATGCCCGCCGACGCCGAACTCCACGCCTATGTGGATGGCGAACTCGACGCCCCGCGCCGCGCCCAGATCGACGCGCTGCTGCCCACGCACCCGGACCTCGCCCGCCAGATCGACGCGATCCGGGCCGCCGCCCAGCAACTGCGCGCGAGCCTGCCGGAGCCGTCCCCGGCGGACACCCCCGCGCGGCTCGACCCCTTCCGCATCCGCCGCACCCTGCGCGACCGCACGCAGCGGC
The DNA here is from genome assembly GCF_052115685.1 of Cupriavidus sp. 2KB_3. Lineage (NCBI taxonomy): Bacteria > Pseudomonadati > Pseudomonadota > Betaproteobacteria > Burkholderiales > Burkholderiaceae > Cupriavidus > Cupriavidus sp. 2KB_3. The sequence continues at coordinate 39,570 of NZ_JBFRHD010000014.1, forward strand.
GCATGGCCGTGGCCGCCTCGCTGGTGATGGCGCTCGGCATTGGCGGCATGGGCGGCTGGCAGACCCGCGAACTCGCCATGCGCCAGAACTACCTGCCGATGGCCGATGCCGTACAGGCCTACCGCATGTTCGCGGCCAGCGAGGGGCCGCAGGTGGTGGATGTGAGCGCGACCGATCCGCGCGCGCTCCAGTCCTGGCTCGACCGTCACTTCGTCCAGCCCGCCCCGCTGCCCGATTTCACCCAGTATGGCTTCCGGCCCGCCGGCGGACGGCTGATGCCGACCGAGCAGGGCACGGCGGCGATGGTCCTGTACCGCAACGACCAGGGCCAGACCATCGTCTATTACGTCCGGCCGCCGGGCAACCTGCTGCGCTTTGGCAACGGCAACCGGCAGGACGGCAACCTGCTGGCGCAGTACTGGCGGCAGGGCCGCTATTCCTATGCCGTGGTCAGCCCCACCGATACGCCGGTGACGCGCACCTTGCAGCAGGCGATCGAGCCGTCACGCCGCGATGCCACCTAGATAAGGACTGCCAGAAACCCGCTTGACGGGACGCCCCGCGCTCAATATTCTTTTTATGAACTTGTCGTTCATATTTGAACATTTCATTGAGCAGTCGGCCGACGCGTGACGCATTGGCCACCACACGGAGCGCCCCATGGTTTCAGGAAAGATCGGCATCAACGGTGCCGGCATTGGCGGACTGGCCGCCGCCATCGCCCTGCGCAAGCTCGGCATGGATGTCGTGGTGTACGAGCAGGCAGCGCGGTTCGCGCGGGTTGGCGCGGACATCAATCTCACGCCGAACGCCGTGCGCGCACTGGACGGCCTGGGCGTGGGCGCCGCGCTGCGCGAAACGGCAGCCCGCCCCACGCACCGCATCAGCCGCACCTGGGACACTGGCGCGGAAACCTCCCGCCTGGCCATGTCCGACGAAGCCGAGCAGCGCTACGGCGCGCCGCAGCTGACCATGCACCGGGGCGACCTGATGGCCGCGCTGGAAGCCGCCGTGCCAGCCGCCTGCGTGCGGCTGGCGCACAAGGCCACCCACATCGCGCCGAAGGACGGCGGGCGCGGCGCCACGCTGCGCTTCGCCAACGGCAATACCGAGGAGGTGGACGTGCTGATCGGTGCCGACGGCATCCACTCCATCGTGCGCACGGCGCTGCTGGGCGAGGAACACCCGATCTTCACCGGCGTGGTGGCCTACCGCGCCGTGGTACCGGCGGAAAAGCTGGCCGGCGTGCCCAACCTCGGCGCCTTCACCAAGTGGTGGGGGCCGGAGCCGACCAGCCAGATCGTGACCTTCCCGCTCAACCGTGGCCGCGAGATCTTCGTGTTCGCCACCGTGGCGCAGGACAGCTGGCGCAACGAGTCCTGGACCACGCCGGGCCGGGTCGAGGACCTGCGCGCCGCCTATGCCGGCTTCCATCCCGATGCCCGCGCCCTGCTCGACGCCTGCGACGACGTGCTGATCTCCGCGCTGTACGTGCGCGACCCGCTGCCGTCCTGGTCGGCCGGCCACATTGCGCTGATGGGCGATGCCTGCCACCCGATGATGCCGTTCATGGCGCAGGGCGCCGGCATGGCGATCGAGGACGGCGTGGTGCTGGCGCGCTGCCTGGCCGAGGCCAGCGACGACACCATCCCCGAGGCGCTGGCGCGCTACCAGGCGGCCCGCCACGACCGCACCAGCCGCATCCAGATCGGCTCGCGCGGCAACGAGTGGCTCAAGGCCGGCGGCAACGCGGACTGGGTGTACGATTACAACGCCTGGAACGTGGCGCTCGGCTGATCCTGCCGGCACCCGTTCCGTTTTTCTTTTCCCCGAGCCGATGCCCAAGACCGCCGCGCCAGACGACTCCCTCGACAACGCCACTGAACTGGACAACGACGATGCCAGCGGCGCGGCGCAGGCGCTCGTGACCCCGGTCATGCGCGGCCTGCGCCTGCTGCGTTTCATTGCAGAGGGCGGCTCCACCGCCAACCTGAGCGAGGTGGGCCGGCGCATCGACGTGAACCGCGTAACGGTGATGCGCCTGCTGGCCACGCTGGAGCACGAGGGCATGGTCGAGCGGCTGCCGCAGGGTGGGCATACGGTGGGGTTCTCGTTCCTGAAGCTGGCGTCGCGCGTGCTGGCGGCGAACGACCTCACCACCTTCGCGCGGCGCGTGCTGGCGCGGCTGAGCGGATCGCTGCAACTGTCGGCCTATCTGGCCGTGCCGGACGGCGGCCACGTGCTCTACCTGCTGCGGGACATGCCCAACACCGGGCTGGTCAGCAACATCCAGGTCGGCAGCCGCGTGCCGGCGCACCTGACCACGCCGGGGCGGATGCTGATTGCGCACCTGTCGCCGGAGGCGCTGCGCGAGCGGCTGGGCGATGACCCGCTGCCGACCGTGACCGGCCAGAGCCCCGCCACCCACGCCCGCCTGGCCGAGATCCTCGGCGCGGACCTGGAGCGCGGCTGCGCGTGGAGCTTCTCGGCCTTCGAGCCGGGCATCGACGCCTGCGCCGCGCCAGTGATGGACGCCACCGGGGACGTGATCGCCGCGATCAGCGTGGCCGGCCCGCAGCAGCGCTTCGAGGCGGACGGCACGCTGCGCGAACGGGTGGAAAAGGAAGTGAAGGCGGCGGCGAAGGATCTGTCGGCGCTGCTGGGGTACCGGGCGAACGGCAAGCGCTGAGGGGGTCTCCCCCCCCAGCCATCAAACCTCCAGCTTCATCGGCATCGACCTGCGCCGGGCCTGGGTCGCCTGGTACAGCGCGTGCGCCACGGCTGGCGCCACCGGGCCGAGGGAGACCTCGCCGCAGCCCTGCGGCGGCCGGTCGCTCGGCACGATCACCACATCGATCTTCGGCATCTCCGCCAGTTGCAGCAGCGGATAGTCGTGGAAGTTGCTCTGCTGCACCACGCCCGCCTTGAACGTGATTTCGCTCTTGAGCGTGTTGGTCAGCGCAAAGCCGATGCCGCCCTCGATATTGGCGCGGATCAGGTTCGGGTTGATCGCCCGCCCGCACTCCACCGCACACACCACGCGCCGCACGCGGAACGCCTTGCCGCTGCGCTCCAGCTCCAGCGCCATCGCCACGTAGGTCTGGAACGCCTCGCCCCGGCCCGTGTAGAGGTTGAACGTGAACCCGCGCGACACGCCCGGGGCCAGCTTGCGGTCCCAGTTCGCCGCCTTGGCCGCGGCATCCAGCACGCGCAGCGCCAGCGGGTTGTGCGCCAGCAGCGCGCGGCGGTAGCGGTACGGGTCCATGCCGGCCGCGTCGGCCATCTCGTTGACAAAGCTCTCCAGCATGAAGATGCTCGAGGTGGAGCCCACGCTGCGCATGAAGCTGACCGGAATCGGCTGCTTTACGTCGATCATGTCCACCTTCAGGTTCGGCACGCGGTAGACGCAGTCGTAGATGGCCTCCAGCATGGTCTCGTCCCAGCCGCCGTGCTTGGCCATGCGCTCGGCCTTGATCACGCCGTAGAGCGACTGGCCGGTCAGCCGGGCATGCAGCGCGCGCGGCAGGCCCTTTTCATCGAGCACGGCGCGGAAGCGCCCCGACACGCCGGGCCGGTAGAAGCCATGGCGGATGTCGTCCTCGCGCGAGCGGACGACCTTGACCGGCTTGCCCACCGCCGCCGAGGCCCGCGCCGCGTGCACCACGAAGTCCGGCAGGAACTTGCGCCCGAAGCTGCCGCCGAGGAAGGTGGTGTGGACGATGATCGTCTCGGGCTTGCGCTGGTAGAGCTTGCCGAGCGCGTTGCGCACGAAGTCCTGGCCCTGGATCGGCCCCCAGACCTCGATGGCGTCCTCGCGCAAGTGCACGGTGGCGTTCACCGACTCCATCGTGGCGTGGACGATATACGGCGTGTGGTAGTCGGCCTCGACCACCTTGCCGCCGCCGGCCAGCACCGCGTCCGGATCGCCCAGCTTCGTCGCCACCACGGCCTCCGGCGCGCCGAGCGCGGCCTGGCGCGCGGCCAGGATCTGGTCGCTGTCGAGCGACCTGGCCGGGCCGGGATCGACCTCCAGCTCCAGCGCATCGGCGCCCTTCTTGGCGAGCCAGTAGCTCGTGGCCACGACGATGGCGGCGTCCGGCGCCTGCACCACGGCCTGCACGCCCGGCATGGCCTTGACGGCGTCGGCGTTGCGCAGGCCGATGACCTTGCCGGTCACGGTGGGGGCGAACTTCAGCGCGCCGTAGAGCATGCCCGGCACCTTCACGTCGATGCCGAACTCGGCGGAGCCATCGACCTTGGCCGGCGTGTCCAGCCGCTGCAGGTCCTTGCCGATCAGCTGGTGCGCGGCTTCGTTCTTGAGGCGCGGCGTGGGGTTCAGCGGCAGCTTCGCCGCTTCCTCGGCCAGCTCGCCATAGCTGAACGAGCGGCCCGTGGCGCCGTGATAGACGCGACCTTTCTCCGTGTAACACTGGCCCGGGCGTACCTGCAGGCGCTTCGCGGCGGTCATCACCAGCACCTCGCGCGCCTGCGCGCCGGCAATGCGCAGCCGCTGGTAGAACAGCGTGGCGGACATCGACGCGCCGACGAACTGCTGCGGCTCCTCGTACGCGGCGCCGGTGCGGTAGGCGTCCCGGCCGGTCACGAAGGTCACGGCCACCTGCTGCCAGTCGGCGTCGAGTTCGTCGGCCAGCACCTGCGGCATGCCGGTATAGACGCCCTGCCCGCATTCGCACTGCGACAGCCCGAGCGTGATCTTGCCGTTCGGCTCGATCCAGATCCAGTCCGTGATCTCGTGCGTGCCGTGCGGGCCGCTGTCCACGGTGCGGGACGCCAGTGCCGGCAGCGGAATGCAGAGCGCGCCGGCCAGCGCCATGCCGCCCTTCAGGAAGCCGCGCCGCGCGGGGCTGGCGATACTGTCACTTTGCGGCAGCATGAACGGCCTCCCGGATGCGGTGGTAGGTGGCGCAACGGCACAGGTTGCTGACCGATGCGTCGATCTCCTTGTCGGTGGGGTGCGGATTCTGCTTGAGCAGCGCCGTCACCGCCATGACCATGCCGGACTGGCAGTAGCCGCACTGCGGCACGTCCTTGGCGATCCAGGCCTGCTGCACCCTGGACGAGCGGTCCGGCGAGAGCCCCTCGATGGTGGTGACCTTGCGGCCCGCCACGCTGGAGACCGGCGTCACGCACGACCGCTGCGCGTTGCCATCCACATGCACGGTGCAGGCGCCGCAGGCGCCGATGCCGCAGCCGTACTTGGTGCCGGTCAGGCCGGCGTCATCGCGAATCACCCACAGCAGCGGCGTATCGCCGTCGCCGTCAAAGCGGGTCGCTTTTCCGTTCAACACAAAATCCATGATTGCCCTCGCTCGTGCAAGAAGTCACGCTGAAATGACGGCCGCAGGCCACCCTGCACGGCGCAGGGTGCGGCCAGGTACGACTCGGTTGGAAACTTGGGGAGGGGCGCCGGCGGGTGTGCCGCGAAGCGCCGGGAGGCTATTCCGCCGTGATGTGGTACGTGCGGATCAGCGTGGCCCACGCCGCGGTATCGTCGCGGATGCGTGTGGCCAGGGCGTCTGGGGTGCTGGCCACGGGTTCCAGGCCCTGGCGCTTCAGGTCATCGCGCACACTCGCGGTGGCGAACAGCGTGCGCACATCGGCGGCCAGCGCATCGGCCAGCGGCTGGGGCGCGGCGGACGGCACCAGCAGGGCGTACCAGGAACTGACGTCGATGCCGGGCATGCCCTGCTCGGCCAGCGAGGGCACGTCCGGGGCCGCCGGGGAGCGCTTCGACTGCGTGACGGCCAGCGCGCGCAGCGCGCCGGACTGGATGAACGGTGCCAGCGTGGGCCACGTGCCGAGCAGCACGGGCACCTGCCCGCCCACCACGTCGGTCACGGCCTGCGTGGTGCCCTTGTACGGCACATGCAGCATGGTCACGCCGGCCTTGTTGCGGAACAGCTCGCCGGCCAGATGCAGGCCGCTGCCGACGCCGGGGCTGGCGTAGCCGAGCGGCGACTTCGCCTGATCCGCCTGCCTGGCCAGGGCGATCAGCTCCGGCACGGTGCGCGCCTTGACCGCCGGGTTCACCGCCAGCACGTTGGGCGAGCTGGCCAGCAGCGAGACGGGCCGGAAATCGCGCGTGACGTTGTAGGACAGTGCCGGGAACAGCGTGGGATTGATGGTCAGGTTGCCCGCCGGCACCACCAGCCAGGTGCAGCCATCGCCCGCCGCGCGGCGCACGGCGTCGATGCCGATATTGCCGTTGGCGCCCGGCTTGTTGTCGACGATCATGGTCGCGCCCTTGCGCTCGGACGGCTGCGGCAGCTGCTGGAGGCCCTGCGACAGGGTACGGGCGAGCTGGTCGGCCGGGCCGCCAGCCGGGAACGGCACCACGATCCGCACCGTGTGACAGGCCGGGGCGGCCTGCGCCTTGCCCGGCATCGCCACCATCACCCCCATCGCCATGATCGCCATGATCGCCATCATCGGCAGCACTGCCGCCGCCCTGCCCATCCACCGTGCTTTCCTCATGCCAGCCCCGTTCCTTCCGTGATTTCACCATCCGCCGGGGCGTCAGCCCGGCGTCATTCGTTGGCCACCCTGTCCTGCAGGGTCGGCCGGTAATCCAGCAGGCGCGACAGCTCCCCTGCCGCCTCGCGCACCTTCTCGACCATCGAATCGAGCAGCGCCGGATCGATCCGGGCCGCCGGGATGGTCGCCCCCAACGCCGCCACCACGCGCGCGGTGCGGTCACGCACCGGCGCGGCGATGGTCGAGATACTGGCCTCGAAGAAGCCCTCGTGCAGCACGTAGCCGCGCTGGCGGTCACGCTGCACCATCTCGTACAGCTCCTCCACGGTGCGCGGCGTGCTGTCCGAGTACACCTCAAGCCGTGGCTCCGGATACAGCTCCCGCAGCGCCTCGAGCGACAGGTCTTCCAGCAGCACGCGCCCCAGCACCGTGGCATGCGCCGGCAGGCGGGTGCCCACGTTCACCGTGCTGGTGAACGGCCGCGCCGCCACCGACTTGGCCACGTACACGATCGACCGGCCATCGCGCACCACCAGGTTGCACGGGTAGTGGATGTCGTCGCGCAGGCGGTCCAGCAGCGGCCGGCCCAGTTCGGTCAGCTCCAGCGAGGCCAGGTAGTCGAAGCCGAGCCTCAGCACCGCCATGCCGAGGCGGAATTCGCGCCCGCCATCGGTCCGTTCCACGAAGCCCATCATCTCCAGCGTGGCCAGCAGCCGGAACACCGTCGAACGCGGCACCTTCAGCCGCCGCGCCAGTTCCGCCGCCGACAGCGTGCGGTCCTTGCTGCTGAACTCGCCCAGCAGCCTCAGCCCGCGCTCCAGCCCCGGCACGATGTACTTGTCTTGCGTGTCCTGCGTTTCCTGCTGCACTTCCTGCTGCACTTCCTGCTGCGTTTCCTCTCTGGGAAGGTCCTGGTTCATGGTCTCTCTCTGCGTAGCGTTCGGTCCTGCCGCCGGCTTTCTGCAACATCAGCCGGCTGGCAACGGATCCGTATAACATGCGGCGTCGCGCACAGCACGATCGCACACACGTCTCCACCTCGAACCCTAGCAGATATGTTTTATCTATGAAACCCGGATTCACATCAGGAACGAATCCAGAGTAGGGCGACTTTGTTGATGACTCAACTTAAGTCAATCCCCGATTGACATCACCCCTGCGATCTGCCGTATTTTGCTGCGTGGCACAAAGTTGCGAGCCCCGCCAGCTGTGAGACAATCGCGGCCGGTTTCCGGCCGTCTTGCGGCATCCCGCGGCATTCTTTCCCCGCTTCCACTTCGCCATGTCCAGCCCCACCTCCGCACACGAACAAGCCACTCCGGCCACCGATCCCTGGTCCGAACTCGACGAGGCGGGCACGGGACTGACCGTCAACGACTTCCTGACGACGATGTTGAGCCAGCTGGTCACGGCACTGCGCAACAGCGTGACCGAGCCATACGCCACGCAGTTCGAGCTGACCGTGCCGGAATGGCGCATGCTGGCGCTGCTGGCGCACGGCAAGGAGCTCTCGTTCGCGGAGATGGTCAAGCAGTCCACCTCGGACAAGGCGCTGGTCAGCCGCACGCTGCGGCTGCTGGAGGACCGGGGGCTCGTCACGCTGGAGTCCGAAGGCAGCACGCCGCGCCGACGCCTGGTCTGCCGCATCACGCCCGCCGGCGAGGCGCTCCACGCCCAGGTGATTCCGCTGGCCCGGCGCGGGCAGGCATCGGTGATCCGCCTGCTGACGCCCGAGGAGCGCCACGGCCTGTACACCGGCCTGCGCAAGCTGCACGGCATCTGCACCGCCCGCGACTGACCCCGTCGCCAGACAGGAAAAACAAAAAACGCCCCGCGCCGGTACAGGCCGCGGAGCGCAACGACGACATGACGATCGTCGAAGACCCAACAATACGTTTCAGCCGTCCGGAGGCTAGACCTCCAGCTCCTCCAGCACCTGCCCCTTGGTCTCGATGCCGAGGAAGAACACGGTCACGGCGGCCAGCAGCGGCACCACGGCAAGCCCGTAGAACGCCAGGCTCAGATTGCCGCTGCCAATGGTGCTGGCGATCAGCCCCGGGGCAAAGATCGCCGAGATCTTGAGCCACGCGCCGCCCAGCCCGCAGCCCATGGCGCGGATGCTGGTGGGGTACAGCTCCGGCGTGTAGACGTAGGCGGTGATGAAGCCGCAGGCCAGGAAGCCCATGGCCAGCGCGCAGAACGTGGCCACCACGTAGACCGTGGAGGCGTGGAACACGCCCGCCAGCACCAGCGACACCGCGCACAGCACAAAGGACACGTTGATGACCGGCTTGCGGCCCACCTTGTCCACCACCATCGCGCAGATCAGCGACCCGACCACGCCCAGCACCGAGGCCCCCGCCGCCAGGTTCAGCGCCAGTTGCAGCGGCGCGTGGTAAACGGTCTTGTAGACGGTGGGCAGCCACGTCGACAGCCCGTACTGGATAAAGCCGCAGGTCGCCCACAGCATCCACACGGCCAGCGTGCGGCCGATATAGGCGCGGCCGACGAGATCCCGCACGCGGCGGCGCGGATGGCGGGCCGCCATGGCGTCGAACGCCGAGGTATCGCCCTCCGGCGGCAGCGGCTGCTTCGCGCGGGCCTCGAAGGCGCTCAGCGCCGCGTCCGCCTCGCCCAGCCGGCCCTTCTCGGCCAGCCAGCGCGGTGACTCGGGAATCAGCTTGCGCAGCACGAAGAACAGTACGATCGGCACCCCGCCCAGGAAGTACATCACCTCCCAGCCGTAGCGCGGCACCAGGAAGGCGCCCAGCGCGTTGGACACCATCAGCCCGATCGGGAACACCACCTCGTACAGCAGCACAAAGCGGCCCCGGCCATGCGCGCGGGTAACCTCGTTGATATAGGTAGCCGCCACCGGCAGTTCGCCGCCCAGCCCCAGCCCCTGGATGATGCGCAGCAGCGCGAAGATCTCGAACGAGGGCGCAAAGCCGCAGGCAATACTCATCAGGCCGATGATGCCCGCGCTCCAGCCCACCGAGCGCAGCCGGCCGAAGCGCTCGGCCAGCGCCGGGAACAGCAGCGCGCCCACCAGCTGGCCCACCGAAGGCGCCGCGATCAGGAAGCCGATCTGCCCCGGCGTGAGCGACCAGTTGGCGATCAGCAGCGGCAGCGTGGCGGCGATGGCAATCACGTCGAAACCGTCGAAGAAGGTGGCCAGGCCGATCAGCAGCCGGGCGCGGATATGCATCGCGTTGCCGGGCATCCGCTCGATACGGGCGATGATCTGGCCGCGCGTGACCGCGCGGGTGCTGGTTTGGGGGTGTGCGGGGGCCGTGGCGCCGGCTGATGCCGCGCCGTCTATGCTATCGATATACATCGTGGGGGTTCCTCAGCCGCTCAAAGGTCCAGCACGAGCCGCTGGCCCTTGCATCCGGATACGCACACCATCATGGTGTTGTTGGCAGCGCGCTCGCTGTTGCTGAGCACGCTGTCGCGGTGGTCGGGGCAGCCGTCGAGCACGGCGGTCTCGCACGAGCCGCACACGCCCTCCCGGCAGCTGTACTCCACCGCCACGCCGGCTTCCAGCAGGGCATCGAGCAGCGACTTGCCGGACGGCACGCGCACGTTGGCGCCCGTGCGTTGCAGCGTGACGCTGTACTCGCCCTCCTGCACCGCCTCGGTGGCCGGGTCGGCGGCAAAGCGCTCGATGTGGACGTTGGCGTAGCCGTGGGCCGCGCAGGCGGCCTCGAAGGCGTTGAGCATCGGGCCGGGGCCGCAGCAGTAGAAGTGCGTGCCGGCATCCTGCCCGGCCAGCATCGCCTGGAGGTCCGGCGGCGCGCCCTGCTCGTCGTCGAAATGGAAGCGCACGGCATCGCCATAGGCCGACAGGGCCTCGACGAAGGCCGCCTCCTCCCGCGAGCGGGCGCAGTACAGCAGCGTGAACGCGCGGCCACGCTCGGCCAGCCGGCGCGCCATGCAGACGATGGGCGTGACGCCAATGCCGCCAGCCACCAGCACTGTGTGCGCGGCATCCTCGTCCAGCACGAAGTGGTTGCGCGGCGCCGCCACGGTGAGGGTGCTGCCCACGCGCAGCTGCTCGTGCACGAAGCGCGAGCCGCCCCGGCTGTTGCGGTCCTGCAGCACGCCCACGGTGTAGCGGTCGCGCGCCTCGGGCGCGCCGCACAGCGAATAGCTGCGCACCAGGCCGTTGGCCAGGTGCAGGTCGATATGCGCGCCCGGGCTGAATTCGGGCAAGGTGGCGCCGCTGGGGTCGCGCAGCTCGATGCTGACCACACCGCGCGCCTCGAACCGCATGGCCTGCACGCGCATCGTCAGGGATTGACTGGCACTCATGACTGCTTCCTTCTCAAGGCTTGCCCCCGCAGAGGCAACAACGCTGCTTCAATGCCGCAGTGCGACTTAACGCTTTTCCGTGAGGAACTTGCCCTGCGGGCCGCCGGCGTTCTTCTGACGGCGCGTATTGCCGTCGATGCCGCCCTCGATGGCCCATTCGGCGAACACGGTCGGGCCCGGCTCGAAGGCGCGCGGCTCCCAGTGGGCGTCGAGCTGGTCCTCGTCGGCGTAGTACTCGATCAGGCCGCCGGCCGGATTCTTGAAGTACCAGAAGTAGGCGGACGAGATCGGGTGGCGGCCCGGGCCGAGCTGGGTGTCCCAGCCCGTGCGGGACATGTGCATGCCGCCGCCGAAGACCTCGTGGATGTCCCGCACCGTAAACGCCACATGGTTCAGGCCGCGCTTGGGCTGCGGCAGTTGCAGCAGGAACAGGTCGTGGTGACCGCCCTCGGCCGCGCAGCGCAGGAAGGCGCCGCGTTCCGGGTAGTTGTCCGACTGCACGAAGCCGAACTTCTCCACGTAGAAGCGCTCGGTGGCCTTCACGTCCGCGACGAAGAACACCACGTGGCCCACCTCGATGGGCGCGGCGCGCTCGTAGACCGGGCTGCGCTGGTTCAGGCGCGGCTTGTCGTTCCACGTGTTCATCACCGCGCACTCCACCTGCACCTCGCGCTTGCGCGAGACCTGGAAGCGCACGGCCAGCCCGTTCGGGTCGGTGCAGCCCACGCGCGCGCCGTCCTGCTGGCGCACGAAGCTCGGCTCGGCGCCGATGGCGTCGGCAATCGCCTCCAGCGACGCCTGGTCCGCCACGCCCCACACCACCTCGCGCAGCGTCGGGCCGTCCTCGATGGCCGGCGCCAGCGCCGGATCGGCGATCTTGCGCACCAGCACGCGGCAACCGTTCAGCGTTTCGAAGTCAAGCGCCTCGGCGTCGTCGCGCTTGACGGTCAGGCCCCAGTCGCTGAAGAAGCCACGGCACGCGTCGAAGTCGTCGGCGCCGTAGGTGATTTCGTCGATTCCCAATACCTTCATCTTGCTTCTCCGTCCTGCCGGTTGATCCACGGGCTCAGTTGGCCCACGGCAGCGGTTGTTCGTTCAGGCCCCAGTACACGGCCTTCTGTTCCATGTATTGCAGGATGCCCAGTCGTCCCTTCTCGCGGCCCAGGCCGCTGTCCCGCCAGCCGCCGAACGGCGTCGAGATCGAGAACTGCTTGTAGGTGTTGATCCACACGTTGCCGGCTTGCACGGATCGTGCCACCCGCCAGGCGCGCTTGTAGTCGCGCGTCCAGATGCCGGCGGCCAGCGCGTAGATGCTGTCGTTGGCCTGGGCGATCAGGTCGTCCTCGTCGTCGAACGGCATCGCCACCAGCACCGGCCCGAAGATTTCCTCCTGGCATATACGTGCATTGTTGTCGAGCCCTTCGATGATGGTCGGCGTGTAGAAATAGCCATTGCCAAGGCCCGCCACGTCCGGGCGCATGCCGCCCGTGCGCAGCTGGCCGCCATCTTCCACGCCCATCGCCACGTAGGATTCGATGCTGTCGCGGTGCCGGTCGGTGATCAGCGGCCCCATCTGGGTGCGCTCGTCGGCCGGGTCGCCCACGCGCAGTCTGGCGGCGGCGGCGGCCAGGCGATCCATGAACGGCTCGTACTGCGCGCGCGCCACGAACAGGCGCGAGCCGGCGATGCACGACTCGCCCGACGAACTGAAGATGCCGTACAGCACGCCGTTCACCGCGTGGTCCAGGTCGGCGTCGTCGAAGACCATGGTCGGCGACTTGCCGCCCAGCTCCAGCGACACCGGCATCATCTTGTCGGCGGCGATATGGGCGATGTGCTTGCCCGTGGTGGTGCCGCCCGTGAACGACACGCGGCGCACCAGCGGATGCTTGGTGATGGCGTCGCCAATCACCGAGCCCTTGCCCGGCAGCACGCTGATCAGGCCCCGGGGCACGCCGGCTTCCTCGCAGATCGCGGCCAGCTCCAGCGCCATCAGCGGCGTCACCTCGGCCGGCTTGACCACCACGGCGTTGCCGGCGGCGAGCGCCGGCGCCATTTTCTGCGCCTCGCTGGCAATCGGCGAATTCCACGGCGTGATGGCGGCTACCACACCCATGGGCTCGTAGACGCTCATGGTCAGGCAGTCGCCCCGCTGCGGCGTGATGGATTCCTCCATGGTCTCGCAGGCGGCGGCGAAGAACTGGAACGTGGCGGCGGCGCTGGCCACCAGCGCGCGCGTCTCGCTGATCGGCTTGCCGTTGTCCAGGCGCTGGCGCTGGGCCAGCGGCTCGGCGCGCGCGCGGATCAGCTCGGCCACGCGGTACAGCACGGCGGCGCGCTCATGCGGCTTGCGCTGCGCCCAGCCGCTGGTCAGGAAGGCGCGATGGGCGCCCTGCACGGCTTCTTCCACATCGGCCAGGCTGGCCGCGTTCAGTTCGGCCACGATCTCGCCGGTGGCGGGGTAGCGCGTGGCGTAGCGGTCGCCCGAGCCCAGGCGCCAGGCGCCGGCGATGCAGATCGGGAGGACTTGTTGTGTGCTCATGTCAGATTCACTTCAGATCGACACCGCGTGGGCGCGGTTGCCGAGGGCGCGCACCACGCTGAACACGGTCAGCGCGGACGTCTTGGGATTGGCCGCGAGCGGCTTGCCGCGCATGGTCAGCTCGAAGCCGCCAAACGCGCCGCGTGCTTCCACGTGGTGGACGTTCTCCTCCGCGTGCGGATCGGCCAGCAGCTTGACCGACGTGCGGTCGAGGCCGAGCCCCGCCAGCGACACGGTGGCGGCCACATTGGCGTTCTTCGGATAGAGCCGCGCGGCGTCGCGCGCGGTGCCTTCGAAGATCACCGTGGCTTCGGTCAGCGCGTCCAAGTCGAACAGCTCGGCCGCCGGCGTGCCTGACCACGCGCGGGCCGGCTTGCGGCCGGTGTAGATGACCTCGTCCAGCCCGCCCACGCGGGCGGCAGCCAGCGCGTCGATGGCGCCGATGGCGCCCGACAGCAGCTGCACCTGCGTGTTGCCACGGCGTGCCGCCGCTTCCAGGCGCTCGGCCATGCCCGGCTCGGACAGCGCGCCGACCGACACCACCATGCACGGAATGCCACGTTCGAGCGCCGGTACGATGTGCTCCTCCAGCGCGCGATGGCCCGCGCACTCCACGAGCAGGTCCGGGCGGCGGTCGCCGTCGGCCAGCCCGGTGGCCACGCGCACATTGGGCGCCAGCGCCGACAGCGCGCCGCGTGCCTCGTCCATCGTGCCCGCCGGCACGATCACGACGTCGAACACGACATCCGGGTCTGACTTCAGCAGTTCCAGCACGCCGCGGCCAATCGCTCCGCAACCCACCATGGACACATGCAGCATGGACGTTCTCCTGGTTGGATTAAGCCGCCGCCGCAGCGGCTGCCGCCGGGGTCGATGCGGGGCTGGCAATCGGCTGCTGCTTGTTGACCGGCGGGCCAGCGAACACGGTCTTGAAGCTGCCGATGGACAGCATGTCGATTTCCAGCAGGAACGGGCCCGGCTCCACCGTGGCCTCTTCCAGCGCCGCGTCAATGTCGGCGAGGTTGCTCACGCGGCGGTGACGCAGCGCGAGCGACTTCGAGAGCTGGGCGTAGTCCGGCGTGTGCAGGTCCACGTAGTGGCGGCGGCCGCCGTACTGCGCGTCCTGGATGTTCTTGATCACGCCGTAGCCCTTGTCGTTCATCAGCACGATGACCATGTCGGCACGCTCCTGCACCGCCGTGGCGAGTTCGCCCAGGTTCAGGATGAAGCCGCCGTCGCCGGCCAGCGTGAAGGTCTTCTTGCCGGAGGCCGTGGCTGCCGCGCCGATGGCGGCGCCGATGCCCATGGCCAGGCCCTGGCCGATGCCGCCGCCCAGCGCGTGCACGCCGGCGCGGGAGTCGAAGATCTGCAGGTGGCGGTTGCCCCAGGTGCTGTTGGACACCGTGACGTCGCGCACCCAGTTGAAGTTGCGGCCCACCGCCTGCTGGAGCGCCTGCACCAGCGCGCTGTACGGGCCGAGGCCGTCCACCAGCGCGCCCACGGCCACGTCATGCGCGCGGCGCAGGTCGGCGGCGAACTGCGGGTCCACCTTCAGGCGGCCTTTCAGGTGACCTTCAAGCCGGTCGGCAAGACCGTCCAGCGCCAGGGCGGCGTCGCCGCTGACGAAGTAGTCGCTCTGGTAGCAGCGGCCTTCCGAGGCCGGATCGGCGTCGATGCGCAGCAGCGGGCGCGGCAGCTTCAGCTCGTACTTCAGCGTTTCATTGCCGCGCAGGCGCGAGCCGACCACCAGCATCGCATCGCACGTCTGGTAGAAGGTCTCGATGGGCTTGTGGAGGTTGTAGGCGCCCAGCGAGCGCGGATCGTCTTCCGCCACGATGCCACGGCCCTGCGTGGAGGTGACCACGCCAAACCCCAGGTCCAGCAGGCGCTTGACCTGCTGGCTGGCGTGGCGCGCGCCGCCGCCGAGCCACAGCATCGGCCGGCGCGCCTTGGCCAGCTGGTCCGCCAGCGCGTCGAGCGCGTGGGCGGAGGGCTGGTGCTGCGGCACCGGCAGCGGTTGCAGGTCCGCCGGTATCGGGATCAGCGCGGCCTGGATGTCGATGGGGATTTCCACGCTGACCGGGCCGGTCGGCGCCGTCAGCGCGGTCTGCACGGCCAGCTTGATGGTGGAGAGCGCGGTGTCGGCGCTGCGGATGCGGAAGGCGGCCTTCGACACGGCCTTCAGCATGGTGAGCTGGTCCGGGGCCTCGTGGATGTAGGCAAGGCTCTGGTCCAGGTACGGCGTTTCGATCTGGCCGGTGATGTGGAGCAGCGGCGTGCCGGCCGTCAGGGCCTCGACCATGGCGCCGGCGGCATTGCCCGCTGCCGTGCCCGTGCTGGTCAGGCAGACACCCAGGCCACCCGTGGTGCGGGCGTAGGCATCGGCCATGTTGGTGCCGCCCGCTTCGCCGCGCGCCGGCACGAAGCGGATCTTGCCGCGCTCGCCCATCGCATCGAGGATGGGCATGTTGTGGATCGAGATCACGCCGAAGGCGGCCTTGACACCGCACTGCTCGAGGAAGGCCGCGATGGCGCAGCCCACGGTGACTTGCTGTTGTTCGTTACGCATGACGGGAGAGTCCTCCGGAAATATCGATATGGCTGCCCGTGGTGTACGAAGACAACGGCGAGGCAAGGAACAGGATGGCGCGGGCGGCTTCCTGCGGCAGGCCGAGACGGCCCAGTTGGATGTTCTTCTGGCGGGCCAGACGCGCGGTCCACGCGGTCCAGTCCAGGTGGCGGTCTTCCTCGGGGCGCGCGTCGAAGCGGCGGCGCCACTGGCCGGACTCGACCAGCCCGATCAGGATGCCGTTCACGCGCACGCCGCGCGGCGCGAATTCGGTGGCCAGCGAGCGCACCAGGTTGTGCACGCCGGCGCGCGCCGCCGAGGTCGCCACCATATGCGGCTCCGGCTGGGTGGCGAGCAGCGAATTCACGCAGACCACGGCGCCCTGCCCCGACTGCCCCGACTGCTCCAGCTGTGGCAGGAAAGCGCGGGTCGGGTGGATCACCGAGAAGAACTTCAGTTGCAGCTCCTCCAGCCACGCCGCGTCCTCGGTGCTGGCGAATGTCGACACGCGGCCCTGGCCGGCGTTGTTGACCAGCATGTCCACCGGGCCAAGTTCGCGCGCCACGTCGGCGGCGAAGGCGTTGACCTGCGCGGCCTGCAGCACGTCGCACCGGGCCGCGTAGAGGCGGCAGCCGGTGAAGCGCGCGCGCAGCGAGGCCTCGGCCTGGCGCAGCCGCTGTTCGTCACGGCCGCACATGGCCACGGCGGCGCCGGCTTCCAGCAACAGTTCGACGGTCGCCAGCCCGATGCCGGAGGACCCGCCGGTCACGACGGCTACCTTGCCGTCGAGTTGAATCATGGACATCGTCCTCACTCCCCTCTTTTGCTCATTCCCGATGTAAAGACACGACCTTGCCGTGCCCGTTGGCCCGATGCGGCCGGTAATCCAGCAGCCGCGACAGCTCGCGCGCAGCATCCCTCACCCGCTCCACCATCAGCCCGAGCTGGTCCGGGTCGATGCGCGACGCCGGGATCGTGGCGCCCAGCGCGGCGGTGACCTTGCCGGTGCGGTCGCGCACGGGCGCGGCGATGGTGGAGATGCTGGCTTCGAAGAAGCCTTCATGCAGCACGTAACCGCGCGAGCGGTCTTGCTGCACCATCTCGAACAGCGCATCCACGGTGCGCGGCGTGCTGTCCGAGTAGATCTGCAGTTGCGGCTCCGGATAGATCTCGCGCAGCTGCGCCAGCGACAGGTCTTCCAGCAGCACGCGCCCCAGCACGGTGGCATGCACCGGCAGGCGCGTGCCCACGTTGACGTTGCTGGCGAACGGGCGCGACGCCGCCGACTTGGCGACGTAGACCACCGAGCGCCCGTCGCGCACCACGAGGTTGCACGGGTACTCGATTTCATCGCGCAGCTTGTTCAGCAGCGGCGCGCCCAGTTCGGTCAGCTCCAGCGAGGCCAGGTAGTCGAAGCCGAGCCGGAGCACGGCCAGGCCCAGCCGGTATTCGCGGCCGCCGTCGGCGCGTTCCACGTAGCCCGTGGCTTCCAGCGTCGCCAGCAGGCGGAACACCGTGGAGCGGGGCACGTCGAGCCGGCGCGCGAGGTCGGCCGCCGACAGCACGCGGTCACGCGCGCTGAACTCGGCCAGCAGGCGCAGGCCACGCTCCAGGCCGGGCACGATGTACCGGTCCTGGATCTCGGCGGGCAGTGGTTGGGTGCTCATGGCTAGCGATGTCGACGGTCGGCGCGCGGGTTCAGCGCTTGACCTGGGTGAGCGGGTGCTCGGGCGGGTACGTCGGCGTGATCGGCTTCTTGGCGCCGAGCATCACGCACATCAGCGCGTCTTCCTCGCCGATGTTGATTTCCTCGCGATACACGCCCGGCGGCACCGAGACGAGGTCGCGGTCGGTCAGGATGGTCTCGAAGCGCTCGCCGTCCTTCTCCAGGATCAGCTTGATCTTGCCGCGCAGGATGAAGAAGACCTCTTCCACATCGGTGTGCAGGTGCGACGGGCCTTCGTGGCCGGCCGGGATGATCATCGTGGAGAACGTGAAATGCTCCGACGGCACCGTGTTGGTGTCGGCGGCCACGCCGGTACCGCCGGTACCGAGATAGCGCATCTGGGCGCGACGGTACTTCGGGTCGTAGTCGGCCTGGAACTTCAGGGCGTCCCAGTCGTACCGGCGGGTGGAGAAGCGCGCCACGCGGCTCTCCATCCACTGGTCGAACGAGGCGTCGGCAGGACGCTCCCAGCTGCGCTTGATGTTTTCCTGTTGGGACATATCGCTCATTTGATCGGGTTCCTTGGTTTCAGTGCATGACAAAGCCGCCGTTCACGGCCAGGGTCTGGCCAGTGACGAAGCGGGAGAGGCCGGACAGCGCGAACAGCACGGCGCCGCAGACATCGTCGGGGACTTGCTCGCGCTGGAGCGCGCGCTGGTTGCGGTACAGGTCGTGGCGGTGCTGCGGCACGTATTCGGTGGCTTCCACCAGCGTGAGACCCGGCGCCACGGCGTTGACCGTGACCTGCGCATCGCCCAGTTCACGGGCCAGCGAGCGGGTCATGCCGATGATGGCGCTCTTGCTGGCCACGTAGGCCAGCAGGTTGGGGGCGCCCCACAGCGGGGTGTCCGAGGCCAGGTTGACCACGGCGCCCCGGCCGCTGGCGCGCAGCGCGGGCGTGCAGGCGGCGGTCATCAGCCAGGTGCCGCGCACGTTCACGTTCATCACGCGGTCCCAGGTGGCCACGTCCAGCGCGGTCAGGTCGCGGCCGCCCGAGTCGGTGACCGCGCCGTTGTTGACCAGGCCGTCGAGCCCGCCGAGCGCTTCCACGGCGGCGGTAGCGCAGGCCTGCACGGAAGCCGGATCGTTGAGATCCAGCGTCAGCGGCACGGCGTGGAAACCGCGCGCCTGCAGGGCGGCGGCCGATTCCTGCACACGATCGGCGAGGATGTCGGCCATCGCCACGGCGGCGCCCGCCTCGGCAATGGCGGTGGCAAACGCCAGGCCGAGGCCTCGCGCGGCGCCGGTCACCAGGACCTTGCGGCCGGCAAGCAGGTTGGCCGTCGGGTTGCCAACTTCGGTGTCACGCATGGCTGGGGACTCCGCCGGCCGGTTGCAGCATCGCCACCGGTTCGTTGGCCACCTCGGCATCGGCGCGGCGCTTCAGCAGGCGGCGCACGCGGGTGATGCCGGCGTCGTGCTGGTACAGCATCTCGTGGTCGCGCGCGTTCGGCGCCATCGACTCCAGCACCACGCGGTCTTGCTCGAGCACGTCCCAGTGCATCCCTTCCAGGCGGTTGCGATACAGGAAGCGCCACACGTCGCGCTCCCAGCCCTGCACGTGGCGGGTGCGCCAGAAGAACACCAGGCAGTGGTCCTCGTCCACCGGCGTCGCCATGCCGACGATACCGAACGGGCCGCCGGGGCCGACCTTGTCACGGTAGGGGATGGACAGGCGCAGCCACAGCGTGCCGGTCTCGCCGAATTCCACCCAGTCGAAATTCACGCCGCGCTGGCCGGTCTTCTCGAAGATCAGGCCGCTGTCGGTCTCGCGGATCTGCATGACGGCCGACTTCTCGCCGCTGGCCATCGAGTGCGAGACGGCGTGCAGGTAGGCGCCGTGCATTGGGTCCATGACGTTGTCGATCGCGTAGCGGTAGTTGCAGTCCCAGTGGGCCACGCAGAGGAAGTTGCTGTGCTCGTCGCTGACCAGTTCCTCGGGCAGGCGCAGGGCATCGGCTTCGGCCGGGGCGCTGTCGCCGAACCACAGGAAGATGGCGCCGGCCTGCTCCTGCACCGGGTAGCTGCGCACGCAGGTGCGGCCTTCCAGCGGGCAGCTCTCCACGGCCGGCACGCTCTTGACCTGGCCGTCGCCGCCCACCTCCACGCCGTGGTACCAGCAGGCCACGCGGTCACCGAGGTTCCAGCCCATCGACAGGCGTGCGCCACGGTGCGGGCAACGGTCTTCGAGCGCGTGCAGCGCGCCGGCGTTGTCACGCCACACGACGATGTTCTGGCCCAGGCGGGTAATGCCGATGGGCGCGTGGGTCACCTGCCACGACGCCGCCACCGGATACCAGTAGTTGCGCAGGCCGCTGTTCAGGCGCGCTTCGGCGCGTGCTTGCTTGTTCGATTCCATGTCTTGTCTCGCTGGGGTTCCGGAGTCAGGCGCCCAGGCGGCGCATTTCGGCGAGGAACGCAGCCTCGGTCCACGGCTGGCCATCGGCGGCCAGGAAGTTCGTGCGGTTGAACGCGCGGACGATGTCGCCCGGGTTCTTGGCGCCGCCCTCGAACGCAGCCTCCAGGGCATCGGCGAGCGCGTTCTCGTACGCGGTGGGTGCCGCCGCACGGGTCTGCCAGACGATGTTGGCAACCTTGCCCGGCTGCTCGATATGGCCCTTGCCCGCTACGTTGTTCGGCGCGGGGCGCTCCCACGGCACCAGGTTCGGGTTGTACGAGAGGCTTTCCATTGCGCTTTGCTCCATGGCTTGCTTTGTTGGGGACGGCGGGTTCAACCGCGCTCGCGTCCTCAGGCTTGTTTGTTTTACCTGTGAAACACGAGTTTAAATATTGAACACAGGTACGACTATAGACAACGACGCTTCAAAAATTGACTAGGGTTAACCCCTTGAATCGCCAGATCGTGGCGGAGAAGTGACCGGTAGCCGGCTGCTATCGGTCCTGAAGCGCTTGCCTCAGTCGTGCAACGTGGCGCGGATCCGTTGGGCAACGGCCTGGGGCTGCTCGATGTAGCAGGCGTGGCCGGCGTCGGCGATCAGGTGGAACGGGAACTGGAATCGCCCGGCCAGCGCGGACGAGGCGGCGGGCGTGGTCACCACGTCCTGGGCGCCGCAGCCGACGTGCATGGGGCGCGAGGCGTCAGCGAGGTATTCGTCGATGTCATCGCCACAGAGCAGTGCCACCGCCTGGCGATAGCCGTCCGGATGCAGGCGGCGCATGTTCCAACGCACCCAGGCCTGGGCATCGGGCGTGGCCGCCGGGCTGAGCAGGCGAGTGGGGCCGCGCTGGGCCAGGCCATCGATGCCCAGGGTGTCGAGCGCTTCAAGCCGCTGGGCCGAGACCTCGCGCGACTTCGTCTCGTTGCCCGGCGCGCCATAGCCGAGCGCGGGACTCAACAGGAGGAAGCGGGCCGGTTGCATGTCTGATGCGGCATGGGCGGCGTAGCCGGCGGCCATCAGCGCGCCGAGCGAGTGGCCGACGATCAGGTCCGGGCTCACCTGGAGCACGGCCAGCAATTGCTCAAGCCGCGCGGCGTAGTCCTGGGCGATGGGCGCGGACATCGGCAACGGGGTGGAATCGCCGTAGCCGGGTGCGTCCCACGCAATGACGCGCGCCCCGGCGGCCAGCAGGCTCGCGCAAGGCAGCCACGACGCCGCGCCGGAGCTGATGCCGTGCAGCAGCACGATCACCGGACCGCGCGCGCCGCCGACCCGGCAAGACACGCGTGTGCCCTGCGCATCGACCATCACGGTGCGCGCCGCGAAATGGTTGTCCAGCGCCGCCAGGAGGTCGGCGCCCGGGTCAAGTGCTCGATGGGGCGCGTTTTGTTCCATATGTGAAACCTGTATTTATAAATAAAACTCCTCGACTATAGGCCGGGTTTCGGGACGTGCGGGATCAGGGTAAACAAGTAGAAGAAATCCGCGCGGAGCGCGCCGCCATCACGCAAGGTCCGGGCGGCCTCGGCATGCCCCGCAACGGGGCATGCCGCATTTCACCCGAAAGCGGCTTTCTGCATGGCTTTGCCGAGCGAGGACTGACTTCGCCCGCGCTGCCACTTTCGCAAAGGCGGTGCGCCGCCGTGGAAGCCGCGCACCACAACGATTCCAGGGCTTTGTGGCATCGGCGCCATGCCGCGGCGTCGCCATGTGGCCTCACTAGGGTTCCCCCTGATCTACGCCGCAGGCGCTCCTGTCTATATTTCGCTGAACGTTTCCTATGTAGTTCATTGTTTTACTAATGAAACACAAAGACGGATCGGTCCCCATCATTGCCCGGCCGGACGGAAACGCAGACGAGCCCACGAAAACTAAAGAAGGAAACGGTAGATGAAGATCGGAAAGTACGCGGCAGGCCTGCTGGCCGCAGCGCCCCTGCTGGCCTCGGCGCAATCGTCCGTCACACTGTATGGCGTGGTGGACACCGGCGTCGAGTTCGTCAACAACGTCGGCGCGGCCGGCAATAGCGTGGCCCGCATGAATACGCTGACCGGCACCGTGCCGTCCCGTTGGGGCCTGCGCGGCACCGAGGATCTCGGCGGCGGCCTGAAGAGCGTCTTCGTGCTGGAGTCCGGTTTCGCGCCGGATTCGGGCACCGCCAACCAGGGCGGCCGCCTGTTCGGGCGCCAGGCGCTGGTCGGCCTGAGCGGCAAATGGGGCCAGGTCTCGTTCGGCCGCCAGTACACCATGCTGTTCTGGGCCGTGCTCGACCCGGACATCCTCGGGCCGAACGCGTTCGGCTCCGGTTCGATGGACAGCTACATCCCGAACACGCGCGCCGACAACGCCATCGCGTACAAGGGCACCTTCGGCGGCCTGACCGTGGGCGGCACGTACAGCTTTGGCCGCGACGTGGCCAACGCCGGCCCAAGCCCGGCCGGCACGAACTGCGCCGGCGAGAATCCGGCCGACAAGTCGCAGTGCCGCGAGTGGTCCGCCATGATCGGCTGGGACCAGAAGACCTGGGGCATTACCGCCGCGTATGACTCGCAGCGCGGCGGCCCGGGCGCCTTCGCCGGCCTGACCAGCAGCAGCTTCCGTGACGACCGCGCCTCGCTGGCCGGCTACGTGCTGCTCGATCGCACCAAGATCGGCGCCGGCGTGATCCGCCGCGAGAACCAGGGCAGCGCCACGCCGATCTCGGCGCTGTACTACATCGGCGCCGCGTACGACATCACGCCCGCGTTCACGCTGGCTGGCCAGGTCTACTATCTGAACTACAACAGCAGCGATAACAAGTCGATGCTGTACGCCATCCGCGGCATGTACAACTTCAGCAAGCGCACGGCCGTCTATGCGACCGCCGGTTTCATCAACAACGACGGCAACCTGACGTTGTCCGTCAGCGGCGCGCAGGCCGGCGCCAACACGAAGCCGGGCGGCCAGCAGTTTGGCGCCATGCTCGGCATCAAGCACATCTTCTAATAGCGGCGGACGCATGCGGCGCCGGGCAGCTTTCCTCTGCCTTGGCGCCGCTCGCCACAAGCCCGATGGGAAATCCGGCACAGCACCGTTTCCCCGACTCCTTCGCGCAGAGATGCCCCCGCATCGGGCGCGAACCCTGACAAGAGGTGTTTCGATCATGAAGACTGTCCGCCGCAACGTACTCGCCGCCATGGGTGCGGCCTTCGGCGCTGCTGCCCTGCTCTCCGCCCTGCCCGCGATGGCCCAGGGCGGCTACCCCAACAAGCCGATCACCATCGTGGTGGCCTACCCCGCCGGCGGCGACGTGGACGTGCTCGCCCGCCTGATGGCCGACAAGCTCGGCGCGCGGCTGAAGCAGTCGGTGGTGGTGGAGAACCGCACCGGCGCCGCCGGCACCATCGGCAGCGCCTACGTGGCGCGCGCCGCCGCCGACGGCTACACGCTGCTGTTGGCGCCCAACACGCTGTCGATCGCCCCGCTAGTGCTGAAGTCCGGCACCGGCGCCACCTACGACGTGCAGAACGACTTCACGCCGATCATCCAGCTCGGCACGCAGTCGCTGTTCGTGGTGGTGGCCAAGACCACCGGCATCACCAAGATGAGCGACCTCGTGGCGCGCGCCAAGGCAGGCAAGCTGGAGACGTACGCCACGCCGGGCAATGGCTCGCCGATGCACATCATGGGTGAGATGTTCAACAAGTCGGCCAGCGTGAAGATCGCGCAGGTGCCGTACCGGGGCACGGCGCCGGCCATCGTCGACGTGCTGGGCGGACAGGTGCCGATGACCTACGTGACCTACGGCGCCGTGGCGCAATACGTCGGCAACGGCAGCCTGGTGCCGCTGGCCGTGGCCGACACCAAGCGCTCCCCGTTCGCGCCGAACGTGCCGACGCTGGGCGAGCTGGGCTACAAGGACGTGGAGATTGGCGCTTGGCAGGCGATGCTGGGCCCGAAGAACCTGCCGCCCGAGATCGTCCGCACGCTGAACAGCCATGTGAACGAGATCCTGAAGCAGCCCGACGTGATCGCCAGGATGGCGACCATCGCCGTCACGCCGGTCGGCGGCGAGCCGGCCGTGCTCCAGAAGCTGATTGCGGCGGATACCGCCCGCTACACCAAGCTCGTGAAGGAATTCAACATCCAGGCCGATTAGGCGTCTGAATCTTGAAGGTGCCGGCGCCGAAAACACCGGTAGTACTGGACACCCCGGCATTGCTGCCGGGGTTTTTTTATGGTGGCGTCACCACTTGGGAAACCACTTTCAGATTCGTCTCATTGTCCCAGCCGCCCCCGAACCCAAGAATGATTCGCATTTCATGTCGATGATTCCAGGAGGAATTCATGAAGTGCCGTGGTCTGGCCCAAGGGCGCGGGATGCGCAACGTGCGCAAGGCGAAAGCGCCGATCTGTCTGATGGTTTTCGCCGCGAGCGTCGGCGCAAGGGAGGCCCCCGAGGCCGGGCATACGCTTCCGGCCATCACCGTCACGATGCCCGCATTCGACACGGACGATCCGCGCGTGCAGGCGACCACCTCCGCCACTGGCACGCTCACCCGCCTGCGCGACGTGCCCCAGACCGTTGACTCCGTCAGGGTAGCGCCCGCGCTGGCCTACGGGCCCGCCACGCTCGGCACGTTGCTCGACGGCGTGCCCAATGTCAGCAACGCATCGGACACGCGCTTCGACAGTCTCCGCATCCGCGGCTTCGATGCCTCCAACGATCTGTATCGCGATGGCGTGCGTGACGACGCGCAGTACGTCCGCGACTTGCACAACATCGAGCGTATCGATGTCCTCAAAGGTCCGTCCGGCGCATTGTTCGGCCGAGGCAGCAAGGGCGGGATCGTCAACCGGATCAGCAAGGTGCCCGATGCCGGCCTCTCGCCCAGCGTGGAAGCGCAGTGGGGAACGAAGGAAACCGCCAGCCTCTATGCCGATCTGCCAGCCAGCCTCGGCGATACCGTCAAGCTCCGGCTGAATCTGGGCGGCGGCATCCAGGATGGCTACAGAACCGGACAACGTGACTGGCGAACGCTGTTTGCGCCAGCCCTCCTGTGGAACGTCACGCCGCAACTGACCGCCCTGGTTCAATACGAATTCAGCGAGTATCGCCGCACGCCGGACCGCGGCGTGCCCTCGCTCGGCAACCGGCCGGCGCCGGTTGGGCGCAACACCCTCTATGGCGACCCGGAACGGGACTATATCGACGACCAGGCGCAGACCCTGCGTGCCCGTCTCGGATATCGGCTCGGCGAGGACTGGCAGCTGCGCTACACCTTCGATGCCTTCTGGCTCGACAGCCAGTTCGACAATACCTATCAGCGGGGCTATCACGCGGGCTCCGGCCGGGTGACGCGCCAGCGCTTCCAGCAGGCGCTCGGGGTGCGCAATCTGCGCAACCAGATCGAAGCGGAGGGAAGTCTTTCCACTGGACGTGTGCAGCATCGCTTGCTCGCCGGGCTGGAATTCACCAATCAGCACCGGAGTCCCACGCTCTGGAATGCCGCCACGCGCGGGCCGGGAGCCATGCCGGTGCCGTCCCTGGGCTTGTTCCACCCCGATCTCACCAGACAGCATCGCGGCCGCATGGACCGCTATTCGGAGGTCGAGCATGCGGCAACCAACTCGGCGATCTATCTACAGGACCAACTCTCATTCGGCCATGGCTTCCAGGCGTTGGTGGGACTGCGTGCCGATGCGTTCCGCGTGACATCGACGGACAGGCTCCGGAACAGGACTGGCAGCAGCGAGACCAACGCACTGAGCCCGCGGCTCTCGCTGCTCTGGAGCCCGGTGGCCTCGCAGACGGTCTATGCCACCTACAGCAAGACGTTCTCGCCAACCGGCGGCGGAATGATTGGCGCCGCGACCAACGCGTCCGGCAACGCCAACGATGTGGGGCCGGAGCACACCCGCCTCTACGAGATGGGCTGGAAGGGGGACTGGCTGGCGGGCCGGCTGACCAGCACGCTCTCGCTGTTCCAGATCGATCTCTATAACCGGCGCACGCAGGATCCGGACGATCCATCGCGCATCCTGTTGACGGGCCTCCAGCGTTCGCAAGGCGTGGAGGCATCGCTGTTGGGCCGCGTCACCGGCAGTTGGTATTTGCGCAGCGGCATGGGCCTGCAGAATGCGAGCATCGTGGAGGACAACAACGGCTTCGCCGGAAAACGCGTCTCAAACGCACCCCGGCGCAACGGCAGCCTGTTCGTATCATATCTGCCCAAGCAAGGCATCTACGGCGAAGCCGGACTCACGCTCGTCGGCGCGCGGTATGCAGACAGCCTGAACAAGGTCACCATGCCGGGCTATGGCCGCCTCGACGCGATGATCGGCTACCGCACCAGGATGGTTGACTACCGCCTCACACTGCGCAACCTGCTGAACAAGACCTACTACAGCAGCGCAACGAGCGGCGGGCAAATCCAGTATGGCGAGCCGTTCATGCTGATAAGCACGATTACGGCACGGTTCTAGGGTTTAGGGTCTTGCGGGCTGGTAGTTGACACCCCGGCGTTGCTGCCGGGGTGGTGTTGTTGGAGCTGGTAGTGGACCCACACCCGAGACACCGCAAACGCCAGCATGAAGCAAACGATACCCATGGCAAACGCCCGGACCATTGCCCATTTGTGCGGGCGGCGCCGGACCAGTGCAATGAGAAGGACAAGGAGGCCCGCGAAGAGCAATGCGGCGACTGCCAGTGCGGCCATCGCAAAGTACGCCGCAGCCGGACCGGTATAGCGGTCTCCGGGCTTGAAAGGGGTCAGCACCAGCGCGGTGACGTAGGCGACACCTACGAGGACAAGAAGCCCCGCGATGATGTTCATGGTCCGCAGCAACCCCGATCCCGGCTTCATCGTAGCCCTTCCGATGCCAGGCGCTTTGCGAGGCTTTCCCAACGACGCGGACTGTCTTTCACAGCGTGTGCATAGTAGAAGTGCCCCTCTCCCTTCCCATCCAGCATCTGTTTGCCGAGAATGGGCGCCATGGCAACGAGCTCGGCCCACGACATTCCCGCATAAATCGGATCGCCAAATTCCCGCAGGTCAATCGTCACGACCTTACCTATGCGGGGGTGCGTCTGCAGATCGGATAGGAAATCCTCGTCGATCGGGGATCCGATCAGGACGAGATGGTCAACCACGTGGCCCGCGCGTGCATAGGACCAGGCAGTTTGCGCGGCTAGCAAGGAGCCGTAGCTATATCCGATCAAATTGAATTGCGGGGCGTCCGGCGACATACCACTCGAAATCGTCCACTCACTGTCATCACGATAGCGCACGACGAGGCCAGCTCGCAGGGCATCCAGGATTTGCCCCACCTCCTTGTAGTCCTCGCTCAGTCCGTGGTTCGCCGAATTCGTCAGGCCCATGAAACAGTGCTCGATCCCCGCCTTTCGGAACGCCTCCAGCTGGGGCCGCACGTAGTCCCCATCGAGCCCCGCTCCACCCCAATACAACGTCCCGCGCGGCCGCAGGAGATACTCCTTCGTCGACGGCTCGTCCGCGGCCAAGTGCGCAGCGCCCGCAGCCGGCGTCGATGCCACGACCCCGCCAGCCCCAATAGAGCCTCCGACCGCGTGCTGCACCAATGCATAAACTTCAATCGAAAAAAGTGTTCTGCGACGGCAGTACGCGCGGGTGCTCCTTGCACTTGCAGAACACGCGCGCGCCCGACACCAGAATCTGCTTCCCATGCAGCGAATATCTCGGATCGCAGTCGTTGTACACCGGCCCGCCGACCTTGCACGCCGGGCAGGTCGCATGGTCGCCTTCCACGCCAACATTAACGCCGTGGTGAATCGTGTACGTGTTCAGCGCTATCAGCACGCCGCCTGTCGTGGTGGCGTTCCCGTTCAACAGTGCATAGCGTAAATCCCGCATGACCCTTCCTCCTTATCCAGACGATGGCTGGCACCTTCGCCCTATTCGAGGAAGAAATCTTTGGCGCAAATCAAGGAAAGGATGCGGCGCGATCCGCTGCTTTCGGTGCGGATCTGAGGGGAAATAGGAAGGGTCCGACCGGCTCAGAATTGAAGCGGGGCGGGTATCGGCTCTCCGGCCGGCCCGCCCCAGTTCCGCCTGGTACCCGCTCCTAGGACTTGGTGATATCAAACACAACGTTCACTGGCGATGGGCCGAACGATCCGTTCGGGACCACGCCGGACTGGTTGACGCCCGGCTTCGTCCAGTCGCACACACCGTTGGGGAAGATGGCCTGCAGACGCGTCATCTCAGCGCCCGAGAACATCACCGTGTAGTCAGACGCCGCAATCGGCTTCAGCGTGCACTTGATGATGTTGCCCGCTACTGGCCCGCCCGCTGCGATGCGCGTGGCCGTCCACGAGGGGAACAGCCCGTTGCAGGTGGTGTTGCCGATGGCACTCAGCGTCTGGCGCTCGTTGACGAAGGTCGCGGCGTCGCTCCAGCAGCCATCCACCGCCGTAGCCGGCTTGTGGGTGACCACCTTGTCCTTCTGCGCGGTGGTCGTCACATCGGCCTTATAGGCCGCCACCCACTGGATGAAGGTGTTCCACGCCGTATCGGCCGGCACGGGATTGCCGCGCCACATCACGTGGTTGTTGCTGCCGCCGTTGGCCGCCACCATCCGCTCGCGCAGGGCGAAGTGGAAGTACTGGTAGTGGTAGCCCGAGTCGTCGTTATAGATGCCCGTCACGTCGAACACGGGGATGCTCGCCAGCCCGCCGTTGGTGCCGATCTGCAAACCGCTCTGCTGCGCGCGCAGGATCGCGCCGGGGTCGCCCTCGGTGCGATTGGCCACGTAGTTGGCATCCTGGTCATAGCCGCCGACTTTCTCGTTCAGGTCCAGGAACTGCGTGGTGGTGATCGCCCCGCTATTCAACGCCGCGAGGCCGTACTGCACGCCCACGTTGTCGTAGGGCCTGAGCGCGAAGCCGGTGGCCTTGTCGACGCCGTAGATGTTCTTCGCGGCATCGTAGACCGTGGGGCGCACGCCGGTCTTGTTGTTGACCGGGTCATAGCGCACCGACGTTGGCACCACGCTGTTGAAGACACCGGAGTTGTAGCCCGCGTAGTCCACGCGCGCCGGCACCGGATCGGTACGGCCAGCCTGGTTGGCGGCATCCTCGAAGGCCTTTCGGCTCTTGTAGCCGGTGACCGCCGCGATCTGCGCGTCCGTCAACGCCGACGGGAATAGCGTGATGTAGTGCGTGATCAGGTGCCCGTCAGACCCTGCGAAGGCAATCGAGAGCGGGTCGGGGAAGGTGCACGAGATCAGCACGCCATCGAGCAACCCCGGGATGCGATCCGCCGGCTGCGTGCTGCCATAGGAGCCGCCCGAGCAGCCTGCGCTCACCGTGAACACCGGCACGCCGAAGCGTTCGATCGTGGCTTCCTTCGACATCATTGCCGCCTCGCTGGCCAGCACCGCGTTGCAGTTGTTCGACGCATGCTGCAGCGTGTTGGCGAACGTTGCATAGCCCTCGGCCAGCCGCTGCGTGTTGAGCAGGCTGAAGTCGAAGCCTGCGCTCTGGATGTTGCCGATCGCCCCGCCCTGGATATACCAGCCGCCGGGGCAGCCGAAGCCTTCCACGGCGATGAGGCGCCGGTTCCATGCCTTGGGCGGAGAAGTCGGCGTGGGTGCGGATTCGGTCGTCGGATCATGCAGGACGGCGTTCTGGTAGATGCCGCGATCGACGGTACCCGTTTCCACGCGCACGATGAAGGGCGCCTGGGTGCCGCTGAGCGTGGTGACCGTCGCCACGTCCGCAGGGCGCGTCCTGGTGTCAGTCATAGGTTTCAGCGCCCCACCCTGCGTAGACTGGTAGAGATAGGTCACGCGCGTGGCCACGCTGCAGTTCTCGTCGAGCGGCGCGCCGAGCGTGGAGCCGTCCGGCAGCGCGAACGTGCTGGTCTGGCAGACGAACGGCGTCTGGAAGGGACCCGAGATCACCGGACCAGTGATCGGGTAGTTGGTCATCGTGATGGTCTTGGAAGCCTTGCCCACACTGGCCGTCACGGAGTTCGTGCCATTGACGAGCCCGGTCAGCACAGCTTGCTGGTGGGACGAATCGGTGGGACTGGTCTTGAACTGGGCGCTGACGTCATTGCCGTTCAGCGAGACCTTGAGGGGGCGATCGTTGTTGACCGTGGAAGGCACGCCGATGTCGATCAGCGCATTGCCGCCGGTCACATAATCGGGTTGCGACGAAAGCAGCTGGACGGTGGGCGCGATGCCCGGGTCATCGTCTCCGCCTCCGCCGCACGACGAAAGGCCGATTAGCATAATGCCGGCGAGCGCGACGCCGAGCATTCTCCTGATGGATTTCATGGGAGTCTCCTAGTATTTTTAATGTTTCAGACAGGCCTGTCATGGATCAGCTGCCTGAGGCCAGCTTAGGAGGCGGTCATCGGCTTTACAACGCGCGTGCAAATTCGCAACGATGGCTTGAAAGAACTGCGCGCGCCTGTGATGTGCGGTTCATCGTCTTAAGGCGTGGCGTGTAAGAACGCCAAGAAACGTGGTGCGATGCGGGGTGGATTTCCTGCGCGCGTTGAAGTTTTGGACGCTGGCTTTTTACAACGCGGCGTCCACCATCGCGACAGCCAACCCGACGAGCAACGCCACGGCCGAACCGATAAACCAGCGCACCGTCTGCCGATATTCAGCGACGGCATCATCCTCGATCCGCAGCGCGCGAAATAGCGCGACGATCTGCAGCGCCACCGCAATCAGCAGCGCCGCAGCGGCGAGGATCGCGAGCGTGCCCCACCGCCCCGGCGTCTCAAGCCCCCAGAATCGCCAGAAGGCCAGCGAGAAACCAAGCAGGACCGTGATCGCCGTGATGATGCCTTGCCGGAATCCGGCGGGGACGACTTCCAGCGCAGGAGGTTGGGGCGGAGTGGACGCGGCCTCGGGCTGGGCGGGAGGTGGCAGGGTCATGGCTTGCCTTGTCTTCTGGGGCGCCAGTCGAGTATAGGTGCCGGGATCCACAGAATGCGAATCGTCTCATGGACTGGCGGGGGTGGGATGGGGAAGACTGATCCGACTGAACGACCTACCTCCTGGATCCAAGATGCGTATGCCTGAATCAAAACTGCCTCCGGCCGCCCAGCCACCAACCGGTCCATCGAGCCGCGCGGCCAATGCCGATGCCGTGCTCGCCGGCATTGATGGGGTGCTGGAACTGCTCGAGAAGCAGAGCGAGACGTCCGAGCCTTCGTATAACGCCTATTGCCTGCTGGGACTGGTGCGGGGGAAGTTGGCAGAGGTGTTGCAGAAGGCCGGCCAGCCATAGGGCTGGGGCGGCCCCCAATTCGCCGCCCTTTCCGCCGTCAGTTGCTGGCAGCGACGCCGGATGTCTCGGCCGAGATGGTCTCCACGCCCAGCAACGGTGCGCCGGTCAGCTTGACCGGACCCGCGCCTGGCGCAAGCCAGACCGTGCTTTCGAGCGTGGGAAACAGGCTGTCTGCTCGCTCGTAACGCACCTTCACCTTGCAGGCGTTTGGATAGGCCTTGCCCATGGCGGAGACATCTTCCCAGCGAACAGTTTCCGGGCAATTCGGCAGTTTTTACGATTCCGTCAAATCTGAGTCACCAGTGATATGAATCATTTTTAAATCAGAATTCAATGACGCGCGATGACAACGCATGTTCACCATTCCGTTACGGTCTACGCGCATACAAAAACGGCGGCCGTCATTGCAACGGCCGCCGTCTATCCAGCCAGGAAACGCTCAACTCATAGCGCCCCGCCCACACCAGTCCAATACGGATCTCTCCCGTAGTACTCATGGATCGTGGTCGCCCATTGCGGGTCCGCCATGCCGGGCCAGCTGTCCTTGTTGAAGCCGGGGGCGTTCTTGATGCGGTCTGCGGTCAGGCCGAGGCGGAAGCATTTGGCGTCGGTGTCCATGACCAGGGCGCCCCAGGGAATGGCGTGGAGGGTGTCGCCGATACCGAGGAAGCCGCCGGTGCTCAGCACGGCGTAGGCCACGCGGCCGCGCGGGACGTCGATCATGATTTCCGAGATTTCGCCGACGTGTTCACCGTCTGACGAATAGACCTTGGTGTCATCCAGGCTCGATGCGGCCATGACTTCGGGGCCGGGCCCGTCGCCCACGCCGGAGCCGACGATGCCGGCGCCCTGGTTGGAAGTGAGAGTGGGATCAGCGGTGTTCATCTGCAACTCCTTGCGTGGGGTGTGGGAACCCTGATCCCGCAACGAGCGTGCCGAGGCTGCGCCCGCCTTGCCGGGCGCGCGCGGTGGTCCGGGGCGACGTGTCGCGCACCTCCTTCCATCGCGGACAAATTACAAGCACCGGTAACTTGCCGCGGCGTTTCTATATTAGAGAGCGCGCCGCGCGTGTGGGGTGGCGGTGCGTGTGCTGGTACGGAACCTGCGCAGGCATGTGTTGGCATCGATTTCCCCGCACCTTTGCACCTTTCGCACTGCCTGACAGGAGACACGCATGGACCCGAACAATCTCAATCCGCAGAACTCAAGTGCCGACGCGTCCGCCGCGCGGGCTAACTTGCGCGCCGACACCAACCAGCTGGCCAGGGATCTCGACGATCTGCTGTCGCAGTTGCCGAATCTGACCGGGGAAGCCGTCGAAGCCGCCAAGAAGACGTTTCTCTCCAAGGCGGAGCGCGGCTCGCAGGCGCTGGACTCGATCAAGTCCACGGTCAGTCACAACTGGCAGCACGGCCAGGAGTGCGTGACCGAGTACGTCAACAAGCAGCCGATGCGCGCCATCGGCATGGCGCTCGGGATTGGCGTGCTGCTGGGCGCGGTGCTTTGCCGGCCGAGCCGGCATCGCTACGACGACTAAGCCGCACGCGCCTCACGCACCGACGCCAGCAGGATGTCCGCCAGCCGCTCCACCTCGGGCGGCATGGTTGGCGCCGCGCGCAGCATGACCAGCGGCAGCGACGGCAGCCCGGGCAGGCCGGCCTCCCCGGCCGGCACCGCGCGCACATTGGCCGGCAGGCCGTAGCGGGACCGCACGGTCAGCCCCAGCCCGGCAGCGGCGGCGGCCCACAGCCCGCCGAGGCTCGGGCTCGAGAACGCCAGGCGCCACGGAATGCCGGCGCGATCCAGCGCCGCTGTCGCCGCGGCGTGGAACTGGCATGGGCGGTCGAAGGCGATCAGGGGCAGCGGCTCGCCGGGCTCCCAGGTCATCGGCGCCGTCGCGGAGCCGACCCAGCACATGGGCGGTTCGTCGATCGGCTCCACCGCACGCTGGCCCAGTGCGTAGCCCGGAATGCTGGCCTCGGGCAAGCCCAGACCGCCATCGGCCCAGATCAGCGCGAGGTCCAGCCGTCCGGCATCGATCCGCGCCAATAGTTCGGCGTTACGCGCCACCACCGCCTCGATGCGCACCTTCGGGTGCGCGCGGGCGAACCTGCCGAGCACGTCGGGCAGCAGCCCTTCGCCAAACTCCTCCTGCAATCCCAGCCGGATGCCGCCCGCCAGATCCACGCCGCGCACCGCCGCCGCGGCTTCGTCGTTCAGGTCCACCAGCCGCCGGGCATAGCCGAGCATCGCCTCGCCGGCGGCTGTCAGCGCCAACCCGCGTCCGGATTTGCGGAACAGCGGCGTGCCGGCCTGCTCCTCCAGCTTCTTGATCTGCGCGCTGATGGCGGAGGTGGAGCGCCCGACGCGATCCGCCGCGCGCGCGAAGCTACCCAGTTCCATCCCCGCCAGCAGGCTACGCAAGGCGGCGACGTCGAAATTCGTGCGTGACATCGATCATCCTGTTTTGTCGAACGATTCCAGAAATATTTTCTGATATTCAGGACGGATTGTGGGTGAGAGACTCGGTCCGGTCAAATCATCGATCGGAATACAGCCATGTCATCCCAGACTCTTGCTTCGGCGCCGGTGTCGGCGAACCGTCACTTTGGCGCAGGCCACCGCTGGAAAGTCCTCGGCGTGGGCGTGGCCGCCAATGCCAGCGTGATGGCCGGCGCCAGCGGCATTCCCACCACCGCCGTCTGGATGCGCACCGGCTATCACTTCGACAACGCCGAGCTGGGCCTCGCCCTCGGGGCGCTCGGCTTCGGCGTCGCCCTCTCCGAACTCCCGTGGGGCGTAGCGGCAGACCGCTGGGGCGACCGCCCCGTGCTGCTCGGCGGCCTCGCTTCCACTGCCATCGCCCTGCTGGTCATGGCACTCTGGCTCGCCCCCAACGCCGGCCATGCCCCGCCACTAGGCTGGCTGATGAGTGCGATGGCGGTCGTCGGGCTCTTGAGCGGGAGCGTCAACGGCGCGAGCGGCCGCGCCGTGATGCGCTGGTTCCGGGAAGGCGAACGCGGGCTGGCCATGAGCATCCGGCAGACGGCAGTGCCGCTGGGCGGCGGTATCGGCGCCCTTACGCTGCCGTGGCTCGCCTCAACGGTGGGCTTCGCCTGGGTCTATGGATGGGTGGCGCTGCTGTGTGGCGTGTCGGCGTGGCTGACCTGGCGATGGCTGCACGAGCCGCCGGCAGCCGGCTGCGCGGCATCAACGGCGTGCCGGGCACCCACCGCGAATCCCCTGCGGCAGCCGGGCATCTGGCGCATCGTCGCGGCCATCGGCCTGCTCTGCGTGCCGCAGTTCGCGGTGCTGACGTTTGCGTCAGTGTTCCTGCACGACTTTGCGCATGCCGGGCTCGGCGTCATGACGGCCACCATGGTCGCCGTGCAGGGCGGCGCGATGGCGATGCGCGTGTGGAGCGGCCGCTGGACCGATCGCCACGGCAACCGTCGCGCCTATCTACGCGGCTGCACGCTGGTATCGGTAGCCGCCTTCCTGGTGCTGGCGGCCTGCGTCCAGGGCAGCGCCGGCCATGCCCACGGCCTGTGGATGAGCCTCCTTCCGGCGATGATCGCCCTCGCCGGGATCTGCGTCTCGGCCTGGCACGGCGTGGCCTATGCGGAGCTGGCGGCCATGGCCGGGGCCGAGCGCGCGGGCACGGCGCTCGGCATGGCGAATACTGCGGTCTTCCTCGGCTTCTTCCTCACGCCGCTGACCCTGCCGCACTGGCTCGCGGCGACGTCATGGCCGGTGGTCTGGGCCAGCACCGCGGCGGTTGCGCTGATGGCGTGGCCGCTGTTTCCGGGAACGCGGCCCAGAATGTGAAACGCCCCCGGCGGGGCCGGGGGCGTTTCACGGTGCTGTGGCTTACGATGCCAGCGAGGGCGAGATCCGGTTGTGATCTTCGTCCTCCGGCTCCTCGTCCGGCCAGGAGCGTCCCACCATCCACTCGTACAGCGTGGGCAGCACGATCAGCGTCAGCAGCGTTGCCGTAATCAGGCCGCCGATGATCACGATGGCCAGCGGGCGCTGCGTCTCCGAGCCAATCGCCCGCGAGATCGCCATCGGGAACAGGCCCAGCATGGCCAGCAGCGCCGTCATCAGCACGGTTCGCAGCCGGTCCATCGAGCCGGCCAGCACCGCGTCGCGCACGGAAAGCCCTTCGTCGCGCAGCTGGTTGAAGTACGTCACCATCACCACGCCGTTCAACACGGCCTGGCCGAACAGCGCGATAAAGCCGATCGCCGCCGAGACGGACAACGGAATCCCGGTCAGGAACAGCGCGAACACGCCGCCAATCAGCGCGAACGGGATGTTCGAGATGATCAGCGTGGCGCTCTTGAACGACTTGAACGCGTTGAACAGCAGCAGGAAGATCACCAGCACCGACAGCGGCACCACGATCGACAGCCGCGCCATGGCGCGCTCCTGGTTCTCGAACTCGCCGGACCAGCTGATCTTCACGTCCTCGGCGTTGACGTTCTTCTTCACCAGCGCCTGCATGTCCTTCACCACGCTACCCATGTCCCGGTCGTGGATGAAGATGCCGATCGACGTGGTGCGCTGGCCGTTCTCGCGGCTGATGTTCATGGCGCCCGAGGCGGCCCGGAACGTCACAAGTTGTGACAACGGCACCTGCGCGCCATCGGCCGTCTGCATGAAGATGTTCGGCAGGTTCGGCAGTTCGCGTTCGCCCGACTTCAGGCGCACGGCCACGCTGAAGTGGCGCTCGCCCTCCCACAGTTCCGTGGCGGCCTTGCCGGCCAGCGCGGTTTCCATCAGGTCCTGCACGTCCGCCACGTTGATGCCGTAGCGCGCCGCCTGGGCCCGATCGAACTCCAGCACGTACTGCGGCAGTTCGCCGTCGCGGTCGATAAACGCGCGCATCACGCCCTTGACCGTCTGCACGTTCGCCAGGATCTGGTCCGCCACCTGCTTGTTCTGCTGCAGGCTGTCGCTCTGCACCTTGATCACGATCTGGCCCTTGATCTGGGAGATGCTCTCAAGAATGTTGTCGCGCACCGGCTGCGAGAAGTTCGGCTCGATGCCCGGCAGCCGGCGCAGGTTGTGGTTGATTTCCTCGATGATCTTGCGCTTGTCGTAGCCGGCCCGCCACTTCTGGTCCGGCTTCAGGTCCACCAGGATCTCGACCGTGTTGATCAGCTTCGGATCGGTGCCGTCGTCCGGGCGGCCGACCTTCGAGATCGTGGTGTTCACCTCGGGCGTCTGGCGGATCACGGTGCGCAGCTTGCGCGCCTGGTCGCGGGCCTCGTCCAGCGAGACCGACGCCGGCAGGTCGAAGCTGACCCACATCGAACCTTCGTCCAGTTCCGGCAGGAACTCGCTGCCGAGGAACTTGCCCACGCCCACCGTGGCGACCAGCAAACCCAGCGAAATGCCGACCACCATCTTTTTGTGGTCCAGCGCCCACTTCAGCATCGGCTCGTAGAGCCGCTTGCAGTGGCGCACCATGAAGTTGTCCTCGTGCGCGATGTTCTTCTTCAGCAGCAGGTGGCACAGCAGCGGCACCACGGTCAGCGAGATGATCAGCGAGCCGATCAGCGCCCCGGTCACCGTATAGGCCATCGGCGCAAAGATCTTGCCCTCGTGGCGCTGCAGCGTGAAGATCGGGATGTGCGCCGCGATGATGATCACCATCGAGAACACGGTCGGCCGGCCCACCTCTGTGGTCGCCAGCAGGATGGCGTTGAGCCGCGCCTTGCTGTCCTGGATCTGCTGTTCCTTCAGCTCGCCCAGCCGCTTGAAGATGTTCTCCACCACGATCACCGCGCCGTCCACGATGATGCCGAAGTCCATCGCGCCGAGCGACAGCAGGTTGGCCGGAATGCCCACCCAGGTCAGGCCGATGAAGGTGGAGAGCAGCGCCAGCGGAATCACCAGCGCCACGATGGCCGCCGCGCGCACGTTGGCCAGGAACAGGTACAGCACCGCCATCACCAGCAGCGCGCCTTCCACAAGGTTGCCGAACACCGTGTGCAGCGTCTTGTCGATCAGCGTGGAGCGGTCGTAGTACGGCACGATCTTCACGCCCTTGGGCAGGATGGTGCTGTCGAGCAGGTCGATCTTCTGCTTCAGCGCGTCCAGCACGATCGACGGGTTCTCGCCCTTGCGCATCACCACGATGCCCGAGACGATATCGTCCTCGTCGTCCTGCCCCATCAGCCCCTGCGGCGGCGCCGAGCCAACCTTCACCTCGGCGATGTCCTTGACCAGGATCGGCGTGCCGTTCTTCTCGCTCACCACCACGTTGGCGATGTCCGCCGAGGTGCGGAAGCTGCCCAGCGAGCGCAGCAGGAACTGCTGCCGGCCATGCGCCACCGCGCCGCCGCCGGCGTTCGAGTTGCCGCGCTGGAGCGCCGTGAACAGCTCGGACAGCGAGATCCCGGCATCGCGCATCCGCGCCAGGTTCGGGTTCACCTCGTACTGCTTGATGCTGCCGCCAATCGTCACCAGATCGGCCACGCCGGGCACCTGGCGCAGGTTCTTCTCGACCACCCAGTCCTGCAGCGTGCGCAGTTCCTGCGGCGAATAGCCCTTGCCGGTCAGCCGGAAGCGATAGATTTCGCCGATGGCGGTGGAGAGCGGCGCGAGGTCCGGGTGCACGCCATCGGGCAGGTCCACGCTGCGCAGCCGCTCGATGATCTGCTGGCGGGCGGTGACGTCCGTGGCCTTGTCGTTGAACGTGACCATCATGAACGACAGGCCGAACTGCGTGTGCGAGAACACCCGCACCGAGTTCGGCGTGCCGGCCAGGGCGGTCTCGATCGGGATCGTGACCTGCCGCTCCACTTCCTCGGCCGCGCGGCCCGGGTAGAGCGTGATCACGTTGACCTGGATGTCGGAGACGTCCGGGAAGGCCTCGATCGGCAGGTTCTTGAAGGCGGCCAGGCCGCCCGCGACGAAGATGATCAGGCCGAGCCAGACGAACAGCTTCTGGTGCAGCGCAAAGTTGACGATACGCGAGATCATGTGTCCGCCATTCCCTTACTTGGCGGACGCGCGCGCCGCATTGACCGCCGTGGCGTCGCGCAGGATGTCCTGCAGATAGAGGTTGCCGTCGGTGACCACCACCTCGCCGTCGGCCAGCCCTTCCAGCACCTCGGTCATGCCCGGCAGGGACACGCCGGTCTTGACCAGGCGCCGCTCGAAGGTGTTCGAGCCCTTGCGCACGAACACGTAGTTCTTGTTGTCAGCCAGGAACACGGCCTTCGACGGCACCGCGATCCCCTTGAACGAGGCGGCCTGGAGGCGCGCCGTGACGAACATCTCGGCCTTGAGGCGGCGGTCCGCGTTCGGCACGGTCAGCCGCACCTTGATACTGCGCGACGCCGGGTCCACGTAATCGGCGATCTTGACCACGGTGCCCTGGAACGTCTCGCCGGGATAGGCGGCGCTGGTCAGCTGCACTGTCACGCCCGGCTTGAACAGGCCGAGGTCCGCCTCGGCCGCATCCACCTGGGCCCACAGCGTGGTCGGGTCGGTAATCAGGAACAACGGCGAGCTGGGCGCCTGGTCCGGACGCAGTTCCATGCCCGGATTGATATTGCGCTCCACCACCAGGCCCTCGATCGGGCTGCGCAGCGCGAAGCGCTGGTTCACCGCATCGCCACCGGCCGCAGCGCCGTACATGCGCAGCGCCGCCTGCGTGCGTTGCTGGTCAGCGGCGGCGCGGGCGCTGTCGGCCTGCGCCTGCTCCAACTCCTTCTGGGCGACGATGCCGGCGCCGTACAGCTCGCGCTGGCGCGCCAGGGACTTGGCGGCCACGGCGCTGTCGGCGGCGGCCTTGCGGGCATCGGCCTGGGCGAGGCCATAGTCGGGCGAGGTCAGCGTTGCCAGCGGCTGGCCGGCCTTCACGGTCGCGCCGGGTTGTACGAGGATGTCCATCACGCGGCCCGCGAACGGCGTGGTCACGCGCACGGTCTTGTCCTCGTTCCAGACCAGCCGGCCGGGCAGGTTCAGCATGCGGTCGCCGCCCAGCTTGACCGGCTGGCCGACGATGCCGGGCAAGGACTTCACCGACTCCGGAAACTGGATGGTCTGGCCGCTGACCTTGGGGTCGTCATCAGCCATGGGTGCCTCCTTCTTGCCGCAGGCGACCAGCGCCAGCGCGCAAAGTGACCCGACGGCAGCCAGGCGGAAAGGACGGAACCACTGGGACGAAGACGGCATGTTATGGGCGCGACGCATCGGTACGGACCTGGGGAAGCTTGTTGATATCGGATTGGGTGGCTTGCAGCGCAGTGCGGTAGGCGGCCAGCGCCTTGGCGTAGTTGCCCTGCGCCTCGACGGCATCCACGCGGGTCTGGCGCAGCGCGCGGCGCGCGTCGAGCAGGTCCAGCACGCCGGTGGCGCCCTTCGTGTACGCGAATTCGGCGCTGTTCGCCACGGACTCGGCGGCCGGCAGCACGGCGGTCTGCATCTGTTGCAGCGTGGCGCGCGCGGCCTCGAGCTGGCTGCGCAGGCGCTCGATGTCGTTCTGCGCCTCCAGCAGGATGCGGTTGCGGTCGTCCAGCGCGGCGTAGTAGTCCACCTCCGCGCGGCGCGCCTCGCCGCCATTGCTGTGGCGGACGAACAGCGGGATCGAGATGAACACGCCGTAGCTGTTGCCATCGCCATATGTATTAGTGGGCGATTGCGGATAGTGCTCGGCCTGCGCGCCCACCGTCACATCGGGCACACGGCCGGCGCGGGCCAGGTCGCGCGAGGCGGCGGCGGCGGCCAGCCGGGCTTCGGCGGCGGTCACGTCGGGGCGGCGTTGCAGGACATCGGGGTCCAGCGGCGGCACCGGGGTGTCCAGCGCGGGCCAGTCCGGCACCAGGCGATTGTCGATCAGCGTGCCCGGCACGCCGATCGCCGCGGCCAAAGCCGCCTTGTCGCTGGCGTGGTCGGCCTGGGCGTTGCGCAGATCGCTCTGGGCGCGCAGCGTTTCCAGCTGGAGCTTGGTGACGTCGGCGCGGGAGATGTCGCCGGCCTTCAGCCGGGTCTCATTGGCCTGCTGGGTGCGGGAATACAGCCCGACGGTCTCGGTCAGCACCTCGAGCCGGGTCTGGCTGACCACGGCCTCGTACCAGGCCTGGTCCACCGCGCCAAGCTGTTGCGCCACGATGGCCTGGGTGGTCTCGCCGGCGGCGGCGCTGGCCTTGCGGGCCGCATCCACGCGCAGGTTGCCCTTGTTGGCCGTTTCGATGACCTGGTCGATGCGCAGCGTGGAATCCACCGTCTTGCTGCGCAAGCTGCCCGATCCCACCCCCGCGTGCGGATTGATATTGGTGACCCCGAGGCTCAGGACCGGATTCGGCCGCTGCGAGGCGATCTGGACATCGGCCTGGCTCGCTTCCTCGCCGCGCCGGGCGGCAATGATGTCGCGATTGCAGCGCTGGGCGTCAAGCCGCGCCTGGGCGAGCGTCAGCGTGGCCTTGGCCGGTGGCGGCACACAGGGGCCGTCCGGGGGCATCGGCTGGCTGGCGGCGTGGCCAGCAACGGCTGCCACAGCCAGCAGCACGGCCATGGCGGCGCGGGAAACTGAAAAATGCACGATCGATCTGGCTCAATGTCACTTCGGTCTGACGTAAACGACCGTGCCAGCCGAACGGTGCACCGGGCGGACGACTTTCTTTCATCGCTCCCCGGGAATCCGCTCATTTAG
Source organism: Cupriavidus sp. 2KB_3 (assembly GCF_052115685.1). Taxonomy (NCBI): domain Bacteria; kingdom Pseudomonadati; phylum Pseudomonadota; class Betaproteobacteria; order Burkholderiales; family Burkholderiaceae; genus Cupriavidus; species Cupriavidus sp. 2KB_3. The sequence goes on from NZ_JBFRHD010000014.1 coordinate 80,551, forward strand.
CCGCGCTTGCCTTGCCGCGCACGATCTCCCGTGCGCATTCAATCGCAATCTCATTACAAACGGCTTTCATCTTGTCGGCATTCCCACCCAAATGCGCCCAACGTGTGGGTCGGGAAAACACCGATTGGCGCTACGTCCGGTTCAGGCGGAGGTGGCGGAGGTGGCGGATGAGGCAGGCGCCGCGGCGACGATTCTTAATGCGCGCTCGAGCACAGGGCGGTCCACCATCTTGCCGTCCACCGCGATGGCCGCGCCCTGGGCGGCGGCGGCCTGCGCCACCACGCGCCGCGCCCACGCCACTTCCTGGGCGGACGGCGCCAGTGCAGCATGCACGCCTTCCACCTGGTTCGGATGGATCAGCAGCTTGGCGCCGAAGCCGAAGCGGCGCCCCCGGGCGGTGTCGGCCGCCAGCGCCTCGGCGTCGCCGATGGCGGTGCAGACCCCGTCGACCGGCGCCGGCAGCCCGGCCGCGCGCGAATGGAGGACCAGCTCGCTGCGGAAGTGATGCAGCGGCTCGCCGTCGTCGGCCACGTCTAGATCGAACATCAGGTCGATGCTGCCGAACACCAGCCGTGTGACGCCCGGCGCGCGCGCTACCGCATACAGGTCGGCAAACCCGGCGGCCGTCTCCAGCAGGGCATGGCAGTGGGCGTCGGGCAGCTCGGCGTGGAGGGCGGCAAGCGCGGTGGCGTCGGCCTTCGGCAGCACAATCTGGCGCACCGACTGCGCGCGGCACCAGGCGAGATCGTCGGCAAACCATGCGGTATCGGCGCCGTTCACGCGCACAAAAAGCTGTACGCCACCGACCTGGGCGGCTGTCCGCAGGCCACTCCAGGGAGCGGAGAGGCCCGCCCGGGCCTCCGCCTTGGCATCGGGGGCGACGGCATCCTCCAGGTCGACGATGACCGCATCGGCGCCGGCCGACAGAGCCTTGCCGATACGCTCGGGACGGGAGGCGGGAACGAACAGGTAGCTGCGCGGTACGCGGGGGGTAGTCATGGTCGGCTCACCGTCAAACCACGCCATCGGCGTGAAGTTGGGCCACTTGCGCGGCGGAACAGCCGATTTCCGCCAGGATGGCATCGGTATGCTGGCCGACCGCGGGAATCGGATCCATCCGCGCATCGGTCAGGCCCGGCGGCAGCAACGCCGGGATCTCGCCGACCGGCGACGCCACGGTGCGCCACCGCTCCCGCGCGGCCAGTTGCGGGTGTTGCCAGACATCGGCCATGGTATTGACGTTGGCGTTGGCGATCTTGGCCTCCTCGAGCCGCTGCACCACCTGCTCCGCCGTCATGTGCGAGAACGCCTCGACGATCCGCGCCCGCAACTGGGCCCGATTGGCGCTGCGCAGGCTGTTGGTGGCGAACGCGGCATGCGTGGCCAGCGCCGGCTCGCCCAGCACGGTCTTGCAGAAGACCGACCACTCCCGCTCGTTCTGCAGCCCGAGCATCACGGTCTTGCCGTCGCCGGTCGGGAATGGCCCGTAGGGGTAGATGGTGGCGTGGGCGGCGCCGGCGCGCGGCGGCGGCTCGGCACCATCGAAGGCGTAGTACATCGGGAAGCTCATCCACTCGACCATCGATTCCAGCATCGACACGTCGATCCGCTTGCCGCGCCCGGTCTGGCCGCGCTCGATCAGTGCCGCCAGGATATTGCTGTAGGCATACATGCCGGCGGCAATGTCCGCCACCGAGGCCCCCGCCTTGACGCCCTCTTCGGCCGTGCCGGTCACCGAGACGAACCCCGATTCGCTCTGCACCAGCAGGTCGTAGGCCTTCTTGTCCCGATAGGGGCCGTCGCCGCCGTAGCCCGAGATGTCGCAGACGATCAGGCGCGGATAGCGGGCCGACAGCGTCTCGTAATCCAACCCGAGCCGGGCCGCCGCCCCCGGGGCGAGGTTCTGCACCAGCACGTCCGCGCGCGCCAGCAGCCCTTCCATCACCGGCGTGGCGCCGGGCGCCTTCACGTCCAGCGTCAGGCTTTCCTTCGAACGGTTGGTCCAGACGAAATGCGACGACAGGCCGCGCACGCGGCTATCGTAGGCGCGGGCGAAATCCCCCGGGCCCGGCCGCTCGATCTTGATCACGCGCGCGCCAAGGTCCGCCAGCTGGCGGGTGCAGAACGGCGCGGCAATCGCCTGTTCGAGGGAGATGACGGTAATGCCGGCTAAGGGTCGGGTCATGGCGATAGGGTCCGGGGGTGCTCGATGCCGCCAATCTACCCGCGTGCCCCGCCTATGTGAAATAGGGATTGCCAAAGCCTCCATAAGTAGAATCAATACCCTCAACGAGAGGACACCCGACGAACGGGACAGGAGACAGCGGCGATGGACATCCGGGCAATGCGGTATTTCGTGGCGATCGTCGACCACGGCAGCCTGACACGCGCCGCCGAGGTGGTCTGCGTGGCGCAGCCGGCGCTGAGCCAGCAACTGGCGGCGCTCGAGGAGGAATTTGGCGTGCCGCTGGTGCATCGCGGCGCCAAGGGCGTGCGGCCCACCGAGGCCGGCAAGACGCTTTATCGTCACATTCGGAATATCCTGCGCCAGGTCGAGATTGCCGGCGCGGATGTCCGGGTGGCCGGCTCGAAGATCTCCGGCAATGTCGCCATCGGCCTGCCGACCACGGCAGCGGCGGCCTTCGGCATGCCGCTGATGCGCGCGGTGCGGCAGCGCTATCCGCAGGTGCGGCTGCAACTGTTCGAAAGCATGAGCGGCTATATCTCCGAGCTGCTCAACCAGAACCGGCTCGATTTCGCCATCCTGTTCCGCGACACGGCCTCGCGCGCGGTGGAGCCCGAACCGCTGGCCAGCGAACCGCTCTACCTGATCGGCACGCCGCCCGGGCGCGCCACCCGCTCGGCCACCATCGCGCTGAAAGCCCTCGACGGCATTCCGCTGGTGCTGCCCAGCGGCTCGCAGGGCCTGCGCGAGGTGGTGGAGCGCAGCTTCGCCAAGGCCGGCATCGCCCTGAACGTGGTGGCGGACCTCGATTCGCTGCCCTTCCTGCTGGCCGCCGCCCGCGAGGGGCTGGCCTGCACGGTGCTGCCGGCGTCGTCGCTGGGGGAGAGTCCGGGCGCAGAAGGGGATGGGGCTGGGGATGCCGAAGGGGGCATCGGGCGCCGCCTGATCCTGCCGGAACTGCGCCGCACGCTGTCGCTGTGCTGGCCCCGGGCGCTGCCGCGTTCGAACGCGGCCGAGGCTGTGGCCGAGATCCTGCGGGAAATTGTCTCTGTGCGCATCGCGCAAGGCGGCTCGCTGGCGCCGCCCCCCTCCCCTGCGGCACCTGTCGGCCGATAAGAAATCCTTATGGCCATAGTCGGCGATTGAATTTCTCCTGCGCAACGGCCTCGGCTAGAGTGGGCGCCAGCATGGGCGGGACCGACATCCCAGATAACCGCCCGTCACAGGAGACAACAATGCTTCGCACCCTTCCCGCCCTGGCTGGCATGGCCATGGCCACGGCCCTTACGCTGGCCGCCGTTGGCGGCGCCCACGCCGACACCTATCCCAGCAAGCCGATCCAGATGATCGTGCCCCAGGCGCCGGGCGGCACCAATGACATCGTCGCGCGGCTGGTGGCCGCCGATCTGTCGCAGCGCCTGGGCCAGCAGGTGGTCGTCGAGAACCGTCCCGGCGCCGGCGGCAACATCGGCACGCAAGCCGCCGCGCGCGCCACTGCGGACGGCTACACCCTGCTGATGACCATCAGCAGCACGCAGGCGATCAACCCCTCCCTGTACCGCCAGATTCCGTTCGACCCGATCAAGGATTTCGAGCCGATCGCCCCCGTGGCGACGGTGCCGAACGTGCTGGTCGTGAATCCCGCGTTCCCGGCCAAGTCGATGGCGGAGCTGATCACGATGGCCAAGGCCAAGCCGGATTTCTACCGCTACGCGTCGGCCGGCAATGGCACGCTGAACCATCTGCTCGGCGAGATGCTGAACAGCATGGCCGGCATCAAACTCGAGCATGTGCCCTACAAGGGGGTGGCGCCGGCGTTGAACGATGTGCTCGGCAACCAGGTGCCGATGGCCTTCGCCAGCCTGCCCTCGGTGCTGGCCCATATCAAGGCCGGCAAGGTGCGCGCGCTGGGCGTGAGTTCGGCCAAGCGCTCGCCGTTCGCGCCGGATATCCCGGCCATCAGCGAAACCGTGCCCGGCTATAGCGGCGACCTCTGGGTTGGCCTGTTCGCCGTGCGCGGCACGCCCAAGGCGGTGACGGAGAAGCTCGCCAAGACGCTGCAGGCCGCGCTGGCCGACGCGCCGCTGCGCGACAAGCTCGCCGCGCAGGGCGCCGAGGTGCTCACCGGCACTCCGCAGCAGTTTTCAACCATGTTGCGCGCCGATATCGACAAATGGGGCAAGATCGTGAAGGCCTCGGGCGCCCAGGTGGACTGACTCGCCTCAGGTTCCCTCAGTCGCGGTCCTGCACCGCGCGCAGCAGTGTCAGCCGGGTCTTGCCGTCGGGCGTGAAATGCGTGCCAAAGCGCACCAGCCCGGCCCGGCGCAGGTGGCAGGTCATCGTGAAACTCAGCAGCATCCCGGGCTCGGTATCGTCGATATCGATATCGATGCCCCGGAGCCTCGGCTCGTAGCGCAGCAGCGTGATTTCAATCTCACGCTTGAGCGTGTGCGCCGATGAGGGCAGGTGCCGGTAGATGCGCGACAGATCGCCCAGCCCATAGTCCGGGAGGTGGGCCAGCCCGCCGCGCCGGCTGTTGAGAATGCGCTGGATATTGTCCTGGACGGACAGGAAAGTCTGCGTCGCCAGGTCGAATTCCTCGACCGGCACCCCATTCGCGAAGTGCCCCGTGATTGCCTCGAACAGGCCCGGGCCGCCGGCCATTACTGGTCAGCCTCCGCCAGCGCGGCATCCTCGTCAAACTCCAGCCCGATGCCGTCCGCATCCGAGAAAGTCAGCCGGATCGTGGCCGGGGCGCCCGCCTCCGCCGCCTTGCTCCCCATTCTTATTAGCAGCTCGCGGGCCAGCACCGGCAGGATCTGCTGGTCGAGCAGGCTGTCGATATTGCGCGCGCCGGTGTCCGGCAACAGGCAGGCGGCGACCAGCGCGTCCACCAGCCCATCGTCGTAGCGCAGCGGCACGCCGAACCGGCGCGCCACCCGCTCGCTGACCTTGTCCAGCTTCATGCGGACGATTGTCGCCATGGGCCCGGCGGCCAGCGGCCGGAACACCACGGTCTGGAACCGCGCCAGCAGCGCTGGCTGGAAATGCTCGACCAGCGTCGGGCGGACCGCCTCCATCAGCATGCCGGGGGTGGCCGCGCCGCCAGCCTCGGCCAACGCGTCCGTAGCGGCCAGGATCTGGTCGCTGCCCAGATTCGACGTCATCACGATCACCGTATTGCGGAAGTCGATCACCCGGCCTTCGCCGTCGCGCATGAAGCCGCGGTCGAACACCTGATAGAACAGGCTCAGCACGTCGCGGTGGGCTTTCTCCACCTCGTCGAGCAACACCACGCTGTAGGGGCGCTGGCGCACCGCCTCGGTCAGGACGCCGCCCTCGCCATAGCCGACGTAGCCGGGCGGCGAGCCCTTCAGTTGCGACACCGTGTGCGCCTCCTGGTATTCGGACAGGTTGATCGTGATCAGCGCCCGCTCGCCGCCGAACATCAGGTCGGCCAGCGCCCGCGCCGTCTCCGTCTTGCCGACCCCAGAAGGCCCGACGAGCAGGAACACGCCGATCGGTGCGTCTTCGGCCTTGAGCCCCGCCTTCGCCGCCCGCAACCGCTTGCCGAGCGCTTCGAGCGCCTCGTCCTGGCCCACCACTACGCGGCCCAGCCTGGCCTCCAGATCCAGCAGCGTGGCCAGTTCGCTGGCCAGCAGGCTGTCCGCCGGCACCCCGGTCCAGTCCGCGATGACTTCGGCGATCGCGTGCTCGTCCACCTCGGCGCGAATCAGCGCCTCCCGCCCGGCTGAACCCACGGCGCGGTGGGCGGCCTCAATCGAGGGCGCGAGATCCTGCCGCAACGCCTCGTCCGCGTCCTGCCATTGGCGGCGCAGGCCGAACAGGGTCTCCGTCGCGGCCTTCTGGGCGGCGAGGGTCTGCGTGAATCGGGCGAGATCGTCATCCAGCGCCTCCAGCCGGCTGTCGATGGCGCCGATCCGTGCGGCGTCACGGATGCCGGTGGCACCCTCGTCCTGCGCCAGCGCGGCACGCTCGGTTTCCAGCGCCGCGCGCTCGGCCTCGCACCGGGCGAGGGCAATCGGCGTGGTGTCCTGGCTCATGCGTACCCGCGCGGCGGCGGTATCGAGCAGGTCAACCGCCTTGTCGGGCAACTGGCGCCCGGTCAGGTACCGGCGCGAGAGCCGCACGGCAGCGGCGACGGCCGCGTCGGTGACATGCACGTCATGGTGCCGCGCATAGCGCTCCTTGAGCCCGCGCAGCATCAGGCAGGCGGCCTCGTCGTCGGGCTCGTCCACCTTCACCATCTGGAAGCGCCGCTCGAGTGCCGCGTCGCGCTCGAAATACTGCTTGTACTCCGACCACGTAGTCGCCGCGATGGTCCGAAGCTCACCGCGCGCAAGCGCCGGCTTCAGCAGATTGGCCGCATCGGCGCCGCCAGCGCTGTTGCCTGCCCCGATCAGCGTGTGGGCTTCGTCGATGAACAGCAGGATCGGCGTCGGCGACTGCTGCACCGCCTCGATCACCTGCTTGAGCCGCTGCTCGAACTCGCCCTTGACGCCGGCGCCGGCCTGCAACAGGCCGAGGTCGAGCGTCAGCAAGCTGGTGTTGGCGATGATCGCCGGGACATCGCCCTCCGCGATGCGCAGCGCCAGCCCCTCGACCAGCGCGGTCTTGCCAACCCCGGGCTCGCCCACGAGGATGGGGTTGTTCTTGCGGCGCCGCGCGAGGATGTCGATCATCTGCCGGATCTCGACATCACGGCCAAAGACCGGATCGATCTGCCCGGCACGGGCCTTGGCGGTGATGTCGATCGTGAAACGGCCCAGCACCGGGTTGTCGGGGCGGTCCGCCACGGTTGGCGTGTCGGTTGGCAGGGGAAGGATCTCGGGCAGCCGCTGCGCCTCGCTCGATATCTGGTCCAGCTCCGGCATCAGCCGCTCGATCTGCGCGGCGGAGACACTGAGCAGCGGCCAGGCATCCGGCGCCCGCAGCCAATGCGGCGCTTCCACCAGCGCGGCGAGCAGGTGCGCCGAGCGAATCTCGGCGCCGCCCGGCGCCCCCACCGCCGCCGTCGAGAGCGACGCGCGCATCCATGCCGCCTCCAGCCACTGGCCCACGCGCGGCGAGAGCCCGGGCCGGCCCCGCAGGTCATGCGGCAGGCGGTCGATAGCGGCGAGCAGCGCATGCCAGATGGCATCGACATCGAGTTCATAGCGCCGCAGGATCGCCAGCAGGTCGCCTTCGCCCAGTTCGAGCAGCTTGATCAGCCAGTGCTCGACCTCGATGTCCCGGTGGGCACGGGTCTCGCAGAGGCTGGCCGCCTCGGTCAGCGCGCGGGCGCAATGGGGGTTCAGGCGTCGCAGGAACGGGGAATAGTCGCGGGCAGTCATGAGGGAGAAATGGCGATGGACGCGAAGAAAAGGCCGGCGCGCGGCCGGCCCGGCCTTACTCAGGCACGCTCGTTCCAGCTATCGGCATGGATGATGTTGCCGTCCTTGTACGACCAGGTGATCTTCTCGTAGCGCAGCTCGATGCTCTCGAGATGGTTGTGCTTCTCGAAGGCCGGGCTCTTGATGTCGTGCATCTTGGGCGTGACGCCGACCACCTTGACGTTCTCGAGCTTGGTGTTGAAGTACTCCTTCTCCTTGCCGGCATCGTCGATCTTGTACCAACGGATCTCGACGGCCTTCAGCGTCTGGCCGCTGGAGACGGCCTTGTACAGATACGGCGTCGAGGCGTCAGTCTCCTTGGTGAAGACGATCGGCTCGTGCACGCGGGTGCCCGTCAGCTTGCCAGTGTTGGCATCCGTCGGGATCTTGACCGCATGGTCGAACGCCACCACCTCGACACTGCCCTCGCGGCCCGAAACCGTGACCGAACCCTTGATGTCGGCGCCACCATCGTCCTTGATCCACATGTATGCGGGAATTGCCATTTGCTTACTCCTTCTGCTGAAATGAACAGGCCGACTGGCCAGAAGTGACCCGATCGCCGTCACGGCAATCGGGAACAAGGGTGATCTCCACACGGCGGTTGGCGGCGCGGCCCGCCTCGGTATCGTTGTCCGCCTTCGGACGGGTGTCGCCGTAGCCTTGCGTCGCGAAATGCGTCAGCGGCAACCCGGCGGCATCGGCCAGCCAGTTGCGGACGGACACCGCGCGCGCCTCGGACAGCCGCAGGTTGCTGTGCGAATTGCCAGTGGCATCGGTGTGGCCGGCCACCAGCACGCGCTTGTCCGGATGCGCCCGAACCATCTCCAGCGCGCCGATCATCACGCGGTTGGAGCCCGGATTCAGGGTGGCGCTACCGCTGCGGAACAACGCCAGGCTGTCCAGTTCGATCGTGACCGGCGGCGGAGGCGGCGGCCGGTAGCTGGCAATCAGCGTATCGATGGGCGCACGCAGCGCGGCGCCGCGATACAGGCCGAGGCCAAGCCGCAGCGGCACGCCGTTGCGGGCATGGCGGTCCAGTTCGTCGCGGTCACGCCGGACGGTCTTGAGGGCATCGACACGCGCCGCATCCTGTTCCGGAGCCAGCGCGCGATAGCGGTCCATATTGCCCGTGACCCGCGCCACCAGCGCCCGGTTCTGCCATGCCGAGGCGGCCGCAGCTGCACAGAAAGCCACCGCCAGCCACACGAAACCATGCGCCAGCGCCCGTGGCAGCGCGCGCCGGACCGGCTGCCGGCCGATGCCGAGGATCAGCGGCTCTGGGAGCGGATAGCGGACACCGCCGCTCCCTTGTGCCCGATGCGCCCCGACCAGACCGGTGATGTGCGCCACGGCCCCGGCAAACAGCGACTTGTCGGCTGGCGTGCCACGCACCGCGATTACGCCGACAGCGGCCACCTGCACCGGTCGTCCCGTGCGGCGACCGTCGCGGCTGCCTTCGCGGCTTTCGTCCCGCATGGGCGGCAGCAAGGCCGCTTGCACCCATCTGGCCAGGGCGTGCAGCCGGGCGGCGCGATACCACCGCGCGGCGCGGTCGGCCGGCCCGGCGGTGCGTGCGTAGGAATCGAGGCTCGCCGCGACTTGCGCGATCCATGCCTCGTCCGCCAGCGCCGCTTCGCCAGACATGCCGAACCACGGGCATTCGTCCGGCGGCCCGTCCGATGCCTCGCCATAGACCGCGACGCACACAGGTAGCGGATAGTCCACGGCGCGGCTGGCCTCGCCAATCGCGTGGCGCAAGCGGCCGAGGCGCGCGTTCAGCGTTGCGGCGTCGCGGATCTGGCCGGCAGCGGCCAGGCACGCCACGGCGTCCGGCCCCTGGCCGTCGCGCCAGCGTTTCAGGGCGTCCGCCACGTGCGCCAGCCGCGCCGGATCGTCCACGCGCACCCAGATCGCGGACTCGGTGATGCGGACCAACGCGTCGCCGAACGCCGACGCCAGGGCGCCATCCGGCTCGCCTACGGCCAGTACGAGCGGCGTATTGCGGCGCATTTCGCCGGGCAATGCATCGAGCGACGCGTTGACGGCTTCCAGCACGGCCCGGGAGGCTCGCCGGCGTGCCCGCCCACGCCGTGTGGCAACGATCATCGCCGCCAGCATTAGCGCCACGACGAACATGCCCAACAGCAGGTTCCAGGTGGCCGACCATGGCGAGCACAGTCCAAGCCATGCCAGACAGAGCGCCGTGAGCCAGCCAGCCAAGGTGCGATAGGGATAACCGGTCACGTTACGCCCTTCAGGCAGCCAGCCGCGCGATGGCCGCGTCGAGCCAGCGATCCAGCACCAGATAGACCAGCCCGGCGCCGAGGAGCGCGAGTCCCACCCAGGCGACCGGCGAGATGTGCCAGTCGGCGCGTCCCTTGCCATGAGTGACGATGACCGGCCCGTTACCCTGGTCGAGCCCCGCACGCGCCAGCCGCTCATCGAGCGCGCGCAGCAGCGCGGCGCGGTCCGTGGCGCCGTTCAGGGCGAATCGCCCCTGGAAACCCAGTCCGAGCACCACATGGAAGACCCCGAGCAATGGCAGCACCGGTTGCGGTGCCGCAAGCCGCCGTTCGATGCGGTCGATCAGCGCGTCGCCCGCGTCATGACTCTGGAATTCCTTGACCTGCAACGGCTCGCGCTCCCACTCGTTCCGGCCCGCTCCCTCAAGGTGGCGGAGCGCGTATTCGTCGAGCAGCGCGCATTGCGCATAGATCGCGTCCTCAATGACGTCCGGGGATTGCCCCGCCGCCCGGAGTTCCTCACGCAGGCGGGCGATGTGCCCCAGGCACGTCTCACGGAACGATGCGAAGGCCACCGGAGTACTCCCGCTGGCCAGCGCAGCGACAGTGAGGGCGGTATCGCGGAGCGCGAGCGGAAAAATCGGATTTGACGTGGTCATGCCGGCAATACCGCAAAGAGTTCGAGCGATACGTCCGGCACGGAAGCCGGCACGTAGAACTGGCAGGCCCGCGCGTCCAGCATGCGCCGGAACGCCGGGTGGGCGCTATCGAGCGCGAAGTACTGGTTCTCGATCCGCACCGGAATGGCGGCGGGCAGGCGCGACATCGACCGCAGCGGAATGCCGGGCAGCGCCGAGTTGACGATCTGCGAGACTTCGTCTGGCGCTCCCGCCTTGCACAGCCGTGGCAGTTGTTCGAGCAAGGCGTGCGCCGGCATGCCAGCCTGCACCGACAGGTAGTACTCGGTGCCCTCGACCAGCCGCTCGTCGAGGATCTTGCCGTCCCAGATCGTGGGCCGCAGCCGTTCAAGTGCAATCGGCACGACGCGCGACGGCACCACCGCATCCACCAGCCGCCGAATCATCGATTCCAGTTCCGCGAACACAGGCTCTGGCGCCATGTGGTCGTAAGCCGGAATGGCCTGCAGCGTCTCCGTGGTCGAGAACGTCAGCAACGCACCCGCCAGCCGCGCCAGCACCCGGTAGAGTTGCTCGGGATGCTGCTGCGGCGCCGCGCACAGCCGCGCCAGTTCGGGCCAGGCACTGTTGACACTGTGCAGCAGCCAGAAGAGCGCGACGTCGGCCACCGCGTAGTCGGCCATCTGGTCGGAGCGCTCGCGCCGGCGCACGCCCAGGCTCGCACTCTTCGCACTGAGGATGCTCGATAGCCGCGTCATGCGCGCGGTCAACTGGTCGCTCGCGGACAGGAACAGGCTCGGCGGCACGTAGCCCGGATCGAGTTCGATCTGCCCCTGCGGCGTGCGGACAATCCGGGCGATCGGGCACGTCACATAGTCGCCCTGTGCCTCGCCATCGAACAGCAAGGCCAGTGCGTGACGCTCGACGCTGATTTCCTCCTTGCCATCGCCGTGCAGGTCGGCTACGCCGAGGTACTCACGCACGAAGCGGCGCGGCCGCGCCGGCCGCTCGCCATCCTCGACGCAATTACCACCCAGCGCGTCCAACAGCGGCAGCCCGATCAGGACCACCGCCGCGTCCGCGCCTGCGGGCAGATCGGATAGATCGCGCGCCGCAGGGGTCCGGTCGGCCGTCTCCGTGTCGATCACGGTGCCATCCGGCAGGCGCAGGGCGAGCGAACTTACCGCGAGGCGATTCACTGACAAGGCCTGGGTATCGATGACGACGCGCACGACGCCCCACGGCTCCGGGGTGACGATGCGCGCAATCTGCTCGCCGGCGTGGCGCTCCCATAGCGCCTGCTGCTGGAAATGCTGCGGCGTCATAAAGATGCCCTGCGCCCACAGCGGTCTTGTGATCTTCATGGTATCGGGCCGATTCCGCTATCAGTTCTTCGCCTTGGGCATCTGCGAGACGAGCGACAGGTTGATGTCCATCCCCTCGATCTGGAAATGCGGCACGATGAACAGTTTCACGCGGAAGAAGCCCGGGTTGTCCTCGATATCCTCGACAATGACCCGCGCATCGCGCAGCGGATGCGACGCCTGCAGTTCGTCACCCGGATCAGTCATCTCGGTCACGAGGGTCTTGATCCAGTTGTTCAGCTCCAGCTCCAGCAGGCGGCGGTCCTTGGTGGTGCCGATGTTCTCGCGCTGGATCAGCTTCAGGTAATGCGCGATGCGCGACAGCAGGAAGATGTACGGCAGGCGCGCGTTGACACGGCTGTTCGCGGTGGCCTCCTTGGTGTCGTACAGGGCCGGCTTCTGGGCCGAATGCGCCGAGAAGAAGCACGCGAAATCGTGATTCTTGTAGTACGACAGCGGGATGAAACCGAGGTTGGCGAACTCGAACTCGCGCGTTTCGGGAATCAGCACCTCGGTCGGGATCTTGGCCTGGTTGCCTGTACCAAGGTCATAGAGGTGAATCGGCAGGTCCTCGACCAGACCACCAGCCTGCGGACCCCGGATCTGCACGCACCAGCCGTTCTTGATAAAGCTCTGCACCATGTTCGCGGCGAACGAGAACGATGCATTGGCCCAGAGGTAACGGTTGTGATCCGGCCCCTTGACCGCCTCCGTATAGTTGAACGCGCGGACCGGCACGGTATCCGGACCGTACGGCAGCCGCGCCAGAAAGCGGGGTAGCGTCAGGCCGATATAGCGTGCGTCGTCGGACTCGCGGAAGCTCTTCCACTTCAGGTACTCGGCGCGGTCGAAGTAGTTGCCGATGTCGCGGATCGCCGCCACGTCCTCCATCGACGTCTTGCCAAAGAACTCCGGCGCCACCGCACCCACGAACGGCATGTGCGCAGCCGCCGACACCTTCGAGATATTGCGCAGCAGGGCGATATCCTGCGGGCTACGGTCGAACGCGTAGTTGGAGATGATCGAGCCGATTGGCTCGCCGCCCGGTGTGTCGTACTCCTGGATATAGGTGTGCAGGTACAGGCCGCTCTGGATCACCTCGGGGGTGTCCTCGAAGTCCTGGCGCAGCGCTTCCTTCGAGACGTCGAGCACCTCGATCTTCACGTTCTTGCGGAAATCAGTGCGATCGACCAGGAATTTCAGGCCGCGCCAGGCCGATTCGATCTCCTGGAAGGTCTCGTGATGCATGATTGCATCGAGCTGCCGGCTGATCTTCTCGTCCAGATGGGCGATGTGGAAGTCGAGCAGGCTCTTGTCGAGCCGGTCCACCTGCTGTGACGAATCCTGGATCATCTTCAGGAACACGTGCATGGCCTGCGCCACGCGCTCGTCGAGCGACGATTCGGACAGCGCGTCTGCGCTCTGGAACGACTCCACCGGCCGCGTGCTACGGACCGGCGACAGGTTGATCTTCTCGCAGAGCGCTTCATAGACGCTCTTGCCCGGCGCGTCAAGGACGACGGCAGCGGCGGCGCTATCGGCGGCGCTATGGGTACGTGCAGACAGTTCTGGCTTCTTTTCCATGGAGAAAATCCTCGGGTAACGGGTAACGGGTTACTGGGCGGAGGCGGGAGCCGGGGCGGCCTGGCCAATCTTCTGCAGATCGGCGCGCAGGCGCTCGGACAGCCCGGGGTCCTTGAGGATCTTCTCGAGTTCGCGACGGAACATTGCGTTATCGAGCAGGTTCGACTTGAGGTCGCGCAGGAGATTGCGTGCCGCCATCAGCGCGCGCAGTTCGGGCACCTTGCCGGCCACCACCTCCGGCTTGAAGTCATCCATGGAATGGAAATCGAGATCGACGGGCAGCTCGGAGCCATCCGCTGCGAGCGTGTTCTCGACGGCAATCCTGGCCCGCGGGTTGAAGTCCGCCAGCACCGCATTGAAGTTGTTCTTGTTGATCGAGACCTTCTCCCGCTCCGCCAGCGCGCGGGTGTCCTGCCCGCTGCTGTAGTCGCCCATCACCAGCAGCTTCAGCGGCAATTCCACCTTCTTCTGCGCGCCGCCGGTGTGCAAATCCAGCTTGATGTTGATCCGTGCCTTGGGCACTTCGTTCTGGAAGCTCTCTGCCATTCTCGATTTCCTTCTCCAACAGGTTTTCAATCCAAGCGGCGATCGATCCGTCTCGATCAGCCGCACGGCCGGTAGACACGCAAGTCCGGGAGACTATCTTTTTTATTTCCCACTGTATTTAGGTTATTTCCTAAAATTCGTCAGACTTTTGATCTTTTTTATCTAAATCAATCTTTCGACATAGTCCTATTTTCCTCAAAGCCACAAGGCGGTAAGGTGCGGCGCGCAGGAGCATGTCGCTTGCATCGCGACATGCCTGACGTGCTACGCCGGCTTGCCGGCCATGGGGAGAGACGATGTCGGCTGGGGTTGCAACACTGAAGGCATATGGGGAAGCACTGCTCAAGGGACTGGGCGGACAGCAGTCGTACTTCCTGAAGGTGCCGGGCGCGGAGACCGCAGTCGGTCTCTCGGTGGTGTCGTTCGAGGCGGTGGAGCAGCTGGGCGCTCCCTATGCCGTCACGATCCAACTCACCCACCCGCTGGAACTCGGGCGTGCCAGCTACCTCGGCAAGCCCGCCACGTTCGAGATCGACCCCGGCGATGGCACCGAGCCGCGCAAGTTCGCGGGATGCATCACACAGTTCTCCAAGACCGCGCGGACGCAAGACTTCCACGGCTACCAGATGGTGGTGGAGCCCCTTGTGGCCCGGCTTCGGCTCACCCGCTCCACCCGCGTCTACCAGCACCAGACCGCGCCGCAGATCATCGAGGCGATCCTGCGGCGGCATGAACTGGTCGGCCACCAGTTCATCTTCAAGCTGCGCCGCAAGTACCCGCAGCACCCGTTCCGCTTGCAGTACCAGACGTCTGACTGGGACTACATCCGCCTGCTGATGGAGCAGGAAGGGCTCTATTCCTATTTCCTTCCTGGGAAATTCGGCGAAATGGTGGTGTTTGGCGACGACATCGACCATTACCTCTACAAGCCTGAATTACGTGTGCCCTACCGGGAGACCGCCGGCCTGGAGGCCGGTGTCGAGGCGGTCTTCAGCATTCGTACAAATGCTAGAACCGTCCCCGAATCGTTCCTCGTGGCGGACTACAACCCCGACCTGGCCTGGGAGCCGTTGAAGGGCGAAGCCAATATCGCACGAAAGGACAAGACCACTTACGGCCAACCTTACGTCTTCGGCACCCATCACCTCGATTTCGATGGCGCCAAGTGGGAGGCCCAGCTTCGTCACGAGGCCGCCATCGCCTGTCAGGTGGAATACGAGGGCGAGAGCAACGTGCTGGAACTGCGTCCGGCGCGGATCCTTCGAATGGATATTGACCTGCCCGACGCACCCAATGGGCAGGTCATCACCGAGGTCACCCATACCGGCGCGCGCGATGCCGCATATCGCAATTCCTTTAAATCAATTCCTTCTGATCGCCGTTTCCGGCTACCACTGGACGAGGCCAACTGGCCAAGGATCCCGGGCACGCTGAGCGCCCGCATCACCTCACCGAGCCAATATCAGTACGCCTACCTGACCCAACAGGGCTACTACACCGTCCGCTTCGACTTCGATTTCGAGAAATGGCCCGGTGGCGGCGAATGCGTGCCCCTGCGGCTGGCAAAGCCGTTCGCCGGCGCATTGCAGACAGGATTCCACTTTCCGCTGATCGACGGCACCGAAGCCGCCATCGCGTTCCGGGACGGGAACCCGAACAAGCCCTACATCGCCCACGTCCACCACAACAGCCGTCAGACGGACCTGATCACCAATCACGACCGCTGGCTGTCGCGCAACGTCATTCGTACGCAGAGCGACAACAAGCTCGAGTTCGAGGACTGGGAAGGCCAGGAGCACGTCAAGCTGTCCACGGAGCATTCCGGCAAATCGCAACTGACACTTGGCCATATGGTGGATGGGAAGTGGAAGAAGCGGGGGGAGGGGTTCGAGTTGCGAACGTCTGGTTGGGGGGCGCTTAGGGGCGGCAAGGGGTTGTTTATCTCGGCGGATGACCAACCGGGCGCGCGAGGCGAGCAACTCGATATGCGCGGCGCCATGAACCAGTTGGGTGACACACTGGAGCAGCTTCACCGCCTGAACAACACCGCAGAGACCGCCAAGGCCGACATGCTGGATCTGAAGGCACAGAACGCCTTCCTTCAGGACCAGGTCAAGCAACTACAGAGTGCCGTGCTGCTGCTGTCTGCGCCGTCTGGCATCGCGGCCACGACGCCCGCCCACATCCGACATAGTGCCGGCGCCAGCATCTTCTCGAATGCCGGGCAGCACATGGAAATGAGCGCCTGGAAGCGGTTCACCGTCGTGGCCGGCGAGGCCATCAGCCTGTTCGCCCACAACGCAGGCATCAAGCTCTTCGCCAACAAGGGCAAGATCCAGTTGCAGGCACAGAACGACTCGCTCGAACTGACGGCGCGTCATGACTTGTCATTGACCAGCACGGAGCGGCGAATCGTAGTCACTGCCAAGGACGAACTCCTGCTCACTTGCGGCAGAGCGTTCATCCGCCTCAAGGATGGCAAGGTCGAGCTTGGCTCGCCGGGCAATATTCTCTGTCATACAGTGGCGCTATTGAAGCGCCCGCCAGCCAGCGCACCCGCCACGCTGCCAAACCTTCCGAAATCCGAACTCGAGCCACAGCCGCTTGCGTTCCGTCTGCGGCTGTCCGATGCACCCGGCCCGAACGGACATGTGCTAGCGCATACGCCCTGGACGATTGTGTATGGGCCACGGCCGGAATCGTTGGACATCGGCGCAGGTCGAACCGTTGTGGCGCAGGGCACCTCCGACGCCGATGGCCATGTCCAGCTCACCGAAGACGACCAAACCAGGCTCTCCGAAGCGTACTGCACCCACCCCATGCAAACCTGGCTCGTCTATCCGGGTCACGTTGTACGCATCAACGTCGAGTTCGAGTCCGAGGACTGGACCGATGAGGATCGGCTGCTCCATGCGTTGAATGCGGAAGATTTCTCGCCAGATCTGTTGAGTGTGCGGGAAGCGCCCGAGAACTCCCAGCCAACACAGACGGCCCAGGCGCAGTTCGAAACATCCGCGCGGCAGATCTTCCGTGCCGTCAAGCAACGCACCAAACTCCACCAAGGCTAGGCCCGTACTCATGGAAAAGACAGTCTGCCAAATCCAGTCGAAGGACGGGAAGCCCATTGCCGGAAACTCCGCGCCAACCGGATTCGTTTCCAAGACCGAACCACCGCGGAGCGAAGATCCGACGCTTGCAAAGTTCCTTTCCAAGCCGAGATGGGGCGAACCCTTCGCGGCACCCAGCGCAGGGAATGATGTCGAGTTCTTCGTCACCGGAGACG
This sequence comes from Cupriavidus sp. 2KB_3, assembly GCF_052115685.1. Classification (NCBI taxonomy): domain Bacteria; kingdom Pseudomonadati; phylum Pseudomonadota; class Betaproteobacteria; order Burkholderiales; family Burkholderiaceae; genus Cupriavidus; species Cupriavidus sp. 2KB_3. The sequence goes on from NZ_JBFRHD010000014.1 coordinate 97,790, forward strand.
CCTATTTCCTCGACGTCGCCAAGGCGATAGGGGGAGCCAAGGCGTCGATCCTGATCGCCGGCTGGCAAATAAACGCCGATGTGGAGATGGGCGACGGCAAGACCCTGTTCGAGCACCTTCGCCGCGCGGTGGAGCGCGGGGTGAATGTCTACGTCATGCCGTGGATGGCGCCACCCCCGCTGTGTTTCGCCACAGGCGTCCTGCAAAGCGTGCTGGCGTTGTGCCAACTCAACGCCGGATTGAAGGAGCGGCGAGCGTGGGTCTTGCCCGCCATCGGTCAGAGCGACATCGCGGGGGCGCTCGGCATGCTCGGCTTCTCGCACCATCAGAAAATGGTGGTCATCGACGGCAAGACCGGCTACCTGGGCGGCATCGACCTGGCGTATGGGCGCCGCGATGACGGCCGATTCGACCTGAGCGCCCAATGGCGCAAGGGCAACGAGTTCTACAGCCCCTGTATTCCCATGATCGAGACGCTGTCCGCCCAGGACAAGGCGAACTATGTGCCCTTGATGGAGTTGCTGGCAGCCTGCTCGGACACCTGGGCGAACAACACTGGAGCGTGGTGGTTCTCACCGGCCGAAAGCCCTTTGATGACCGTTCCTCGAGACAAGCTCAGCCAGGCGGCACGGGCGTATGAGGAGGTGGCATGGCGGGTACAAAACTGGTGGAAGGCCGACAGTTGGCTCAGCGCGCCGCTGCGTAGGGTGAAAGCGCCTATCCGTGGTGCAATCGACAGGGTCGTGGATGGCGCACTGGGCACGGCAGAACAACAAGTCCGCTGGCTTGCAAGGGGCACCTGGGACTACCTCGGGCAGGCCACCCGTGAAGCGCTGTTGAAGGAGGGGGCCGACATCGCGGCGGCTGTCACCTGGTGCATCGATTGGCTGCGCGGCGGCCATCTCGACGAGATGCCCCCCACCGTCTACCACCTGACCGGACAGTTGATGCAAGGGCTATCGCTGGCGTTCGCAACCACCGTCGCGCAACAGGCGATGCGCCGCAAGGCGCCCTACTCCCGCTGGGTGGAGAAGCGCAAGGTCATGCCCTACGGCGAGCAGTTGCACGACACGGCGAAGCAGCCGCGCATGCCGTGGCATGACGTGCAGATGCGTGTAAAGGGGCCGGCGGTGCATGACCTGACGCGCAACTTCGTGCGTCGATGGGACGCGGTGGTCGCCAGTCATGAACGGGCACTCAAGGACCTGGGCGAACAGAGTTACGCGCTGGCGAACAAAGTGTTCGGTGCACTCCAGATGCCCGAAGCACGCCTCAATTCAACACAGCCGCTTGGGCTCCCGAAACTATCCAAGACCCTGCTGCTAAATTGCCCGCCTGCAACCGCACGGAAACATACGGTTCAAGTGTTGCGCAGCGCCTCATTGCGCCAGTGCCAACTCGAGCATGCAGCGAATCCCGAAGGCACTCCACCAGCGCTTGCGCAGAACAACTGCCTCCAGGCCATGCTCAACGCCATCCTCGGCGCGCAGCATTTTCTGTACATCGAGGGACAGTTCTTTCAGTCGGCGTTTGGCATACAACGCTCAGACGTAGAGCTTTCCGGTCCGATGGGCGTGATGTGTAGTCCGTGGCGCGCGCACAACGCCGAGCGGTACCTCACCGCATTGAATCTCAAACGGGGGATGTCACCCGCCGAGATGATCCGCAAGCTTGACCTCGCCAAGCTGCGCCGCGTGGTGGCCGACATGGGCGACGACGACCTGTTCTGGACCGACCTCCGTGTGATCCTGAGCAATATTGCCCAGGTGGAAACGTCGAAGCTGCTGGGCAAGGCGCAGGAGCAAATCAAGAATCCACTTGGCAACGCATTGGGCGCGCGGATCCGGCGCGCCATTCTCGACGGCCTGCCCTTTCACGTTTATATGGTCCTGCCCGTGCATCCTGAGGGCCCGCTCAACAACATCGCCATCGCCAGCCAGATCCACCTGACCATGCAGTCGCTGGTGTTCGGCAGCCATAGCCTTGTCAACACCATCCGGCGCGCAATTGTGGAGAAGCGGAGGCGCGAGGCGGCACCCGGGATGAGCGACGATGAGCGGCGCGCGCTGTATCGGCAGATCGACGCGATGGCGATCCCTGATCTCGTGAAGGCTGTGCCTGACGCCTGGAACCAATACCTGACACTGCTAAACCTGCGCAGCTGGGCGACGCTCAACGGCCAGCCCGTGACCGAACAGATCTATGTGCATAGCAAGCTCCTGATTGCCGACGACAGGCTGGCAATCCTCGGCAGCGCCAATATCAATGACCGCAGCCTGCTGGGCGACCGTGACTCGGAACTGGCGATGATGATTCACGACGGTGAGTCGGTTCGGGTGCTGCTGGACGGAAAGCGCCAGATTGCAGTCAGCAAAGGCGTGCACGGATTGCGCACGCAGCTGTGGCGCAAGCTGTTCGGGTTGGCGGGGAATTGCAGTGCTCCGGCTTCCGAGTTGGCCGCAGTAATAGATCAGCCAGCCTGCGCCGCAACGTGGAAGGAGATACAGAGGCGTGCAACTGCCAACGCAAGATCCTATGGCGAAGCATTCGGCTACGTCTATCACTCCAAAGACAACGACCGCCGTGAATCCATCTGGGCAACATGGGATCAAACGAAAGGCAGGCAATCCGCGCGCATGCCCTTCCAGGAGACGTTCTGGCGGTCTCCTGCGCCGACCGATAAGCCTTGCAGCTGGGAGGCCAAGACGAATCCCAAGGCAAGCGCACCGGCCGGCATCCAAGGCTTCTTCTGTGCGTTGCCCATTCGTTGGACCGCCGGCGAGAACAATGAATCGGGATTGAACCTCACCTTGCTGGCAAACAACGATGGTCCGCCCCTCGATACAACTTCGGGCATGGCACTCGCGGCTACAAGTGGCATTCACGAACCAAAGGCGTGACATGAAACACGTAAGAATTGTTCCGTTGGGAATGACAGCACTGGCAATAGCATTGCTAATGGGCTGCGGCCCCTCGCGTGCCGAACGTGAGGAGACAGAACGGGCACAGGAATGGCTAGAAACGTTGCAGCGGGCCGCGCACGCAGCCTATTCAACGCAACCATCGGGGAAACATCGGGAATGCTTGGGTCGACATGTTTTCGACGTAGACACCTCCGCCCAATGGCCCGCTAATCCTGACAAAGAGTTCGTCTTCTCTCTTCGACACAGCTACAACGTGAAAGAAGTGAACAAGATGGTCATCGATGACACCAGGATCGCAGTAATCTCCGATCCTGAAGCGGTGGAGTACATGTCGTACCTCAACTCCCGGGACTATCGCGGCGACCCGGCACCTAACGAATGGCAAAATAAACGCGTGGCGCGCTGGAAAGCGGAACTTCGGAACCCGAGCACTGTAGCTTCGGACAGACAATGGGCAGAGGAGAAAATACGCGCGCACGAAGTGAGCGAAGCCCGGGCGAGAATCGACCGTCGCTTCGATACCGGCCTTCCCGATAGCATTGCAATCTGGGATTCGGATTACCCCGAGCTTTATAGCGAAGACGACCCTCGTCGAGACAATCTCACGCAAACACTCACCGCCTACGTCTACCGCAAGCCCTGGCTGCATATCTTCGAGCAGACGGACCGCGCCGACCAGCCAGAGGCCAACCAGGCCCGCATGCGCGCCTTCCTCAAACGCTTCCGCGCGCGTGCCGAGTTCGAGATTCCCACCGAGCCCGGACTGTGCATCCCCTATGCCTTCCTGGCCGACGACGGCACGCTACCCTTCCTCATCAAGCTCGGCATGCGCTATCCCGATGCGCTTGGCGTCACCTACACCTTCGACATGGGGTATCTCACCCCTGACACCGAAGGCGGCGGCCCACTGTTTGACTCGCTGGGCGTGGCCGCCATCGGCATCACCGGCTTGCCCGCCAACACGACCCTGCTGCAACGCATTGCCCGCAAGGCCGTCATCGACAGCCGCGAGACATTCGAGACCGGCGTGATCGTGCGCAACAACGGTGCAGACGAAATTGAGAAGTACAACGCGCATCAAAGCTACGATGACGAACAGCTGGAGCGGATCCTCAATCGTCCACCTTATGAGGTGTACACGCTGTACGTCGGCTCTGACGGCAAGATGAACTCCCAGGCCCTGCCATGGCTCGGCCTCAAGATGCGCACCTTCGCGCGCAACCGGGCGGATGAACTGCCAAGCGACCCACCACCGTTCGCGCAAAGCGAACCACGCTTCCGCACCATTCTCGAAAGCCTGCGCCTGCGTGCCACCGTGCCGGCCCTGCCCGAGGTCACGGCGCTGGGCAAGGAGTACGGCGCAAGGACCTCGAACGATGTCATCCCGGGAGTTCAACCATGAGAGGCGCCATTCGTCTGCATGACCGTACCGATCAGGATGGCTATGTCGAGAGCGCAAGCGGAGAGATCGTCATCGACGGCCGCCCTGTTGCCCTGGTCGGCGATGTGGTCAATTGCTCGCTACCCAGCCATGGAAAGAGCGCCATCCTGCCCGGCGCGAGCCAGATCTATTGCGGCAACCGGCAGGTTGCGTTGCACGGATTCATTGCCGGATGCGGATGCCGGTTGTTATCCAGTACTACCGGGTTCGGAGAATGACCATGACCTGGCCAATTCCTGCATTCGCGCCCATCGCCACACCCGGCCTTCCTCGCGCCCGCTTATGGCTTGCGCTCCTGGTCTTGTTCCTTGCTGCCGGCGCGCTCGCCACGGCATGGCTATGGCCAGAAGGCCGCCCGGCGTCAGGCCTGCGCTTCTGGCTTGGTATTGCCGGCATACCTGCGCTTGCGTGGATGGCGGCATTCGGCGTTCGGCTCCTGGTCTACGGCAATGCCAGTGGCAAGGCCACCCTCATGACGAGTATCCAGGAGCACTCGCTCACGCAATGGCGTGCCTGGGGAAACCAGCGACTTGTGGTGCTCGACGTCGTGCTGATGTTGCCTGACACCAGAAGACTTTCTGAAGCGGATCTTATCCACGACATGATTGTCGATGCACCGCGATTGGAACCCAGTCCCGGCGTTCCCAGACAAATTCAAGACCTTGACAAGCGCGATCCGTTTTCAGTGCGAGAGAAAGGGCTGTTCATCTTGTTGCTACAAGAGGTCCGCGGATCGGCCTACAACGTCCACGCGGGCGTAAAGGGTTCGGTGGAGATCGTTGGGGTAAGCATGACAGACCATGCCACCACGAACGCCGGACCTCAAATGGCCGAACTGCTCGACGGAGCCAGCTTGGACCCTTTCCATGGTGAACCGCCCAAGGAAGCCGTGGATGCATCCGTCATAGGTCTGTTCGCGCACTGGTCCACGGAAGCCCCCAAGCGTTGCGGCCTGTTCATGGCCACGCAGCTATGGGGCGACGGGGACGAGGGCACCGTGTCGGAGGGGGGAGTGGGCATGACCCTCGCGACTGACATCACAGCGCGCGCAGCCGGCGCTGCACCGGCCGCATGGCTTCGCCGGCCGATGCAAACGTCATTGGAGAACCTCGAGACAGACCTCGAAACGCTGCTGGGAACCCAGGGTCCAGTCCCACCCCTCGCCCGCTGGTGGCTTTGCGGCCTGGACACAAACGCCACAAACAGGCTGCTGGCGCATCCTTTGGTTCGACTCAAGCTGGAGGTGTTGCCGGAGAATCCGAACCAGGCGATTTCAATCGACACGTTCTCGGGTCCGTGCGGCGGGCTATGCGAATGGCAAGCGCTGGCGGCCGCATGTATCGCGGCGGAACTGCAGCAGACAGCACAGTTCTTCGCGGCTCGCAACCGGAACGGGATCGTAATGGGACGTATTGATCCACCTGAACCCAGCGCAGAGACGCCATGAACATTACATACTTCGCAATCGCGCTCGTGTTGATCGCAGTCACGATCTTGGTCGGCGGATTTTTCTTCCTCTTCTTCGAAGTCAGCGAGATCGAAGCCTGGGTACGCAACAACTGGAAAGCCTTGGCAGCGGGGACGGCGCTCGTTGTGTTGCTGATTGCGGTCGTTATCCTTCGATCAAGGGTTGCTGCCGTTCGTCTTCGAAAGGAGGCGGGGGCGACGCTACCAGATGCCGGTGGCAAGATGGCCAATGCAGAAGGCGTTCCGGCGCACCCCTCGCTGCGGGATAGCCTGCGCGCCAACGATGGCGCCTTCTGGCAACGCCGTTCCCCTCGAATACTGCTATGCGGCGACGACAGGACGATGGTAGAACTGCTTCCTGAAATCATGGCCACGGGCACATTTGCGACGGGGGCTAACTCGGTTCTCATCCGAGCCGCCAACGGCGAAAATGGGAGCGTGGACGCTGCGTACCTGCGCCAACTGCGAACGTTGCACCGACGCGGCCCAGTGGACGCGGTGGTTCTTGTTTCCAACGGTGAAACCGCCGCACGAAATCAGCATGGCGATCTCGCGACACGGGGGACGGATCTTTCGCATATCGCCGAAGCCCTGCGCTGGTCCGCCCCGGTTTTCGTTCTCGAGGTCGGCGGCGCAGAGACATCCGGCAGCGGGAATGTACCTGTCGTCGGTTGCGAGTTACGCTTTGATCCGAGTGCCACCGCCGTGGAGGTCGCCCTTGCGGATCTCCGCGATCGTCTTGCCCGGCGCGGTACCGAGCGATTGAGCGCAGTCCCCGGTGACCGTTACCTTGCGGAGTTGTCTCAGCGGCTCGATGCGCGGATCAAGACGCTCGCCGACTGGGCGGGAAAACTTGGCGGCACCCATGGCGGACGCTCTGCATTGGCGGGGTTCGTGTTCGCTCCGCTACCGGCTGACGCGAAAGACGGGGAGGCATATACCAGTTCCACCCTCCCCCTCTGGCAACACATCGCCGATTCCGCCCGCCGTCATCCCGGCCGTCGCGTCGGCTTCCACCCCGTCACCGTCTTTTCCACCATCGCCCTAGGCACCATCGGCCTGTGGACGGCCGGGATGCTGCTGTCCGGCTACCAGAACGCCCGCAATATCCACACTGCACAGCGGACTGTCGATGCCAACGCCGCCGAACTAAGTGCAGCCGGACGGCTCCGCTCGCTCGTTGCCCTGCAACACCAGATCGAACGCTACGAACCGCGCCCCGGTCATCACGCGTCGCTCTCCACCCGCTTCGGGCTGAACCGCGATGACGCCCTGCTCGCAGCGCTGTGGAAGCCCTATGCGGCGGCCAGCCGCGAGCTTCTGGTCGGCCCGATCCAGCAGGATCTCGAAGATGTGCTCGTCGATCTCGCGCAGATGCCGGTGGATGGGCTCGACGCGCAGGGCAGCCAGTGGGCGCTGGGCGGCCATCAGACGCTCAAGACCTATCTGATGCTGGCCAACCCGGAGCGCGCCGAGCCAGACTTCCTGGCGCCGCAGCTGGTCCGGCACTGGCAAACCGAAGCCCGCATCACGCCGGGCGAGCGGGACGATCTGGCGGATCGGCTGCTAACGTTCCATGCCGCCCGCGTCAAGGCCCATCCCGACTGGCGCATCGAGGCGCGGCCCGAGCTGGTGGCCGGCGCGCGGCGCACGGTGCTCGCGGTCATCGGCCAGCGCAACGCGCAGGACACGATCTACCGCCAGGTGATCGATGGCATCGGCAACAAGTATCCGGATCAGACGCTGGTGTCGCTCACCCCCGGCACCGACGCGCGCGGGCTGATCCGAGCCAATGCGCTGGTGCCCGGCGCCTACACCCGGCAGGCCTACGAGGGCCACGTGGCCGAGGCCATTGCGCAGGCCGCCAAGCGCACGGAAGTCACTAGCGATTGGGTGCTATCAGACGGCAATGCCCAGCAGTCGGCCAGCCCGAAGAACCTACAGGCCACCCTCACCGCCCGGTACTTCGCCGACTACGCCGAGCAGTGGCAGCGCTTCATGAACAGCCTCCAGTGGGAGCCCGCCCCCACGCTGCCGGGCGCCATCGACCAGTTGAAGCTGATGGCCGATGCACGCCAGTCGCCAGTCATCGCGCTGATGAAGTCGCTGGATTACCAGGGCGGCGCTGGCGCGCACAGGGACTCGCTATCCGACACGCTGGTCGCCAAAGCGCAGGACATGCTCGGCAAGAAGGCCACCGGCCCCCAGGCCGTCAAGCCCGACACCGCCGGCCCGCTGGGCCCGACCTTCGGGCCAATCCAGCGGCTGATGGCCGTCGGCGAAGGCGCCGGCGGCGACATGAGCCTGCAACGCTTTCTCGATCGCGCGACGGCCCTGCGGCTGCGGCTCCAGCAGGTCAGCAACAGCCCGGACGCCGACGCCCAGGCCCGCCAGATGGCGCAGGCGCTGTTCCAGGGCAAGGGCTCGGAACTGGCCGATACCCAGGTGTACGCGCAACTGATTGCCGCAAGCCTCGGCGCCGAGTGGGCAGGGATGGGGGAGTCGCTGTTCGTGCGCCCCATCGCCCAGGCCACCCAGACCGTGCTCCAGCCGGCCCAGGCCAGCCTGAACGCCGCGTGGCGAGACAGCATCGCCATGGCATGGGGCCGCGCCTTCGCCGGCCGCTACCCATTCGCCGATACCGCCAACGACGCCTCGCTGCCGGAACTCGCCCGCTTCCTGCGCCCGCAGGGCGGGCTGATCCACGGCTTTCTCACCGCTCAGCTGGCCGGCGTGCTCGAACTGCAGGGCGATGCGTGGCAGCCCGCGGCGTCGGGCGGGCACGCGCTGGCGTTCGATCCGGCCTTCCTTGCGGCGATCAACCAGCTGCAGCGCATCGGCACGCGGCTGCTCACGCAGGGCGAGCCCCGCTACCAGTTCGAGATGAAGCCTGTGCCGACGCCGGGCCTGACCGATACGCTGCTGACCCTGGACGGCCAGACCCTCCACTACTACAACCAGCGCGAACACTGGCAGGCCATGACGTGGCCGGCGAACAACCTCGAGAACCCCGGCACGCGTCTCCAGTGGCAGACCGAGACGGCCGCCACCAACAAGCATTACGAGTTCACCGGCCGATGGGGCCTCGTCAGGATGCTCGAGCGGGCCAGCATCGAGCCGATCGACAGCGCCACGTTCCAGCTCACGTGGCAGGGGCAACCGGATAGCCCCGCCGTGGCCCCCGCGCCGGACCCCGACAGTCTGACCCCGCGCGCTGCGATGCAGCCGCCAGCCAGGGATGTCACCTACCCCATCCGCTACCAGCTGCGCACCGAACTCGGCCATGGGCCGCTCGAACTGCTCTCGCTGCGCGACTTCGTGCTGCCGTCCCGGATCTTCCTCGACAAGCCCCACCCATCCACCACCAAGGGGAACGATGTTTAACCAGTTGCTCAACGCGCTGTTCGGCACGCGCGCGCCGTCGGATCTGGCCCGGACGGCCATCGCGCGATGGGAGCCGTGGCTGAAGCCCATCCGCCCCGACGCGCCCGCCGGGGACGACCCCGGCTACGACGACGACTTTCTCGCCATCAAGGACGAAGTTGCCAAGCTGTCCGATGTCAACGACACCCTGATCGTCGAGACGGCGGAGCGCCTGCTCCAGGGTAGCGCCAAGGACGCGCGGATCGCTGCCTACTATATCTATGCGCGCATGCGGCGGGACGGCGCGGAGGGCATAGCGTCCGGCTTCGAGCTGCTGTCGGCGCTCGTAGACCGCTTCGGCACGCAGCTGCTGCCCGCCCGGGGCGAGAGCCGCAAGGCGGCGCTCGAATGGCTCGCCAGCGCCACGTTCACGGACCGGCTCGACCGCGTGCACGGGCTGAGCGGGCTCCCGCTGGAGCGCACGCTGTCCGCGCTGGCGCTGATCCTCGAACGCACCGCGCAGTGGCCCGAGACCGCGCGGCCGGCGCTTGATGCCCTCTTCCGCCGCTTCGAGGGCCGCGTGGAATCGCCCGCCGCCCATGACGCCCGCACCGAGCCCGCCCCGTCCGCGACGCCAATGGCGCTGCCCACGGGCGATATCTCCTCCTCGCGCGACCTGCTCGACCGCGCGCGCCAGATGGCCGCGTTCCTGGGCGACCAGCCGCAGGGCTATCTGGCCGCGTACCGGCTCATGCGCTGCGTGCGCTGGGACACCCTGACCGAGGCGCCGCCGCACGAGCCCAGTGGCAAGACGCGGCTGGTGGCCCCACGCGCCGAACTGCGCGCCCAGCTCAAGCGCCTGCTGTTGCAGAAGCAGTGGCCGGAACTGCTCGACCGGCTCGAACGCGCCTTTGCCGAAGGCGCCAACCATTTCTGGCTGGACCTCCAGTACTACGCCTTCACGGCGCAGGACCAGGCCGGCGGCGACTACGCGCGCGTGCGGGACCTGCTGGCCACGGACTGCGCATTGATGCTGGAGCGGCTGCCCGGCATCGAGCAACTGAGCTTTGCCGATGGCACGCCGTTCGCGGACGACACCACGCTCGAATGGATCGCACGCCATGCCACCGTGCGCGATGTCGAGCGGGGCGACGCCGTGACGCCGGTGTCGGTCTCGTCCGCCAGCACCGACTGGGCGGAAACCGAGGCCCAGGCGGCCGATCTCGCCGCGCAGCAGAGCCTGGACGCGGCGTTCGCGTGGCTGCAAGGGCTGCCCCTGCCCGATGGCGAGCGCGACCGCTTCATCCGCCAACTGGTGATGGCACGCGTGGCCGCCCGCGCAGACCGCGCCGATACCGCGCTGCACCTGCTCGCCACGCTCGAAGCCACCGCCGCGCGCTTCCAGCTCGCCGCGTGGGAGCCGGGCCTCGCGTTCGAGGCCAAGCAGCAACTGCTGCGGCTGCTCCGGGCGCGCCTGTCGCGCAAGGACGCCGACAAGCCCGCCATCGCCCATCGCATCGACACCCTGCTGGCCGATCTGATCGCCCTCGACCCAGCGCGCGCCATCGCCACCGCCTAGCCTTCCCGAGACATGAAGCACCCGACCCAAGACAACGAGATCCTGCGCTACTACGAAGCGGAGATGCGCTACCTGCGCGAAGCGGGCACCGAGTTCGCCCAGGCCTATCCGGACCGCGCGCGCATGCTGAACCTGGATCGCATCGGGGAGCGCGACCCGCACGTGGAGCGGCTGTTCGAAGGCTTCGCCTTCCTGATGGGACGCCTGCGTCACAAGCTGGACGATGAACTGCCGGAGTTGACCGAGGGCCTCGTCAGCATGCTATGGCCCCACTACCTGCGCATGATCCCGTCGCTCTCGATCATCGAGATGTCCCCGGCCATGGGCACGCTGCAACGCCACGAGGTGCTGCCGGCCGGGCTGGAAGTCGTTTCCGACCCGGTGGCGCTGGGCGCGCAGCCGGGGCGCGGGCAAAGCGACCAAGGCAGCCCGGGCAACCCCGGCGATAGCGTCGACTGTATCTACCGCACCACGCAGGCCGTCGACCTGTATCCGCTGCGCCTGACCGAAGCGGCCACCTACACGCGCGAGGATGGCCGCTCGGTGATCCGCCTGCGGCTGGCGCTGCAGGCGCAGGCCAAGATCGCGCTGCTGGAGGTGCCGCGCCTGCGGCTCTTTCTCCATGCCGACCGCCCGCTGGCGCTCGCCCTGTACGCCGCGCTGACTGCCACGCCGGTGGCGATGCACGTGCGGGTGCCCGGCCACCCTGCCGACCGTCCCGGCACGCCCCTGCCCATGCCGGGCCTGTCCCTGCGGCCGGCCGGTTTCGCGGCCGACGAGCGGCTGTGGCCCAAACCGGACAACGCGTTCGGCGGCTACCAGCTGATGCTCGAATACTTCACGTTCCCCAAGAAATTCATGTTCGTGGACCTGTTCGGGCTCGACCTCCCCGCCATCGCCCGGCTGGCGCCGGAGACGGAGCAGTTCGATGTCGAGGTCGTGCTCGCCCGGCCATTCCCCGATGACCTGCGCTTCTCCGCCGAGAACGTGCGGCTCCATTGCGCGCCCATCATCAACCTGTTCGAACTCGAGGCCGACCCGGTCACCCTCACGCACCACGAGACCGAATACCGCGTGCGGGCGATGGCGCAGCATGGCCGGCATGTGGAGGCGTACTCGGTGGATACCGTGCGCGGCTTCGAGGCCGCCAGCGGCGAGCGCTTTGAGTACGCGCCGTTCGCGGCGTTCCGGCATCGCGGCGGCATGCTGCGGCACGAAATGCCCGAGCGCTACTTCCACACGCGCGTGCGGCGCGGGCCATCGGGCCAGGTGGACACCTGGCTGGTGCTCGGCGGCCATGCCTGGGAGACGCAGGACGCGCTGCCCGAGGAGACACTCTCGCTGTCCGTCACCGGCACCCACGGCATGCTGCCGCGCAAGGGCCTGCGTGAAGCCGGCATCACACAGATGCGCGGCGGCTTCACCAACGTGGCGTCGATCCGCAACCTCACGGCGCCGACGCTGCCCGTCTATCCGCCCACCGGCGACCGCTTCCACTGGCGCGTGCTCTCGCATCTGGCGCCGAACTACCTCTCGCTGCTCGATGCCGAGGTACTGCGCGGCACGCTGGCGCTCTATGACTGGACGGACGGCGAGACCAACCGGCAGCGCATCGACGCCATCACCGAGGTGCGGCACCGCCCTCTGCAGAAGCTGGAGAGCGGCGGGCTGCTGCGCGGCGTGGAGATCGAGGTATGGCTGGACAGCACGCGCTTTGCCGGCGCGGGCGACCTTGAACTGTTCGGCGAGATGCTGAACCGCTTCCTGTCGCTGTACGCCACGCTCAATCTCTACACGCGGCTCGTGATCGTCTCGCAACCGTCCGGCCAGCGGCTGACGTGGCCGGACAGCAAGGGCCAGGGGGCGCCGTTTTGAACGCGCCGGACAACCGGGCGCCCCGCCCGCTGAGCGAGGCATTGCTGGCCGATGCCCCGCGCATGAACTTCTTCCGCCTGTGCGAGTTGATCGAGCTGGCGGCGCCAGGCCACCCGCCGCTCGGCACCACCGATTCGCCGGCCAATGAGCCGGTGCGCTTCCGCTCGAACGGCCGGCTCGGCTTTCCGGGCCGCGAGATCGACGCCGTGGAGCGTGACCCGGACCACCCCGGCGCGCCACCCGTGGTGCGCACCAATTTCCTGGGGCTGTATGGCGTCGATGCCCACATGCCGTCGTATTTCGTCGACGAAGTGGCCCAGCGGCGCGATGGCGCGGAGCCGCTGGCGGCCTTCCTCGACCTGTTCCACCACCGCATCGTCACGCAGTTCTATCGCGTGGCGCGGAAGTACCGCTACCCGCTGGGCTTCCGGCGCGACGGCGGCGACGAGGTGTCCCGCTACCTGCTGAGCCTGCTTGGGCTCGGCCTTGGCGGGTCCGCTGTCAGCGACACCGTGCCCACCCAGAAGCTGCTGTCGATGCTGGGGCTGGCCAGCCAGCGCACCCGCACGGCCGAGGGCCTCGCCGGCGTGTTGCAACACGCGGTACCTGATGCGGGCGTGCGCGTGGACGAATTCCATCCGGTCTGGACCCGCCTGCCGTCGGACGCGACCGAGCGCAGGCCGCTCGGGCAGAACTGTGTACTCGGGCGCGGCTTCTTCGACCGCGCGAATGCCGTGCGCGTGGTCATCACGCCCCGTACGGCGGACCTCGTGCAGGGCCTGATGCCCGGCCACGCCCAGCACCGGGAGGTGATGACCCTGCTGCGCTTCTACCTCGGCCACACGGCGCATGCCTGTATCGAAATGCACGTGCACACGTCCCTGATGCCGGCGCCGGCGCTGAACGACGGCGCAGTGCGGCTGGGCTATTCCACCCAGCTGCGGGCGCCCGCGGAGTCTGTGACCCGGGTGCAACTGGGCACCTGGAATGGCATCGTCCAACCCGCCGCGCGCCCGGAGCGCCCCACCAGCCACTATCAATCATGAGGACACACACGATGAGACAGCCGTTCAGAACCGCGGCGTTGTGCCTGTTCGCCAGCCTCGCCGCCAGCCTCGCCGGCTGCGGCGTCGGCCAGGCCGTGAAGGACAGCACCGTGGAGGCCGCGAAGTGGGCCTTCACCACGCAGGTCAAGACGATGAACCTCGACCTCGCCAGCCGGACGTCATTGAACGCCACCGACGCCGGCAAATCGTTGTCGACGGTGGTGCGGATCTATCAGCTGAAGACGCCGGACGCCTTCCGCGAACTGAGCTACGCCCAGCTCCAGTCCCATGACCTGGCAACGCTGAAGCCCGACCTGCTGGCCCAGCGCGATGTCGTCCTGCGCCCGGACGAGCGGGTCAGCCTGGCCGAGCCGATGCATGCCGACGCCGAATTCGTCGGCATCGTCGCCCTGTTCCGCAACCCGGAGGAGGAAGCCGGCTGGAAGCTGGTGGTGCCCCGGCGGCAATGGAAGCAGACCGATCCGGTCAGGGTGGAGGTGCGCGCCAATACGCTGGCGCTGGCCGTGCCGGCCAAGGGGTAGCCCCGGGCGCGGCCATGTATCCCCCAATGTCCGCGTATCATCGACGCTCTTCGCACCGCTCTTCGCCCCCCTGACGCCCCCGGATTCACCATGCCTGACCATTCGTTGCTGTCCGCCCTGCTCATCTTCGGACTTGGAGGGCTGCTCGGCGGGGTCGGGGGCCTGTTCGGCATCGGCGGCGGGCTGATCGCCATCCCGGCGCTCGGGCTGCTCTACGGGATGGACCAGCAGCTCGCCCAGGGCACCTCGCTGGTGATGATCGCGCCCAACGTGGTGATCGGCTTCTGGCAGTACCGCAAACGGGCCGATATCGAACTGCGCACCGCCATCGTGCTCGGCCTCTCGGCCGTGCTGGCCACCTACTTCTCCGCCCGGCTGGCCACCGCCATGGACGCCCAGCTCCTGCGCCGGATCTTCGCGATCTTCATGATCGGCCTCGCCCTGTACTTCTTGTGGCGCCTGATGCCCGGCCGGGCCGTGACCCAGCAGCAGGCGCGGCTGTCGTCGCGCTGGATTCCGGCCGTGGGCGTGGTGGGCGGGGCGTTCTCGGGGTTCTTCAGCGTGGGCGGCGGCGTGGTGGCGGCGCCGGCGCTGGTCGGCCTGTTCGGCATGCGGCAGGCCGCCGCGCAGGGGCTGGCGCTGGCGCTGGTCACGCCGGGCGCCGTGGTCGCGCTGATGACTTATGCCCAGGCCGGCCATGTCGACTGGACCAGCGGCATCCCGCTCTCGCTCGGCGGCATGCTGACGATCTCCTGGGGCGTGGCGCTGGCGCACCGGATGCCGGAACGCCGCCTGCGCGCCGCGTTCGCCGTCTGCCTGATCGCCACGGCGGTGGTCATGCTCGTACGCGGCTAGCCTGCCGCCGGCTTGCGGAAGACCAGACTGAAGTTGTTCGCCGGCATCGGGATGGGCGCGTCGCAGGTCATGCCCTGGGCCGCACCGAGCGCGATCACCGCTTCCATGTCGCGCACGCCCCATTCGGCATCGGCGGCACGCAGTTGCGCGTCGAAGGCCGCGTTGCTGGGCGCCGTGTGGGCGCCGTCGCGCTTGTAGGGGCCGTAGAGGTAGAGCACGCCGCCCGGCCCGAGCCGCTTGCCGGCACCGGCGAACAGCGCCTCGGCGGCCGCCCACGGCGAGATGTGGATCATATTGATACAGACAATGGCGGACACGGCGTCAATGCCCCAGGGTTCCGCGCGCACGTCGAGGGCCAGCGGCGGCAGCACGTTCGTCGTCCCGGCGTGGGCCGCCCAGGCCGCAATCGACTCGCGCCAGGTGGCATCGGGGTCGCTCGGCTGCCAGGTGATGCCCGGCAGCGCGGCGGCGAAGTGGACAGCGTGCTGGCCGGTGCCGCTGGCAATCTCGAGCACCGTGCCGCTGGTCGGCAGCACCTGGCGCAGCACGGCAAGGATCGGCTCCCGGTTGCGCTCGGTGGCAGGCGCCATGCGGCGCGCGGCGAGATCGGGGGACGGGCGGGTCATGGGTGCTCCTGTTTTCGCGGGTGACAGGCGCAAGGGTAGCAGGCACGGCGCCTCTGCGCGGTCAGACGCCCCCGGCGCCCCGGCGCTCCGCCCCGGCTGCGCTACACTCCCTCTCCTGCCCAGTCACCCCGCCGGTTTCGGCCGATTTCCGCCGCCTTGCCCACCTACACGCTTGCCACCCCCGTGCACTCGGACCTCGAGATCCGCAAGAGCCGCTTTATCGGCCTGGCCACGCCCGTGCCAGACCGCGAGGCCGCCATGGCGGTGCTCCAGGACCTGCGCGCGCAGCACCCAGCCGCCACCCATGTGTGCTGGGCACTGCTGGCGGGTGGACAGTCCGGCATGTCCGATGACGGCGAGCCGTCCGGCACGGCGGGCCGGCCGATCCTCGAAGTGTTGCGCCACCATGATCTCGATGGCGTGCTGGCGGCGGTGATCCGCTACTACGGCGGGGTCAAGCTGGGTGCGGGCGGCCTGGTGCGCGCCTATACCGATGCGATTGCCGCCGCGCTCAAGGATGCCGAGCGCGTGGAGCGCATCGCCTACGCCACGCTGGACGTCGAGGTGGACTATGCCGACGAACCGCGCGTGCGCCGCTGGATCGAATCGATGGCCGGCGAGGGCTGCACGCTGGCCGACACCCGGTATGGCGCGCTGGCCCGGCTGGTAATCCGCCTGCCGGCCACGCTGCGCGAGCCCGCCATCGCCACCCTGCGCGACGCCACCCATGGCCGCGCCCGGTTCCCGGAAGCCGATGCCTGACCAGGACGACATCACCACGCACGACAGCGCCGAATTCACCGCCCACGTGCTGCCCGGCGAGACGCGCTACGCCGCGCCGGCCTCGCTGAGCCTGCTCGAAGCGGCCCTGCTCGAAGGCGTCGCCCTGCCCAGCTCCTGCCGCAACGGTACCTGCCGGGCCTGCATCAGCCAGCTTCACGCGGGGAGCGTGCGCTATCGGATCGAGTGGCCGGGACTCAGTGCGGATGAGAAGGACGAGGGCCTGATCCTGCCGTGCGTGGCGTGCCCGACCAGCGACGTGGCCTTCGAGCCCGTCGGCACAAACTAGGCGCCCGGGTAAATCGCCCCATCAGGCCAGCCCGCGCCCGTTCACAGAGAAGAAGCGCAGGGCGATCTTGAGCGCATCGGGCCCGGTCGGATCGGCAAAGGCCTGCCCCGGCGCGCCGCCGCTCCAGGCATGCCGCAGCCCCTCCACCTTGACCAGCCGCATGAAGGGCCGCACGCCGGCCTGCCAGTCGAAAACATCCACCGCGCGCCGGGTGCCACGCCGCACGCGCCGGGGCGGCATGGCCTTCGGGGCGGGCGCGCCGGGCGGCAGCAGCTCCAGCCACAGCGCGGCGGCCGAGGTGGCGTTGTCGTAGGTGACCACGGTGTCGTCATCGCCGTGCAGCAGCAGCAACGGCGGCGGACGCCGACCCGCCAGCGCCAGCCGGGCCGCCACGGCGTCCGGCACGCGCTCGCCGCGCATGGCGCGCGGGGCCTGGGCCGCGTTGGCGGCGCTGTAGGGCACGGCACCCGAGTGCGAGCCCACGGCGGCGAAGCGGTCGGGGTAGCGCAGGCCCAGCATCATCGCCATCGCCCCGCCCGCCGACAGGCCCAGCGCGCAAACCCGCTCGCCGATGATGGCGTAGCGCCGGCAGACATGGTCGATCATCGACATCAGCAGCGCCGCCTCGGACGCGCCCCGGGCGTCCGGCCGGAACCAGTTCCAGCAGCGCTGGGAATTGGCCTGCACCGACTGCTCGGGCATCAGCACCACCCAGCGCGCGTCGCGCGCCACGGTGGTCACGCGCGCGCAGGCGGCAAAGCTGGCGGCGTCCTGCCCGCAGCCGTGCAGCAGCACCAGCAGCGGCGCGGGCCGCGCAGCGCTCACGCCCGGCGGCACGAAGATCCGATAGCGCCGCTGGCCCAACGCGCCGAGGCCGAGGGTGAAGCCCCATACCCCCTCCTCCCAGACCCCGCCGCTTTTGCTGACCGGCGCCTGCGCCGGTGTGACCACGCCGGTGAGCGCCCGGTGCGCGGCCTTGCCCACGGCACGGCCCATGGCCTCGCTGACCGCGCTGCCCTGCTGCCTGGCCGTCTTCAGCACGGAATTGGTCACCGTGCGTTGCAGGCGCCGGGCGCTGCGCGCCGCCTGCTTGCCCAGCGTTGCCCACAGTTGGGTAGTACCCCTGCGCCGTGTCATGCCGCATCGCCCTTTCGTCGTCCGGTGCCGTGGCGGATGCCACCTTGCGATCCTGCGCCAGTATCCGGGGCGATTGTGTCAGGTTTTCATGCCAAGGCCGGTCAGACGATGCCGCGCAGCGCCAGATCCGCGCCCAGCAGCAGCAATCCGCAGAAGAACAGGCGCCGGAAGCGCTCCGCGCTGATCCGGTGCCGCAGCCACTGGCCGAGGAACATCCCGCCCAGCGCCGGCACCAGCGCCAGCAGCGAGGCCCCCAGCACCGGCGTATGGAGCAGCGCGCCGCCCAGCGCCAGGCTCACGGCCAGCGCGATGGTCGAGACCGTGAACGACAGCCCCAGCGCCTGCACCATGCTTTCCTTGTCGAGGCCGAGCCCCTGCAGGTAAGGCACGGCGGGAATCACGAAGACCCCGGTCACGGCGGTGATCGCCCCCGTGACCAGCCCGGCCAGCGGCGCCATCCAGCGCTCCGCCCGGGGCGGCACCACCAGCCGCACGGCGGCGAGCCCCATCACGGCATAGACGATCAGCGCCACGCCGAGCGCGTTGGTGGCGTGGTCCATCATCCTGGCCGGCACCAGCGCGGCGCAAAGCCACGTGCCGGCGCAGATGGTCGCCAGCATCGGCCACAGCCGCCAGAGCAACTGGCCGAAGCGCGGCCCGCTGAACAGCTGCACGACGTTGGTGACCATGGACGGCGCCACCAGCAGCGCGGCGGCCTGCACGGGCGGCATGACCAGCCCGAGCAGGCCCACCGCCACGGTCGGCAGGCCAAGGCCCACCACGCCCTTGACGAAGCCCGCCAGCAGGAAGGTCAGGCCGATAAAGGCGAATTCGGGACCGACGTGGAACATCGACAGGCTCCCTTAGCGCGGGGTGGACACATCAGTGGACACACCGTTGGGCACATCGGCGTGCACGGCCCGGCTGTCTGCCGGCGCCTCGTCACGCTCGTTCAGGCCGTAGTCGCGCAGCACCTGGGCCACGCGCAGCCGGTAGTTGGCGAACACGCCACCGCGCCCGGCCGCCTGCGCCTGGCGGTGGTCGAGCGTGTTGCGCCAGGCGATGACCGCCGCCTCATCACGGAAGAAGGAGAGGGACAGCAGCTTGCCGGGCGTGGTCAGGCTCTGGAAACGCTCCACCGAGATAAAGCCGTCGATGGCCTCGAGGGTCGGCTTGAGGTGGGCGGCGATGTCGAGGTAGGCGTCCTGGCGGCCCGGCGCGGGTTCGACTTCAAAGATCACGGCAATCATGGGGGCTCCTCTATTTAATAGTGGGATGGTGTGAACAGCGGAATGCGCGCGTTCACGGATGGACGATAGCGCAAGCCGCGCAGCAGGCGGCGTGGGTCCACATCGCGCTGCAGCAGGCTGTCGACAGTGGCCGCAGCCAGAAGACGCGCCAGCGCGTCGCCGGGGCAGCCGTGGCGGCCGGTGCCGAAGGTCCATGGCCGGTCAGGGGGGGATGCCGCCGGGTCGTGGGACGCGGCGGCCAGCAGCACCAGCACGGCATCGCCGGTCTTCAGGGATTCGCCGCACAGCGTGGCGTCTGCGGCCAGGAAGCGGCGCGTGTTCTGCACTGGCGGATCGGTGCGGGCGACCTCCGCGACCAGTGGCTCCAGATCGCCCAGATCGCCCACATCCCCCACATCGCCCATTTCGCCAGTCCGGCCCAGCCGCACCAGCGTATTGCCGACCAGCCCGGCCGTGGCCTCGCAGGCCTGGATCATCAGGCCGATGGCGTTGGCCAGCAGCGTGGCGGGGTCGATGTCGGCCTCGCCAGCGGCCTGCGCCATCGCCGCCAGCAGTCCTCCCGGGGCGGCATGCTCCCCCGCCCAGCGCGTCAGCCATTGCGCGGCCACGGCGCCCGCCTCCACATCGGCGGGCCGGGCCAGCGGCGACATGGCCGCCGCGAACATCGCCACGAAGCCGGCCACCCGCGTGGACACATGGCCGGCTTCGTCCCGCTCCAGCGGCAGCCCGAGCAGGTCCGCCACGCAGAGCACGGGCAGCGTGAACATCCAGCGATTGGCCTCGTGGGCGTCGTCGGCCTCCACACGCGGCAGGTGCGCGGCCAGCGCGCGGGCGCGGAGGCGGGCGGCAGGCAGGTCGATGCCCGCCATCGCCCGCAGGACCACGGTCTTGAGCGCCGCATGAGGCGCCCCGTCCGTCATGCGCACCAGCCTGCCGAACAGGTCGCCCGCCGGGGTGCCGGCCAGCGCGGGCGGCACCGGCTGGGCCGTCGGGCGGACCCGGCAGTCGGGATGGGCGAGCACCTCGGCCACCGCGTCGGCGCCGGCGGCCACCCACAGGCCTAGCGCGGCATCGTGGTGGAACGGCCGCGTGGCGGCCAGGTGCCGGTAGTACGGATAGGGGTCCGCATCGGTGACGGCGGCAATCGGATCGGCAACGTTCATGGGGGCGGCTCCGTGGCGAATGGATGCAGTGTGCGTCACGCCGTGCCGCCGATGCTTCATGGCGACATGAAACGTCGAATGCGGGCAGGCGGGCCTGACAACGGCGCGGGCGCGCTCGGGCATGTTTTGTGCGCCGTTCTGCCCGCACCGGCAGACGCCCCGTGCAGCCGCCCCGCGCGGCCGGCCCGCGCCGTGTAATAACTGCGCGCAACCGTCGCCACATTGCAATTTCGGGCGTCCGCGTCCGACATCACAAGGAATCCCCCACCCATGGAAGACTTCCGCGACCCTATCAAGCTATCGCGGCGCGAGTTGCTCAAGGCGAGCGCGGTCTCGGTGACCGCCGCCGCCGTGCCGGGCGCCGCCACCGGCCAGCCCGCCGCCGCGCCCTCCCCCGCCACCACGCGCCCGCCCATCTCCCACAAGGTGTCGCTGATCGTCAACGGCCAGCGGCGCGAGCTTGACCTCGACACCCGCACCACGCTGCTGGACGCCCTGCGCGAGCACCTGCACCTGACCGGCACCAAGAAAGGCTGCGACCACGGCCAGTGCGGCGCCTGCACGGTCATCGTCGATGGGCGCCGGCTGAACTCGTGCCTGACGCTGGCGGTGATGCACCACGAGGCCAAAATCACGACGATCGAGGGCCTGGGCACGCCCGAGCGCATGCACCCGATGCAGGTGGCCTTCGTGAAGCATGACGGCTACCAGTGCGGCTACTGCACGCCCGGCCAGATCTGCTCCGCCGTGGCCGTGCTCGACGAGATCCAGGCCGGCATCCCGAGCCACGTCAGCGCCGACCTCAACGCGCGCCCGCCGCTGAGCGCCGAGGAGATCCGCGAGCGGATGAGCGGCAACATCTGCCGCTGTGGCGCCTACTCCAACATCCTCGACGCCATCGGCGACGTCGCCGGGAGGAGAGCATGATCCCCTTTACCTACGAACGCGCCCAGTCGCCGGCGCAGGCCGCCGCGTCTGCCACGCGCATCCCGGGCAGCCGCTTCATCGCCGGGGGCACCAATCTGCTCGACCTGATGAAGCTCGGTATCGAGACCCCGCTGCATCTGATCGATGTGAACGGCCTGGCGCTGGACAAGATCGAGGCCACCACCCAGGGCGGGCTGCGCATCGGCGCGCTGGTCCGCAACACCGACCTCGCCGCCGACCCGCGCGTGCGGCGCGACTACGGCGTACTGGCCCGCGCGCTGCTGGCCGGCGCCTCCGGACAGTTGCGCAACCGCGCCACCACGGCGGGCAACCTGCTGCAACGCACGCGCTGCCCTTATTTCTACGATACCGACCAGCCCTGCAACAAGCGCGTGCCGGGCAGCGGCTGCGCGGCCATCGGCGGCGTGACGCGCCAGCATGCGGTGATCGGCGCCAGCAACGCGTGCATCGCCACGCATCCGAGCGACATGGCGGTGGCCATGCGCGTGCTCGACGCCACGGTGGAAACCGTCAACCCGAAGGGCGCCACGCGTGTCATTCCCATCATCGATTTCCACAAGCTGCCGGGCAACACGCCGCAGATCGAGACCGCGCTGGAGCCGGGCGAGCTGATTACCGCCGTGACGCTGCCTCCGCCCATCGGCGGTGTGCAGCTGTACCGGAAGGTGCGCGACCGGGCCTCCTACGCATTCGCGCTGGTGTCCGTGGCCGCCATCGTGCAGCGCGACGGCACCGGCCGCGTGGCCGTGGGCGGCGTGGCGCACCGGCCGTGGCGCCTGGAAGCCGCCGAGACCGAGTTGCCGCGCGGCGCCCAGGCCGTGACCCAGCGCCTGTTCGCGGATGCCCGCCCGACCCACGACAACGCCTTCAAGGTGCCGCTGTTCCAGCGCACCCTCGCCGCCGTGCTGGCGCAGGCCCGCACCTGACCGGAGGACACGGACGATGAAATTCGATACCCCCGCCACCACCAACCCGATCGACCAGCTCCGCGTGGTTGGCAAACCCACGGACCGCATCGACGGCCCCCACAAGGTCACCGGCACCGCGCCCTATGCCTACGAGCGGCACGACGTGGCACGCAACCAGGCGTACGGCTATGTGGTGGGCGCCGGCATCGGCAAAGGCCGCATCATGTCGATGGACACCGTCGCCGCGCGCCGCGCGCCCGGCGTGCTGGCCATCGTCACGGCCGAGAACGCCGGCAAGCTCGGCAAGGGCCAGCGCAATACCGCCGCGCTGCTCGGCGGCCCGGAAATCCAGCACTATCACCAGGCCGTGGCGCTGGTGGTGGCCGAGACCTTCGAGCAGGCCCGCGCGGCGGCGCAAATGATCCGCGTGCGCTACGCCGCCGGGAAAGGCGCGTTCGACCTGGCCGCCGCGCGCGATGCGGCCGTGGCGCCGAAGGGCGATGACTTTTCGGGCAAGCCGGAGACGGCCGTCGGCGACTTCGCCGGCAGCTTCGCGGCCGCGCCGGTGCAGCTGGACGCCACCTACACCACGCCCGACCAGTCGCACGCGATGATGGAGCCGCACGCCTCCATCGCCGCCTGGAACGGCGACAGGCTCACGCTGTGGACCGCCAACCAGATGATCGCCTGGGGCCGCGAGGACCTGGCGGCCACGCTCGGCATCCCCAAGGAAAACGTGCGCGTGATCTCGCCCTATATCGGCGGCGGCTTTGGCGGCAAGCTGTTCGTGCGGGCCGAGGCGCTGCTCGCGGCGCTGGGCGCGCGCGCGGCCGGGCGCCCCGTGAAGGTGGCGCTGACGCGGCCCCTGATGTTCAACAACACCACGCACCGGCCGGCGACGATCCAGCGCATCCGCATCGGCACCACGCGGGACGGCAGGATCACGGCCATCGCCCATGAAAGCTGGTCGGGCGACCTGCCCGGCGGCGGGCCCGAGACCGCCGTGCAGCAGACGCGCCTGCTCTACGCCGGCGCCAACCGGATGACCGCGCTGCGGCTGGCCACGCTGGACCTGCCCGAAGGCAACGCCATGCGCGCGCCGGGCGAGGCGCCGGGCATGATGGCGCTGGAGATCGCCATCGACGAGATCGCCGAGAAGGCCGGCATCGACCCCGTGCAGTTCCGCATCCTCAACGACACGCAGGTGGACCCGGAGAAGCCCGCGCGGCCATTCTCGCAGCGGCAGTTCGTGCAATGCCTGCGGCTGGGCGCCGAGCGCTTCGGCTGGCAGGCGCGCAACCCCAAGCCCGGCGCGACGAAGGCGGGGCAATGGCTGGTCGGCATGGGCGTGGCGTCGGCGTTCCGGAACAACCTCGTCATGAAATCCGGCGCGCGCGTGGGGGTGGACAAGGGCGGCCGGGTCATCGTGGAGACCGATATGACCGACATCGGCACGGGCAGCTATACGGTCATCGCCCAGACGGCGGCCGAGATGCTGGGTGTGCCGATCGAGCAGGTGGTGGTGCGGCTGGGCGATTCGTCGTTCCCGGTGTCGGCAGGGTCCGGCGGCCAGTGGGGCGCCAACAGCGCCACCTCAGGCGTCTATGCCGCCTGCGTGAAGCTGCGCCAGCTGCTGGCCGAGCGTGCCGGCCTGAGCGTGAACGCCACGGACGCGGTGTTCGAGGGCGGCCAGATCCGCGCCGGAGGCCGCAGCGTGCCGCTGGCGCAGGCGGCGGGCGAAGGCGTCACTGCCGAGGACACCCTGGAATTCGGCGATCTCGATAAGCAGTACCAGCAGTCCACCTTCGGCGCGCATTTCGTCGAGGTGGGCGTGGACATGGCGACTGCCGAGATTCGCGTGCGCCGCATGCTGGCCGTGTGTGCGGCGGGCCGGATCCTGAATCCGAAATCGGCGCGCAGCCAGGTGATCGGCGCCATGACGATGGGCGTGGGCGCCGCCTTGATGGAGGAACTCGCCATCGACAAACGCGTGGGCTTTTTTGTCAATCACGACCTCGCCGGCTACGAGGTGCCCGTGCACGCCGATATTCCGCACCAGGAGGTGATTTTCCTGGACGAGGTGGACCCCATCTCCTCGCCCATGAAAGCGAAGGGCGTGGGAGAACTCGGCATTTGCGGCGTGGGCGCGGCGGTGGCCAATGCCATTTACCACGCCACCGGCGTGCGCGTGCGTGACTACCCGGTCACGCTGGACAAGCTCCTGGCGGGCATGCCCACCATGGCGTGATTCGCCGCGCCAGATCCCCGTCCGTCAGGCCTTGCGCGACGGACGGGCATCGCGCAGCGCCGAAGGCCGCACTTCCTGCAGCGACCGCAGCGAGCGCTGTGCGTCCTCCACTGCTTCGAGCCCCTCCCGCAGTCGCGTGCAGGCATAGCCGAGGCGTGCCTGCACCTCGGGATTCAATGACGACAGACGCTCCAGGGCGTCCAGTTCGGTCTGCAAGTGGCCAATCATTCGTCGTAATTGCGCCGTGCTATGAGATGCGAGTGACTGGATGGCCATTCGTAATCCCCCATGGCTAAGGATGCAAAATGAGAAGGGCAGTGCCCATCCTAATACCCTAGGGCGAGTCGCCCAGATTTCCAGCGCTGTTACATATATATCCGGAGCGCCCCCGGGTAATCCGGTATTGCGTCTGTAGTGAGCATCTCCTTTCGCTGTCAGGCCCGCTGGCTCTGTATTTTTTGCATGGCGAGCTGACCCATTGATAATAAATGACAATTGCACATTGCGTTATGTCGATGCGTAAAATAAATATCAGACTTCACAGGAAAATAAATCCCTGGCTCTGACACCAATTTCCTTCCCCAACTCTTTCGCACCACATAAACTCCCCTTCGAATCCACACAATAATTTCCTGATAATCCAATATCAACCATTATCAAACATATTGGACTCAGTTTCCGATTAATGGGAAATTGCCGATGCCCGTTCCGTGCCGAGTTCGCATCGCTGTGCTCCTGGTGTTTGTCACCGCCTTCCGGCCCCTTCATGCGACTGACCTGACGAGCTCCGAGGTGGGCTACAAGCTGAGCCGCGCCAACAGTCCGTTCGTCGTGGTGCCCGGCGCGATCATCGACACGCGCGGGAACGGCGCCGTCGCCATCGACGCCTCTGGCAGTTCGGGGTGGGAATTGACCAACAACGGCACCGTCTACGGCGGCTATAACGCAGTGCACCTCCCCTTGGGCACGTTGACCAACTTCGGCGTGCTGGCGAGCCCCGGCACCACCGCCGTGGCGATGTTTGCCGGCGGCACCGTGGTGAACCACGCAGGCGCGGTGATCGCGGGCAAGCTCGACGGCATCTACCTCGGGCAGTCCGGCAGCATCGTAATCAATGCCGGCGACATTGCCGGCGACGTGTTCGACTACTCCAGCACGCAGGCCGCCATCCATTTCGCCGAGAGCGGCACCGTGGTCAATCTGGCGACGGGCCGCATCGTCGGGCATGCGCACGGCATCCTCGCCACGCCCGCCCTCACCCTTGACAACGCCGGCCTGATTGCGTCGGACGAGGGCGCGGCCATCGACCTGCATACCGGCCCCAGCGCACCGGCGTCGATCGTCAACAGCGGCAAGATCGACGGGCGCAGCGGCGTGGCCATCGCCTTCGGCCCGGGGGATGACCGGCTCGAGATCACGGGCACCGCATGGATCAACGGCATCGTGGACGGCGGCGCGGCGGCGAGCACCGGCAACATGCTGGTGCTGGGCGGCGCCGACGCGGGCAGCTTCGACCTCGCCTCCCTCGGCCCCGCCGCGCAGTACCGGAACTTCGGCATCCTCCAGAAACAGGGCGCCAGCCTCTGGACGCTGACGGGCGCGAACGCGGACGAACAGGCGTGGCAGATCGGCGGCGGCGGTCTCGTGGTGGCAGGGCAGCTCGCCGGCAGCCTGACCGCCCAGCCCGGCGTGACCGGCCTCTATATAGAAGTAGCGCCCGGGGGCGTGGTCCAGTCGTCCACGACCAGCGCCATCTCGCTCAACGGGGCGAGCCAGATCGTCAATGCCGGCACGATCACGGCCAGCGGTGCGAACATCCCGGCCATCCGGATCGATGGCGCGGACGGTCCGTCCAGCGTGACCAACCAGGCGGGCGCGACGATTGCCGGCGGCCAGGGGCCGGCCATCGTCGCGGGCGCCAACGTCGCCATCGTCAACGCGGGCACGCTGACGGGCAACGGCGTCGCCGTGCAGTTCACCGGGGCGAACAGCACGCTGACGCTGGATACCGGCAGCACCATATCGGGCGACCTCGACGGCGGCAACGGCGCCGGCAACGCCCTGATCCTGCAGGGCAGCGGCAGCCTGCCCGGCCGCGCCTATGGATTCCCTGCGCTTTCGATGCGCGGCGCGGACTGGTCGCTCGACGGCAGCACGGAAATCGGGACATCGGCCACCATCGAGACCGGCACCCTGCGCGTGAACGGCACACTCGCCAGCCCGGCGGTGGCGGTGTCGCCCGGCGCGGCGCTGGCCGGTACGGGCACGGTCCAGGGCGCCCTGAGCGTACAGGGCATGGTCGCACCCGGGAACGCCGCCGTGTCGGCCGCGCCCCGGGCACCGCTGTCGGTTGGCACGCTGTCTGTCGCGGGCAGCTACAGCCAGGCGGCCAGCGGGGTGTATCAGGTCGATGTCTCACATACCAGCAACGACCTGATCGACGTCACCGGCCCCGCCGCGCTGGCCGGCGGCACGGTGCAGGCCCGCCTGCGCGCACTGTCGCTGCGTCCCGCCGATACGTACCGGATCCTGACCGCCTCGGGCGGGCTGACCGGCACGTTCGCGGGCGTGACCACGCTCAACCCATTCGCCACGCCGTCCCTGGCCTACGATGCGAACAACGCCTATCTCGTGGTCATGCGCGGTTTCGCGCTGGCCGGCGGCACGCCGAACGAGATCGCCGTGGAGACCGCCCTGGACCGCGACGCCTTCGCCGCAGGCACCAACAGCGCGCCGAGCCGGGATTTCCTGTCAGTGGCCGTCGACCTGTTCAACGTGGAAGGCGCGGCAGCCTACGCGGCGATCGACCAGTTGAGCGCGGAAGCCTACGCCGCGCTGCCGAACGCCCACTACGCGGCGGCGCGGGCGGGGATGAACGCCATCGACACCCGGCTCGCGGACGAGACCTGCACCCCTGCGGTGCCGGCGGCGCGCTTCTGCGCATGGGCCACCGTGCTGGGCAACACCGGCCGCATCGGCGGCTATGACACGTGGCTGTCGCAGGACATCAACCTGGCGGGCGTGATGGCCGGGGTCGACTATCAATGGACGCCGGCGTTCACCGGCGGGGTGGCATTCGGCTACCTCCACGGCAATACCTTCACCCACAGCCTGCCGGTGCACGGCCAGTTCGACAGCTATCAGGCCGTGCTCTATGGCCGCTACACGGCGGGCCGATTCTGGTTCCGCAAGGCGCTGGGCTATGCGCGCAATATCGACGACATGCGCCGCGACATCACGTTTACCGAGGTGCCCCGCACGGCCACCGGCAGCACGCACGGCAACCAGTTCTTCGCCGCCCTGCGCACCGGCATGGACCTGCCGCTGGCGCTGCCCGGCGTGCTGTCGCCGTTTGCCGGCGCGGAAGTGCAGACGGTCAAATTATCCGGCACGACGGAAACTGGGGCGGACAGCGTCAACCTCGTGCTGCCCTCGCGCTCGACGAATTCGGTCCGCTCGCTGCTCGGCACCGAATGGCGCCACCTGTTCGACGGACCGGCCGGCGCCTGGCGCATCGATGCCGCGGCGGCCTGGGTCCACACCTTCGGCACGAACACGCAGTCCATCACCGCGCGCTACGCCGGCGCCCCGGCCACCGACTTCACGGTGCACGGCAGCGGCCAGAACCGCAATGCCGCCCAACTCCGGCTAGGCATGAGCGTCAGCCCCACGGCACGTAGCCGATTGTCCATTCGCTACGACGGCGAACTGGGCACCCACGGCAGCACGCACGGCGGCGCGGTCGGCTTCTCCTATCACTGGTAGCCCGGCGACTCGCAGTTTATTCAAATCGATATCGATGAAGGGGGTGGGCTGGCACCGGCCAGTTTGCATTTTCAGGAAACAGCGATGGTGACATCACGGCTAAGCGGCTAACGTAGGCCATGACTTTCACACCTATCGCATATGCACAAAAATTTTCCGCTGGAGATTGAGGCAGACCATCCGAGCCACCCCGGCACCCATCCCGCCGAGATGGAGGCGGCGCTGCTCAGGAATCGGTACTGCAAGTACCATGACCGAGTTTTTCGAAGCACCGGCATCCGTATCGCTATCGCGCGCGGCGCGGGCGATGTACCGACTGGGCCGGGTCCGGCAATGGCAGGCCATCAACGCCACCGCGCGTGGCGTGCTGGCACCGAATGCCGCCAGCCTCCGGTCCGGCGTGCTCGAGAGCCTGGCCGGCTCGCATGCCATGGTCGTGCACCGCAAGCACTGGTACGGCACCCACTATAACAAGACCGATCTGTCCGATCTGGCACTCCAGGTGGCGATGCTGCTCGCGCTCGACTGGCGCGATCTGGCGGCGTTCGCGCTGCGGGAATGGTTTGGCGAGCACTCCGAGCTCGACAATCTCTACCAGCCCACGCTGAGCGGCGCCACGGGCATGATCATCCAGGTTGCAGGGCAGGCACTCGACATCGAGGTGCCCGGGGCCGCGTTCCGCACCACGGAGTCGCCGCTTGCCGACATGGCCGCGCACTGGCGCGACACCGAAACCGCGTTCGTGGAACTGGCATTGCAGCTGGCCGACCGCCATCTCGCGCAAAGCCACGGCCACACGCCAACGTCGCTCGCTGACTTCGACCAGCCGATCGAACAGGCCGTGCCGGTGGAGCTGCTGATGCTGCTGCGCCTGCGCGGCTATGCCGCCACCCCACGCTGGCTGGCCATCCATCCGGCGCTGGCACATCCGGCCGCAGTGCTGTCCGTGGCGGCCTCGCCGGTTCCTTCGCAGCGCTGCGAACAGTTCGTCATGCAGATGATCCGCCTCCTGCCCGAATACCAGGCACTGCGCACGGCCATCGCGGCGCAGCAGGCCAGCCTGCGCGCCTGCCGCCCCCGATAGCTCGACACCCGCTCGCCCGGCGGCCGCCACGTGCCGGCCGGGCGAGGCTTCCTGGCCGGTTTGGCCGCCCGTTTGACCACCCTAGCATCGACCTGTTCGGAGACAACGTTATGACCTTGATGGCCAATCGCATCGCCGTCGCAGACGACCATCCCCTCATCGTCAAGGCATTGCACGATTGCCTGGCCGCCACGCCAGGGTTCGAGGTGATCTGTGCATGCGCAGACGGCAGCGCGTTGATCCGCGCGCTGGCCGATGCCGAAGTCGACATCATCGTGACGGACTTCGCCATGGGGCAGACGGATCGCAGCGTCGACGGCTTCAACCTGCTACGGCAGCTCATCGAGCGGCATCCCGATGCCCGCATCGTGGTCATCAGCGGCCAGATGAACCCGGGCATCGTGGCCCGCGCCATGAACCTTGGCGTGCGCGCATTCGTCAGCAAGCAGGACGAACTCGACGAGGTGGTCCAGGCCTGCGTGCACGTGGCAACCACGGACGAATGCTTCTATTCGTCGACCATCCGCACGCTGCTCAACACCTCCGGCGCCATGAAGAAGCCGGTCCACGACCTGACACTGCGCGAGACGGAAGTGGTCCGCCTCTATGTCCAGGGCTTGCAGTTGCAGGAGATCGCCACCCGGGTCGGGCGGTCGATCAGCACCGTCTCGTCGCAAAAGTCCACGGCCATGGACAAGCTCGGCGTCAAGAAGAACACCGACCTCATCCGCTACGCCTACGAACACGGTGTGATCTAGGCGCTTCTTTCTGCTGTCTTGTCCTGCAGGAACGCGATCAGCGTGGACACGGCGCGGGTCTGGTAGCGCGCCGGCATATAGAGCAGGTACATGGTGGTTCGGAGGAAGGACAAATCCTCCGCCGGCAGCGGCAGGCGCAGCAGCGCCCCCGTGGCGAGGTCCTGGTCCACCATGTAGTGCGGCACCAGTCCAACCCCCAGCCCCTGGAGGATGGCATCGCGCAGGAAGAAGAAATTGGCCGACATCAGCCTGGGCCGGATGTCGAGCTGCCGGCTTGCCGGGCCCGGCCGCCCCGCCGCATGCAGCTTCTGCCCCGTCAGTTCCGAAGTAATCAGCGGCAGGCCCTTGAACTGCTCCAGGGTCTGCGGCATGCCGCAGGTGCGCACCAGGTCCGGCGTGGCGCAGGCCACGTACTCGACGTCGCCAAGGCTGCAGGCCACGGCGTTGGTCGGCGCATCGCCCATCACGCGGACGGAGAAATCCACCGCGCCTTTGATCAGGTCGTCGATGTCGTTGTCGAACACAACGTTCAGCGTGATGGCCGGATACAGGTTCATGAACTCGATGAACCACGCGGACATCGTGTGCTGGCCGAAGCCGCTCGGCACGCTGAGCCGGACCGTGCCGCTCAGCCGCTTCCCCAGGCTCTCCACCGACTCCTGCGCCGCCATCACTTCGTGGCGGATGGCCCGGGCGTGCTCATACAACTGCCAGCCCAGCTCCGTCGGCTCCAGCTGCCGCGTGCTGCGACGCAGCAATTCCGCACCAATCTGCCGCTCGAAGTGGTTGAGGCGCTTGCTGACGTTGGCGCGGCTCATGCCCAGTTGCGTGGCGGCACGGCTGAGATTGCCGGCCTCGATGATGTCCACCAGCAAGGAAAGCCCGTTCAGGTCCATTGTCAACCTTCCGTATTCATATGCGTTGCGGATTGGTAGCAATTGTCAATCATTCGGAACATATAGACAATGCGCTGACAGGAGACAGATAACCATGGCACTACAAGATCAAGCCGCGCCGTTGCCGCTGGCAGGCGTGCGCATCCTCGACCTCTCGCGCGTACTGGCGGGGCCGATGTGTGCGATGGCCCTGGCGGACCTCGGCGCCGACGTCATCAAGATCGAGCACCCCGAGCGGGGCGACGACACCCGCGACTGGGGCGTGCGGATCGGCACGCGCAATACCTCCTATTTCAATAGTGCCAACCGCAACAAGCGCTCGGTCACCCTGGACCTGCAGAGCGAAGAGGGCGTGCAGCTGGCGCGCCAACTGGCCGCGCGCAGCGACGTGGTGATCCAGAACTTCAAGGTCGGTGGCGCCGAAAAGCTCGGCTTGGGCTACGAACAGCTCAGCGCGGACAATCCGGGCCTCGTGTACTGCTCGATCTCCGGCTACGCACGCTTCACGCCGGAGGCCGAGCGTCCGGGCTACGACCTCGTGGTACAGGGCGAAGCCGGCGTGATGGCCACCAACGGCGAGGCCGGGCAAGGGCCGCTGAAGTTCGGCGTCGCGGCCGTGGACATGTTCACCGGCATGTACGCCGGGCAGGCGATCCTGGCGGCGCTGTTCGCGCGCCACACCACAGGGCGCGGACGCCATGTTCAAATGGCCCTCTACGATTGCGGGCTGATGATCACGTCGTACTACGGCATGGAAGCATTGCTCAAGGCCGGCGATCCGCCGAAGTTCGGCAATGCCCACCCGTCCATCGTTCCCTACGGGGTCTTCGAGGCCGCCGACGGCCCGCTTGTGATTACCGTGGGCAACAACGGCCAGTTCCAGCGATTCTGCCGCGAGGTCATCGGCCGTCCTGAATGGGCGGAAGATCAGCGATTTGCGACAAACACAGCCCGCTCGGCCCATCGCGACACCCTGCTGGCTGCGCTGCGCGAAACCCTGCGTCATTTCACCCGGGCCGAACTGCTGCAACGGCTGACCGCCGCCCAGATTCCCTGCGGCGAGGTGCTGGGCATGCTCGACGCGCTGCAGTCCCAACGCACCGCCGACGCGGGGCTGCTGCACCATTTCCACGACACCGAGGCCGGTGCGCAGGCCGTGCTGGCCCCGCCCTATGCGATGGATGGCCAGCGCCTGCCCGTGCGCCGTCCGCCGCCCCATATGGGCGAGCACACCACGGAAATTTTCAAGGAAGTGCTACAACTCGACGACAACGTTATCGCGGGCCTGCGATCCCGAGGCGTGATCTGATCCCGATATTTCAATTCAACAGACTGGAGACAAGACCCATGACCAAGCTGCGACTCAGCCGCCGCCAGATACTCAAGGCCGGCGCCGCGGCCTCCCTGGCATCGATGATGCCCGCCGTGCTGGCCAAGACCGGCTGGCCGGAGAAGTTCATCAAGATGACCGTCGCGTTCCCGGCGGGCGGCCCCACGGACACCGCCGCCCGGATCGTGGCGCAAAAGCTGTCGGAGCGGCTCGGGCAGCAGGTCATTATCGAGAACAAGCCGGGCGCGTCGGGTTCCATCGGCACGGCCAGCTTCATCAAGAGCCCGGCCGATGGCTACAGCCTGTCGATGTTCGGCATGCCAGCCCTGCTGGCGCCGTTGATGTACAAGAACAACGCCTATGACGTGAAGAAGGACTTCCTGTCCGTGGCCACCGTCTACGTGCTGCCGATGGCCGTCGTCATCAACCCCGCCGTGGTGCCTGGCGTGGAGTCCCTGCCGGACCTGATCCGCTTCGCCAAGGCCAGCAAGACCCCGCTGAACTACACCAGCTCCGGCACCGGCAGCTTCGGGCACCTGGCCATGGAGCAACTCAAGGACCTGGGCGGCTTCGACATGCAGCACGTGCCGTACCGCGGCAGCGCGCCGGCCGTTGCAGACCTGCTGGGCGGACAGGTCGGCATCATGTTCGCCGACGTGGTAGCCGCCCTGCCCCACATCCGCGCGGGCAAGCTCAAGGCAATTGCCTTGAGTTCGCCGAACGCCAAGGTGCTGCTGTCCGGCGTGAAGACGGTTTCCGAACAAGGCTTCCCGGGCTTCGACTTCGACTCCTGGGGCGGGCTGATCGCGCCGCTGGAGACGCCCCAGGCCATCGTGGACCGCATTGCCAGCGAGACCCGCGAGATCGTCACCGGCGACAAGGAACTGCAACAAAAGCTGGTGAGCGCCGGCGCCATCGCCTCGTTCCAGGACGGCAAGCAGATGCAGGCGCGGCTGAACAAGGACTACGACCGCTGGAGCGCCATCGTCAAGGCGAAGAACATCACCGCCAACTGACGGCCGGCCGTCATCGGTGACTGTGCCGCCGAACGGCTGGAAAAGGCGGCGTGAAGCACAGTTGGCCCATCCCATCCGCCACCAGAAAAAACGGCGCCAATGTATGGCGCCGCGAGTTCTGCTTGGCTCTGCACCAGCGGGTCAGAACCGATGACGCATGCCGAGAAACACCCCAACACTGTCGTCATGTCCGCCATACGGGCCATTCATGCTTGCGCTGACCTTGTTGTAGGTCGCCGCGATGTACATGTCGGTCCGTTTGGAGAAGAAGTAGTCACCAATCAGGAAAGCGGACAACTTGTGGCCGCTCTCTCCCGCCGCGTTGACGTTATTGGCGGCGTCATAGATCGCGGCCGCCTTCACGACCACCGCTTGCGTGACCTGATACGTGGTGCCGAACTGGAACACGTGGTCCGTTCTTGCCGCCGTGCCAACGCCGATGTTGGTGATACCTGGGTTGGCATAGAACTGCGCATTGGTGCCGTAGGTCGGCGCGAAGTCCTGGCTGCCAGATGGGGCAAACGCCGCATCCCGTCGCGTGTAAAGGTAGTAGCTGTGGAAGGTCACAGGACCTATCGCGTATGACGCGCCAACGCCGGCATTGGTCTGCTTGTTCCTGGCAGGATCTCGCGCCTGCTGGCCCACGATGCCCAATCCGAGCGGACCGCGGGTATAGCCCACGCCCGCCGCGTAGGTCGAGCCAGACGATGCACCGCCCGCAAATTCGCCTGCGGAATAGGCCGCCTCCAGCTTCAGCGGTCCCACAACCTGCTGGTACTTGAGCGAGTTATCCAGCCGCGAGCCTTCCAGCAACTGCACCCAGACATCGCTCGCGCCAGTATTGCCCCAGCCAATCGTGTCGAACGGGAGCAGGATATCGAACGGCACGCTGTACTGGCGGCCAAGCGTGATCTGCCCGTAGTCGGCATTGAGCCCAACCCAGGCCTGCCGGCCGAACAACCGCCCGCCCTGCAGCGAGACACCGGTGTCTGGGCTGAATCCCGACTCCAGCCTGAAGACTGCGGAGGTACCGCCGCCAAGGTCCTCGCTGCCCAGGATCCCCCAACGCGATCCGTTGAAGAAGCCCGGCACGATGCCCACAGCACCACCACTGCCCGTGGCACGCCCCGCGCCGTTCGTCGCAGCCACCTGGTGCGATTGATAGGCAATCGCCGTATCGATCAGGCCGTATAGCGTGACCGATGTCTGAGCATGCGCGGTGCCCGCAACCGCCAACATGATGCCAAGTGTGGAAATCTTCTTCATGACGTCAGCCCACCCTTCAAGCTGATCTTGGTCACTGCTCCCTTGCCGTCCATCCTGTCTCCTCCTTCTTGTTTTACCGCTCTCAAATTGGTTTCCAATGTAAATTACATGATGGACATCGTCAACTATATGGACGTGTCAATCTGTCGCTTGCCGTGGACAATGCAGTTAGAATCGTTGACAGATTCAACTAATGGAAACCTTCGCCAATGAGCACAACGAAACGCAACGCTGGTGCCGTGCCGCGGATCATTACCGACCTGCTCTCCTCACGTCTGCACAATCTGGCTGGCCTTTCTGCCGCCAGCGCATCGTTGCGCGTGCAGCGCAAGTTCGGGCTGACCCTGCTGGAATGGCGATCGATCGGCATGCTTGGCGCACACGCACCGCTTTCGTTGAAGGAACTCGCACGACGCGCTGCATTGGACAAGAGCTACGCCAGCCGCACCGTGTCGGGTCTGATCGAGCGCGGATTGATCGTCAGCGAGCGTAGCGATGCCGATGCGCGCGCCGTGCTGCTGAGCCTGACCAAGGCCGGCGATGCGCTCTACCGGAAGGTGATCGTCGACGCCAATGCGCGCAACGAGCGGCTGCTGAGCCCGCTCAGCCCAGAGCAGCGCAAACAGTTGATGGAAATGCTGTCGATGCTCACCGCCAGCGCGCGCGACGTGCTGGACGAAGAGCGGCGGGCCGCCGCGGGAGAGCCCATCGACGAAGCGGAGACCCAGGCGCCGGCGGCTGACGCCGCCACGGAACAGGGTGGCGGCGCCGATCTCGATCTGGCCGAAATCCGCTCGCTGGTGTCGCGCCTCAACCGGCTCGTAGGCGGCCCGGGCGGCTCAGACGGCTTGTAAACCCGTACGCAAGGGGTTCAGGCCGCTACGCAGCACCCGGCTGTGCAACGGTCGGCCGAGAATCGTTTCGCATTGCTGGGCGACCGCCAGCATGCCGTCCAGCTCGATGCCCGTACGGACGCCCATCGCGTCCAGCAGCGCTACCCAGTCCTCGGTGCATACATTCCCGGTGTGTCCGCCCCCGTACTGCACCTTGGCGGGATGGCCGCCCACGCCGCCCATCGCGCAATCGAAGTGCGTCACCCCGGCTTCCAGCGCAGCAACATAGTTGACCAGGCCGGTGCCCCGCGTGTCATGGAAATGCGCAATCGGCGTGACATCCGGAAAGTCCTTGCGCATGGCACGGAACATCGCGCGCACGGTACCAGGCGTCGCCATGCCGGTCGTGTCGCCCAGCGTTACGAACCTGACACCGGCATCCCGAAACCGCCCCACATCGCGCAAGACTTCCTGCGGATCGACATGGCCCTCGAACGGGCAGCCGAACGCTACCGAGATCGTGCCGATCATGCGGAAATGCCCGCGCGCCGCGTCTGCCATGGCGCGGATGTTCTGCCATTGATCGTCCCGGGTGCGCTTGAGGTTGCGCTCCGAGTGCGACGACGAGGCCGACACCAGCAAGCTCACCTCCGTGGCCCCGAAGCCGGCATCCCGGTCTGCGAGTGCGCGCTGCACCGCGTGCCCGTTGGCACAGGTCGCCTTGTACATCACGCCATCGCGGCGCGGCAGCGCCCGCAGCAGATCCGTGGCGTCCGCAAACTGGGGCACGACCTTCGGGTTCGAGTACGACGTGGCTTCCACGCGGGGAAAGCCGATGGCCGCAAATCGATCGACGAGGGCGACCTTCGTTTCGGTGGGCACAAAATCGGGCTCATGCTGCAACCCGTCGCGGGCAAAGCACTCACACAGGACGACTTCGGCAGTCATGGACGTCTCCGGCTCGGGGTTCATGGGTTCGACGGGTGAAACAACGCGATGGCGTGCTCGCGCAGCTTGTTCTTCTGCACCTTGCCGCTGGCGGTCATGCCGATGCGCTCGAAGTCCGTCACGATCTCGGCATAGCGCGGCGCACGGAAATTTGCCATGCGCGGTCTGGCCCAAGCCAGCAACGCCTCGGCATCCAGCGTCATGCCGGCCTTGAGCGTGACAAACGCGGCCGGCACTTCGCCCAACCTCGCGTCGGGCACCCCCACCACCTGCGCCGAGGCCACCGCGGGATGGGACAACAGGGCCTGTTCCACCTCGGCGGGTGCCACGTTCTCACCACCGACGCGGAACACGTCCTTCAGCCGGCCAACCAGCCGCAGGCACCCATCCGAGCGCAACGCCCCGAGATCGCCGGTGCGCAGCCAGCCGTCCGCGGTGAATACCTTGGCGTTCGCTTCGGGCTGCTTGTAATAGCCCCGCATGACGCCCCAGCCCTTGACCTGGATCTCGCCCACCTCGTCGGCGCCACAGACGGTGCCCGATGCCTCGTCGATAATCCGCACCGCCACGCCATCGTGCGGGCGCGCGAGCCCGCCCACGCGCAACGCTGCGTCGTCGCGCCAGTCATTGATCGCGACGTTGGGTGATGCCTCCGACAGGCCATATGCCCAGCAGATGCGCTCGATGCCCATTTCGTCGATGATGCGCTGCATCGTGTCGGGGCCTGCCGCGGCCCACCCGCCACGCAGATGCAAGCGCGAGCGATCGAACGACGGGTGGGAAATCAGCATCTGGAACAACGTCTCATTGCCTGAGATGAAGGTGCAGCGTTCCTGCTCCATCATCGCCAGTGCAGCGCCAGCGTCAAACGTCGGCAGGGTGGCAATGCTCGCGCCTGCGCACAGCGCGCAAAGGAGCGACAGCGTAGAGCCGGCCACATGAAAGAACGGCCGACAGTTGAAATAGCAATCCGATGCCTCGATGCCAAGCCGTTGCCCAACGGCCGAAGCATTGCGCAACATATTGTCGTGCGTGAGCATCACGCCCTTCGGGTACGCCGTCGTGCCCGAAGTGAACTGGATGAGCAGCAGATCGTCCGGCGTCACGACACGCGTGGCATCGGCGAGCGCTTCATCGGAGAGCACGTCGCCGGCGGCGAGAAATGCTTCCCAGCCAAGCCCCGCGCGTGGCACATCACTGCCGACCACCACCACGTTGCCAAGCAGTGGCAGCGCCTGCCCCGGCAAACCCTGGTCGACAGCCGGTTCCACCTCGCGGAGGAACGCCATGAAATCGATCTTCAGGAAGCGGTCAGCCAGGATCAGCAGCCGCACATCGGACTCGCGCAGGCAATACTCGATCTCTGGGGCCTTGAAACGCGTATTGACCGGCACAGTCACGGCGCCGATCAGCGCGGCGCCATAGAAGCTCGCTACCCAATGCGCATCGTTACCACACAGCAGGCCCACGAAGTCTCCGCGCTTCACGCCGCGCGCCAACAGCGCCTTGGCAACCCGGCGCGATTGCACCTGGAGTTCAGTCCATGTGACGGCGCCGTCAGGCGTGACCAATGCGCGGCGCGACCCACCCAGGCGGGCCTGCTGCGCCAGCACCGCTGCCAATGTGCGAGGTTCCCACGTCATGCCTTGCCTCCAAATCCACCAATTCCCGCCCGCCAGTCGGAGCGGGCCAGATTTTCTTCGATTGCCAGAAGTTCCTCGGCCAGCGCACCGCGCGGGCCCAGCTCGATGCCGCGATCGATGCAGCGTTTGGCGAGCCGCATGCCAAGCGGCGGCGCCTTGGCGATGCTTGCCGCCATGGCTGCCACCTCGGCGTCCAGGCTGTCAGGCGCGACAACGCGCGTGACGAGTCCGACGTCCTGCGCCTCCGCCGCTGTCAGACGTCGTCCGGTGAACATCATGTCCTTGGCCAGTCGCTTGCCGACGATGCGCGCCAGACGCTGGGTCGCGCCCACGGTGCCCCACTGCGCCTCCGGTGTCCAGAAACTGGCATCGGGCGTGGCCACGGCAAAGTCGCAGGCCGCGGCGATTTCCACGCCTGAACCTGCTGCCGAGCCGGCCACCACGGCGATCACCGGCATCGGCAGGCGTTCCAGCGCGTCGTAGGCAAAGAACCCACGCATGCGGCGGGCCAGCACCTGCGCTTCATCCATCGTCTTGCGTTCCTTGAGGTCGGCGCCCGCGCAGAACGCCGGACCGGCAGCGCGCACCAGTACGACACGCACCGCCGGATCGGCGGCAGCCGCCGTGGCCGCGGCCTGCAACCCCTCGCACATGGCCAGGTTCAGCGCGTTGCGGCTGTCCGGCCGGTTCAGTGTGATGGTGGCAACGCCGCCTTCCACCGCATAGAGCACGGCGGACGCCGTGCCCGCTTCGTTCGATTCAGTCATGGTTATCTCGATACGCCTCGGTTTCGCTACACCCTAGATGGCCTTGGCTTCGCGCAGCGCCGTTATACGTTGCGCGTCCATGCCCAGCCAGTCGCGCAGCACCTCGTCCGTATGCTCGCCGAGCAATGGTGGCCGTCGCACCTCGGGGTTGTCCCAGCCGTCGAAGCGCAGCGGCACTGGCAGTGCCTGGAACGTGCCGATGACCGGATGGTCGAATTCCGCCACCATGCCACGCGCCTGCACGTGGGGATCTGACAGGACTTCGTCCACCGACTTGATCGGGCCGGCGGGCACGCCCGCGTTATCCATGGCCTCGCACAGCGAGGCACCCTCGCACGCCGCGATGGCCTCGGTCAGCCGCTGCATCACTTCGTCGCGCCGCCGCACGCGGCCCGCGTTCGTCTGCAGTTCCGGATCGGCTCCCCAGGTCTCGAGTTTCAGCACCTGGCAGAGCGGCGCCCAGTGCTGGTCGCTCGCCGTAATATGAAGCCAGCGGCCGCACGCAGCCTGAAAGCTCGCCGATGGCACACGCCCCGGGTGCTCCGTGCCCATGCGCGGCGGCACCTCGTGCAGTGCGAACCAGCGCGCCGCCGCCAGCGTAAGCAGGCTGACCTGCGCGTCGAACATCGAAAGATCGATATGACAGCCCTGCCCCGATGCACTGCGGCCTTGCAGCGCCGAGAGCACGGCGATGGCGGCCCACAGGCCGGACGTCAGGTCTGCCATCGGCAAGCCGGGCTTCACCGGCCCGCCGCCGCGCTCGCCGGTCAGGCTCATCAGCCCGCCCATCGCCTGGAACACGGTGTCGTAGCCCTTGCGCGCGGCGTAGGGGCCGGTCTGTCCGAACCCGGTACAGGACAGATAGACCAGCTTCGGATGGATCTCGCGCAGCGTCTCGGGGCCAAGTCCATAGCGCTTGAGCGTGCCGACCGGGAAGTTCTCGATCACCACATCGACCTTCGCTGCCAGATCCCGCACGATCTGTTGCCCAGCTTCGCTGCGCAGGTTGACCGTGATCGACTGCTTGCTCCGATTGAACGCCATGTAGTAGGCGCTTTCGCTACCGCCCTCGGCCTCCACTTGCGGTTCGAAGGTGCGGGTCTCGTCACCGGCGCCAGGCTGCTCGACCTTGATCACCGTGGCACCGAGTTCCGCAAGAATCATCGATGCGAACGGGCAGGCCAGCACCCGCGAAAGATCGAGAATCGTGATGTGTTCGAGTGGCTTGCTCATGGCGCGCTACCGCTCGGTCCGCACGAAGCTGCGCATGCGCTTGTTGGCTTCGCGGCCGACCTCCAGGCCGGCCTCCAGCGGCAAGTCCACCACGTGGTGGAACGTCTGCTTGGTGGTGGCCATGGCCGCTCGGCTGACCTCTGCCAGCCGACTGGCCAGCGCCATGGTCTCATCCATCAGTACGTGGTCGTCATGCACGGCGTTGACCATGCCCAGTTCGACTGCGCGGTCCGCATCGATCGAGTCGCCGGTGGCCACCAGGTGAAATGCCGCCTTGCGGCCAATCTGCCGTGTCAGGTTTGGCAGCACGATGGCGGCCACGATGCCATGCTTCACCTCCGGATAGCCGATGCGCGCCGACCGCGCGGCCAGCGCCAGATCGCAGGCAATGGCCAGCCCCGCACCGCCGCCCATCGCGAATCCGTTGATGGCAGCAATCACGGGCTTGCTCATGCGCGATACGCTCAGATGCAGTTGCATTGTCAGTTCGGCGCGTTCTTCCACGCGCGACATCTGGTCAGGGGTCAGGTCCTTGAACTCACCAATGTCGGCGCCGGCGCAAAAGGCCGAACCATTGCCCGTGAGCACGACCACGTGCACGGCATCATCGGCTTCGGCCGCCGCCAAAGCCTCCACCAGCCCACGGGTCAGTGCATTGTTCAGCGCGTTGCGCTTTTCCGGGCGATTCATGCGCAGCACGCGCACCCGGCCAACGTCCTCAATCTGCAGTTCGCTCATGTCCCCACCTCTCTACTTCCATTGATTTGCCATACGCGCCATCGCTTCGCGCGTCTCTGCCGCAATCCGCTCGACCAGCACGGCGGCGGGCTCCAGTCCATCGATGAGCGCGGCGCTCTGGCCTGCCTCGACCTTGCCCTGATCGACATCGCCATCCATGGCGGCCATCTTCAGCGACCGGCTGCCAAACAGTGCCTCCAGCGCCTCGCGCGGCTGACCGGCCCTTTCCGCAGCCTCGTACTCGTCGGTGAAGGCGTTGCGCACCGCGCGAATCGGCAAGCCACGCCAGCCTACGAGCGTGGTATCCCCCACTCCGGCTGCCAGCACCTTCTCCTTGTAGGCGTCATGCAGCGAGGCCTCGGGTGTCAGGAGGAAGCGTGTGCCCATCTGCACGGCATCGGCGCCCAGGCAAAGCATCGCGGCCACACCCGCGCCGTCGGCAACTCCCCCACCGGCCACGATCGGCAGGTCAACGGCGCGCGCAATCAACCGCACCAGCACCAGCGTGCTCGTGCCGCTGGGCGGCGGATGGCCACCCGCCTCGCCGCCCACCACGACCAGCCCATCGACGCCGGCGGCCGCCGCCTTCCGCGCATGGTCGGGATGCGCCACCACGTGTAGCCATTTCACCCCGGCGGCCTTGAAGCGGCCGATGTGTTCGCGCGGACTGCCTTGCGACGCGATGAGGATCGGCACACGTTCCTCAAGCACGATCTCCAGATGCTCGGCCGCCCGTTTGTTGTACAGCGCAACGTTGACCGCGAACGGCGCACCGGTAATCTCGCGGACCTCGCGAATCGCGCGGCGCAGATCATCGGGGCGCATCGGGCCCGCCGCGATCACGCCCAGGCCGCCAGCCTTAGATACCGCCCCGACGAGCGGTGAGCTCGACGACGCCCAGCTCATACCCGCCTGAATGATGGGGTAGCGGATCCCAAGCAACTCCGTGATTCGCGTCTTGAAGCTCATCTGTTGATTCCTCTGCAAAAGCGGTTATTCCGCGGTGATGCCTGCAGCCTTGATCACGGGCGCCCATCGCCCCTGCTCGGCCTTGATCAGCGCGCGGTAGGCATCGGGGGTACTGGACTGGGCGACGCCGCCCTGTTCGGCAAACTTCTCGATGAGGTCGGGGGTGCGCAATGCGGCGGTAACGGCATCGACGATCTTGCGCGCCACATCGTCGGGCAGGCCGCGTGGCGCGACTATGCCGTACGCCCCTGCGGCAAGGACTTTCGGCAGGCCGACCTCGGCCGCCGTGGGCACATCCGGAAGCGCCGCGAGCCGTTTGGTGTCCGTCACCATCAGCGCACGGAGCTTGCCGCCCTTGATCAGGTGCGCAACCGCCGGGACCTCGGCAATGAACATGTCCACCTGTCCACCCATCAGGTCCTGCACGGCGGGCGCGCCGCCCTTGTAAGGCACGTGGCGCAGGCGAATGCCCGCTTCGCGCTGGAATAGCGCGCCAACTACGTGCGTGCTGCTACCCACACCAGCAGACGCAACCGTGAACTTCTCGGGCTCGCGCTTGGCCGCCGCCTGCAGATCGGCGACCGATCTGAATGGCGAGCTGGCATTGACGACCAGCAGGTTGGGGGTGGATACCATCGTGCTCAGGTAAGCCACGTCCTTGAGCGGGTCAAACGGCATCTTGGGAGAAATGAAGGGTGCGTAGACCATAGCGCCCGTGCCGGCCATGCCCAGCGTATAGCCATCCGCCGTGGCACGCGTCACGGCCGAGATGCCCACGAGCCCGCCTGCGCCAGGCCGGTTTTCCACGACGATCGGCTGCCCGAGCCGCGTGCCCATGGACTTGGCAAGCGTGCGCGCCATCACGTCAGCCGGACCACCGGCCGCGAACGGCACCACGAGAACAATCGGCCGATCCGGGTAAGCCGCCTGCGCAGGGGCAACCATCAGCAGGACTGCCGTCCATAGCGAGCACATCATCAGGCGCAACATCATGTCTCCTTTATTAGAACTGCTTCGATATTTGTGGACATAGTATTTTATATCGTTGCGTTTGTCCACTATTTGCGACCTCCTGCCCTTGTTGACGGCGCCGTAAGAAGCAAAAAAGCCGCCCTGTGGGCGGCTCAATGGCTCGTCTTCGCTCCGCTACACAGCCACCGCAGCGCTCAAGGCGGGGCGCGACGGCACATGCGTCGAATCCATCGACTCACAGACCTGCGTACACCATCTTCGTGAACTGAGCTCCGTTGAATACGAAATTCCCCCATTTGGCATCGAAGACCGCCGTCGGCTTTGCGGCAATGATTTCGTCGAGCGACTTTCCTTGCTGCTTCAGCGCTGCAACGTTGTTGCGCACAGTGACCAGCATGTCGCGAAATTCGATCAGTTGCGCTCGCGTGCCGACCGGGCCATGACCAGGGACAACGATCGTGTGGTCGGTCGTGCGCGCGACGGCTTTGTTAGCCCAATCGATGGCGCCATTAATGCTGCCACCGTCCTCATTATCGATATACGGATAAATGCCATTCCAGAATGTGTCCCCCAACGCCAGCACATCGGCACGCTTGAAGTACACCCACAGGTCGCCATCCGTGTGGCCATCCCCTAGATTTTTCACTTCGATCTTGGAGCCCGCGAAAGAAAATGCTTTTTCGTTATCAACCAGGAGCGTTGGACGGGCATCTGCCGGCACCGGATCGAACGTCCAGTTCCATGCGTCAACATGCGTCGTCTCAGTCAAATGCTTGAAGGTGTTCCGGTGCGCTACGATAGTGGCGCCAGCCTCATGCATCCAGGCATTGCCATCGGTATGGTCCCAATGCCAATGCGTGTTCACGACATATTTGAGGCGCGCTGGCCCGATTTTGTCGAGCGCAGTTCGCAGCTTTTCCTGTGATTTGCTAACCCCCGCATCGACCAGGAATTTTCCTTCCTTGCCCGACAGAACCGTGATGTTGCCGCCGGATCCCATCAACACAGTGATATTCCCGCGCAGAGGTTTCACGACGATATCCATTTCTGCACGACGCAAATATCGCGCGCCTGCCCCGGTGTGGAAATAGTCGTTTGGCGTGGCATCCTTGCCTGCCATGGGTTGATTCACAGAGTCGGCAAAAGATACTCCAGAGCCAAGCAGAAGGGTTGCGCCAATCAATATGGATATAAGTAGCCGCCCAGAAAATATACGTGGATTCTCAACAGCCGCGCCAAACCTTACGAATACCTTCATTCCTTAAATCTCCTTGTTAGTGCGAACGCGTGCTGCACCGACATGCCAAGTGCACGCACCCGTAGTCGGCGATAGATGGAATGTCTCTTGGAAATGCGATTGGGAGCTTCGATCATACTGGCGTTGAGCGTGTCTCATATGTCGTATATACCGTCAATTCATGACATTCCCCCTGGGTTTCCGCCACCCCCGCTGACGGCGCGAACCACAACGCAAAACCGCACCGCGGAACGCGCCGT
Source organism: Cupriavidus sp. 2KB_3 (assembly GCF_052115685.1). Taxonomy (NCBI): domain Bacteria; kingdom Pseudomonadati; phylum Pseudomonadota; class Betaproteobacteria; order Burkholderiales; family Burkholderiaceae; genus Cupriavidus; species Cupriavidus sp. 2KB_3. The sequence goes on from NZ_JBFRHD010000014.1 coordinate 141,946, forward strand.
TGGCGTGCGGTACGGTGCGCCCTAGACTCTCCTCACCTTCGCCGGCGTGGTCCGATTTCCGGAATATCAGGGGCGACGGCCAGGAAATCGTCTCCATGAACGCTCAGGCATCCCTGTTCGATCTTCAAGGCCGAGCCGCCTTCATCTCCGGTGCTTCCAGCGGCATTGGGCTCCATACAGCGCGCATGCTCGCGGGCACCGGCGCAGCTGTGGCGTGAAGGGCGCCTACCTGATGGCCCAGGAAGCGGCGCGCCGCATGGTGCAGCGCGGCGAGGGAAGCATCGTCAATATCGCGTCGTCATCAGGGCTGCGTGCCGGTGGCCAGATGTCGAGCTACGGCGCGTCCAAGGCCGCGCTCATTCACCTCACGCAGATCATGGCGCTGGAACTGGCCGGCAAGGGGGTCCGCGTCAACGCGATTGCCCCGGGCAATATCGAGACAGACATGCACGCCGAATTCGCCGGCATCGAGCAAGGCATCCTGAAGCGGATTCCCATGCGACGGTTCGGCAAGCCGTCCGATCTCGACGGCGCCATGCTGCTGCTGGCGTCCGACGCGGGCCGGTACATGACCGGAGCCGTCATACCGGTCGACGGCGGCCAGGTCCTAAGCTGGATGCAGCAACGCTTCTCGCAGTATTCGCAGTACACCAAAACGACAAGGAGACAACCATGTATGACAAGACGCGCACGGCGCTGGCCGGCGTGGTGGGCAGCGCTTTGCTTGCGCTCGCGCCGCTTTGCATCGCCGCGCAGGAATATCCCTCGAAACCGGTTAAGGTCGTCGCGCCATACGCGGCAACGATCCGTGGCTAGCGGCACGCGTTAGACTGCAGGCGAATTCATGATTGGAGGCTTCCATGGCACGCTACTCAACTGCACTGCTTTTCGGGGCGCTATGCGGCGCAAGCGTCCTATCGTCACCCGCCTTTGCCGAGGTGTCGGCTAGCCGAGCAGACGTGGCTCAACGCGGGAGCGACGTGATGCCGTTCTCCCTTGCAGCCACCACGCACATCTTTACCAAGACTGCGGACGGCGGTGTCCAGCGGGTCGTGACGAAACAGACGGACCCTAAACAGGTGGCGCTGATTCGCCAACATCTGGCTGTCATTGCACAGCAGTTCAGCAAGGGAGATTTCGCCGGACCAGAGCATATTCACGGCAAGAACATGCCCGGCCTGGAGGCGCTTCGTGCAGCCAAGCCCGGGGAGTTGAAGATCGACTACCGCGACCTGCCGAACGGTGGAGAGATTTCCTACCGGACCCAACAACCCCGGCTGGTTGCCGCCTTGCATCAGTGGTTTGACGCCCAGTTGTCTGACCATGGCCACGACGCCATGGCAGGCCCCCATTCGGACATGCACCATCATGCATCCGGCATGCCGTCCAAGTCCGAATAGGCTACCGATGGTGAACACGCGTGTCCTGGCGCTCGCTGGGTTCAATCCCGCTGGGCCAGATCACCCACCGTGCTTGTACACCACGTCTCGCGGCGTTACCGAATTAGCAATGCGCCCAGGCGCTTTACCGGCGGTCGATTCGCTCGCTTTCGCCTGCTGCTGCCCGGCATGCTTGGCCGCACGGGCTTTTTCGATGATGTAGAAATCCGGGCCTGCCACTGCCACGACGGAACATGAGAGCGCCATCATGCCGGCACAGACCATAAGGAGGGGTTTCATTAGCTTATCTATGTCATCCCATCGCAACGCCAACCCGTAGATCACGCCAAGTCGCGGTGTTGCGTGAGAGATTACGAGAGTGGTTCGGCGCGCTATCGCGTCATGCGTACTTGGCTGTGAGGTAGTGTATGTCGTGGCAAGCAGGGGATGGACGATATAAAACGATACGTTGAAGTCGTTATTTTCATGCACCACTTGGCGACCACCGTTGGAGGGATCCAACCTACTCGGCTAAGAACCGAGGGGCCAACGCCTTGCGCGAGGCCGGTCGAAGCGAGGCCGGTGCCACCCGTGATGCGTCTGTCAGCACCGCCCTCCTGGCCATTTCGACTAGCTTTGGCCACCTTTAGCGCGAGCTGCCGAAATCGCGGTGTCGCGCTCCTGCGCAGCTGCCTTCTTCGCTTCATTAAACACGCCCTTAGCGTCCTTGACTTTTCGATCATATTCCTTTCGTGCGGCTTGAATTTCCAAGCGCATCTGAACCAGATGATCATTCGTCGAGCTAGTTCCAGGACTGCCCTGCTGAGCCCACGCCATCGTCGAGAGGGCCGCGGTTAGGAAAATGATGCCAGCGATCTTTTTCATGTGCGTGCTTCCAGTCTATGAGAAAGGTGTGAATCCCGAGGGATAGCGAGTGCTACGGTTGCCAAGCCAATATAGAGGGGCAGTTGGGCCGTGGCCTGATCCACATCAAGTATTCGCGAGCGCCCCCAAGCCGGGCGCGTACCACCGAAGTCGTCTCTGGGGCACTCTGATTGGCACCGCCATCCCAAGATGGTGAAGTGCGGGAACGACGTCTAACGGGCGTACACAGTGATACCTCGTAGGTCCCCCCTGCTGCCCATATGAGCGCGCTGTTGCTGGCTGACCAGGAGTGGAGCGATGTCAGCGCTTGCACAGCTGGCGCGATTGCCTATATGATTCGTATATGTTTCATATACGGATAGCACTATGGGCATCGTAAACATCGATGGCGAGTTGCATGACCAGTTGCGCAAGGCAAGCGGCGTGTCATGCCGGTCTATCAACGCTCAGGCAGCGTTCTGGATGAAGATTGGCATGCTGTGCGAATTGAATCCCACGCAAAGCTTCAATGAGATTGTCGCTCGCGAACTGCGGGATGCAGGTGTTGTTGCGCAGAGCTTGAGGGTTGCTTCGTGACCAAGCAACCTGGGGAAATTGCCCTGATGGCCGAATCGGGCAGGTTATTGGCCGACGTTTTTTCTCACTTGGATCGCCTGAATCTGGTCGGAATGTCCACCATGCAGGTCAACGATCTGGTGGACAACTTCATTGTCGACGAACTTCACGCGCGCCCAGCCAGCAAAGGGCAGTATGGGTACGCCTACGCCCTCAATTCCTCCCGTAACAACGTCGTTTGCCACGGCGTTCCGTCCCCCACGGAGATCCTCCAGGACGGCGACATCGTGAATTTCGATATCACGCTGGAGAACAATGGCTACATCGCGGATTCCAGCAAGACGTATCTGATCGGCGAAGTCTCTCCGCTTGCCCAACAACTCGTGCGGGTAACGTATGAAGCGATGTGGAAGGGAATCAAAGCCGTTCGCCCGGGCGCGAGGTTAGGTTATGTGGGGCATGCCATCGAGCGACATGCTCGCCGCAATGGCTACTCAGTCGTACGGGAATACTGCGGGCACGGCATTGGCCGAGAAATGCACGAGCCCCCAGAGGTTCTGCATTGGGGAAAGCCGAACACGGGTCTGGTGCTGAGAGAAGGCATGGTGTTCACCATCGAGCCGATGATCAATCAGGGACGGCATGCGGTTCATACCGAAGACGACGGTTGGACTGTGGTGACGCGTGACGGAAAGCTTTCCGCACAGTTCGAGCACACGGTCGCCGTAACGCGAAACGGCGTTCGGGTGCTGACGCTACGCACGGACGAAAGCGTGCCGAACTGACGCATGGTGATAGGCCACATCAGAAGATGTGCTTCACCCCCATCACCACTCCGGTCTGGTCGACCCCCGCATACCCGGTGCCGCCATTCACCACGCTCAGCGCCGACGCCCCCTTGTTATTCATATAGGAAGCATTGAGATACAGGTCTGTCCGCTTGGACAGGCTGTATAGCGTGGAAATCGCGTAGCTCATCGCGTCGTCCGGGGAATCGCGGCGATCGGTGCGATAGACGCCGGCCCGGAACACCCAGGCTGGGGTAATGTTGTAGGAGCCGCCCAACGAGTACAGGTGGGCGCGCAGGGACGGCGCCGCGATGGTGCCTTGCAGGAAGCGATACCCAACCACCGCCGTGAACGGCCCCGACGACCAGAGCAGGCCAGTGGCATAGCGGCGCTCGACATTGGCCTGGGTGGCGACAGCCGCGCCACGGCGCTGGTCGTAGGCCAGCACCATGCCGAGCTTGCCGATAGTGTAGCTCGTGCCGGCGCTGAGTTCCTGGCCGATGCGCGGCGCCCCGGGCACCTCGGCACCGTTGGCGATATTGGCGTCGTAGCCGGCGCTGTAGAGCCCCGTGATCGTCAGATTGCCGAAGTTGCCGGTGTACTTGACCGCGTTATCGGCCCGATTGGCGAACTGCGCATCCTGTGACAGCAGGCCATAGCTGGTATAGCGGACCGGATCGAACGGCACGAACAGGTCGTAGAGCGTATTGATCTGCCGGCCCAGCGTGACCGTACCCCAGTTGCCGCCCAGACCGACAAAGGCCTGCCGGCCGAACAGCCGCCCGCCCTGCCCTGACGAGCCGGTGTCGCTGTTTACCCCGCTCTCGAGCACGAACACCGCGTTCAGCCCGCCGCCGAGGTCTTCCTTGCCGCGCAGGCCCCAGCGCGAGCCCGTGACGTTGCCCGGCGACAGCCGCGCCACCCCGCCCGAGCCGCCCGGCCCCGCATGGCTCAGGTATTCAATACCGGTATCGACCAATCCGTAAAGCGTCACGGTCGTGGACGCCGTTTGCGCATGGGCGGTGCCCGAAAGCAGGCAAGCCGCGCCCGCCGCCAGCCCGACGAGCTGTCGTGATTTCATCTCTCCTCCGTTGGATTTGTTTTGGTGTTGTGGTGCGGGCTCCGCTTCAGGCCGGACTAGCTCAGCCGCTCCAGCGCGGTCTTGCAATGCGCAGCCCGGCGCGCGTAGTCGTCAGCGTTGAAGGGCAGAACCGTGGCGGCATTCGCTACGTAGGCGGATTCGTCAATCGTGGGCGCGAGCGCGCCGATCTGGTAGAGGGCCATGACTGTCTTCTTATATGGAGGGGATGAAAAAGACCCGCCGGCCCTCATTCGACGGTGACGTTGGCCTTGCGGACCAGCGCCGCGTAGCGGGCGGCCTCGCTGCGGAAGTAGCTCGCGGCGGACTCGGGCGTGCCGGGCTGCACCACGGTGCCCTGCTTCCTGAGCGCTTCCACCACTTCCGGGGTCGTGAAGGCCTTGGCAAACGCGTCGTGCAGGCGGCGCACTTCGGCCGGCGGCAGGTTGGCCGGGCCGACCAGCGCGAACCAGCCCTCCACGTTGTAGCCGGGGAGGCCCTGTTCGGCGATCGTGGCCAGGTCCGGCGCCGCTGGAGTGCGGGTGGCGCCGCAGAGCCCAATCGCGCGCAGCATGCCGCTCTTCAGGTGCGGCTGGATCGACGGCAGCGAGATCACGGTCATCTCCACCTGCCCGGCGATCAGGTCGGTGACCAGCGGCCCGGTGCCCTTGTAGGGCACATGGCGCGCCCGCACGCCCGCGTCGTCGAGGAACATCTCCACGGCCAGGTGGAGGATGGTGCCGTTGCCGGACGAGCCGTAGTTGTAGGCATCCGGCCTGGCCTTGAGCAGCGCCACGAGTTCCTTGACGGACTTCACGGGCATCTTGGGATTGACCACCAGCACCAGCGGCGTGGCCCCTATCACGCTGATCGGCGTCACGTCCTTGATGGCGTCGAACGGCATCGACTTGAACACGCTCGGATTAATCACGTGGTTGTTGGACACCCGCCCGAGCGTGCTGCCGTCCGGCGCGGCCTTGACCACCGCCGCGGCGCCCGTGATGCCGCCCGCGCCGGGCAGGTTCTCGATCACCACGGGCTGACCGAGCGTCTTGCCGAGCGCCGGTGCCGCCGCGCGGGCGATGGCATCGACGCCCGAGCCAGCATGAACGTGGATTCGGCCGTTCGAGACGCCGCGCCTTGCGCAACGTAAAAAAAGCCGTGCGAAGCACGGCTCCAAAAGCACATCGCTACATCAACAGGACTTATCGGATCGGCACGTAAAGGGGCATCGCCTCTTCCCAGATCGTGTCGGTAATGGGCCGCTTGTCGGAGCCATCCGCGTTCATTACCCAGTTCTGGCCGTCAGGCTGGAATGTGAAGTCGTAGAGCGCCACTTCGTCGCGGTAGCCATACACCCCCGAGCTGTACAGGATCCGGTTGTCCCATGTCCATACCGCGTGACCGTCGTTTGCTCCGTGCGTGGTCAGGCGCTTCAGCTCGCTACCGTCCGGCTTGATGGTGAAGACGTCGTAGTTGAATTTATTCGGATTCGTCGGATCGACCAGCTTGCGCGTGAATACGATCTTGCTGCCATCGGGCGACCAACCCGGCGTATTGTCGGGTTCGGTGGTCAGCGTGGTGATGGTGCGGGTATTCACGTCGATGACCCGCAGCCCCACCTCGGACGGGCTCCAGACACGGTAGACGATCTTCGCACCGTCTGGTGAATAGCTTGGGAAGCCGGAGTTGATACTGCCATCGGTCAGGAACTCCGGCATGCCGTTCATGCTGCCGTCGGCCCGAATGCGCGCGATTCGGCCCGGGCCCGCGGCGCGGGTCAGGAACCACTGGCCGACGCCAAACGCCACCCATTTGCGGTCGGGCGACCAGGTCGGCTGGAAGGCACCGGCCAGGCCCTTGGCGATCAGAGACGGGTCCACACCGCTTGTCGCAGGATCGTAGATGCGCGCGTAGCCAGTGAAATCGGGGTTGATGGTTGCGATGGAACCATTGACCGCCTTTTCGGTGTAGACCAGCTTCTGGCGATCGCGCGACAACTGCGGGAATACGTCCGTGTACTTGTAGCTCCATTGCCTGTCGAAGCTGTACAGGTTGGTGCCATTCGTGCGCGCCGGCTGGAATGTCACCCTCTCGTAGATCATGCGTGCACCGTCAGCCGAATAGTTCGGCGAGCGCAGACCTGTGCCTGCGGTGGAGCGGAATGCGCCATTCGTGCTGTAGAGCCCTTCGGTGGCGCCGCCCTTGACGTGATAGACAACCCCGCTGCCCACATACTGAGGGAATACCTTGTAGCCCGGCGCCGAGGTGAGTGTCGTCCTGGCAAGCGTCGACACGTTTACCGAGACGATCTGGGAGCTTACCGTGTTGATCAATTCCGGACGGTGGGCACCCCAGGTAGCCTCCTGCGGCGATTCGTAGAACACCAGGCTCGATCCGTCCGGTGACCACGATGGCGATCCGTCGGCGTAGCCTGGATTGCCGGAAATTTTTCGAAAACCGCCCCCGTCGGGCCGGATCACGTAGATCGCGCTCTCCTGCGTGCGTTCCCAGCCATTGGGCAGATCGTGGCCGCGCCAGTCGGTGCCAACGTCGGAGGACATTGCCAGCCAATGACCGTCCGGCGACCACGACGGCCGGAAATACCCATGCGGCTTCGTCGGATCAAACGGCAGCGAACCGGTCACGTTCTTCAGCGCCCCGCTTGCGATATTGAGTGTCCAGATGTTGGACGTTGCCCAGCCGTCTGCACCCTTGCGCGACGAAACGAAGGCGATCACGTTGGCATCGGTCGGAGAAAACACGGCCTGGTCATCGACGGCGATATGGTCCGTCAGCCGCTGCAATCCCGTACCGTCTACCTTGACACGATAAATGTTGGACTGGCCCAAGCCGTCGCGCTCCGACGTGAAGACGACCCACTGGCCGTCCTTCGAGAATGAGGCGTGATAGTCGAACCCGTTGGTACCCAGGAGCTTGTGCTCGCCGGTTCCATCGGCATTCGACACATACAGTTCGGAACTGACCGGCCCGATGCGATTCAAAAGCAGTTCGCCTTTGACGGAAGAACCGGCCCGCGACGGGACGGCCACAATCGCGCCTACGACGGCTACTAACATCGCGCAAGTCTTAAGAATATGAGTGCGATTCATGAAGCGTTGTCTCCTGTTGTTTTAGAACACGTGCCGGATACCGGCCATGACGGATTGCTCCGAGCCGCCCGGAAGCGGCGGCGTGCCAGGTGGATTCGAACTGACCGGGGAGGCCAGCGTGCCGCCGTTCTTTATCATCGACGCGGACAGATACGCGAGCGTGCGTTTGGAGAATGTGTAGCTGCCGCGCAAGGTAAAGAGCAGCGCCTTATTGGGCGAATCCTCGAACTTGTTCATTGCAACCATGCCGTCGATCGTGAACGCCGTGGCCACAGGCTGCGACGCAACGATCCAGTACAAATTGCTCTTGGGCGTGGCACTACCTTCGTTATCCCGCTTGAGCCACCCGGCCCCCAGTTGGGTCTCGCCCAGTTGCAGATAACCGTTCACGGTCAGGCGGCTGTCGGTCAGGTTCGAATTGGCCAGCCCGCCATACGTTGCCGCGGTGCCGCCGTAGATCCGCTCATAGGCGCTCACGACGCCCCAGCTGCCGCCGTTGTATTTCAGGTACGCCGAGTACTCGCGGCATTGTTTCGCGTCGCCGGCCACTTCGCCCGCGCAGTTCGTCGCAGCTGGGTTGTTAGCGGACGCCGCGTCGCGGCCAAGGCTGTAGTTCACACCGCCACTGATGGGCCCGAATGCACCGCGATACGAGATCGAATTGTCGGCGCGCGCGTTGGGAATGCCCGCATCGAGCACACCCAGGCCTTGCGAGGCAGCCGCGAAGATGTCGGCATCGAGCATGCCGTAGTACCGCATCGTGTACTGTCGCCCAAAGCTGATCGTGCCCCAATCCCCCTGCAAGCCCACCCAGGCTTGGCGGCCAAACATGCGCGACTGGCTCTGGCCACCGGTATCGACCATGATGCCCCCTTCAAGCGTGAAGAGCGCCTTGAGGCCACCGCCCAGATCCTCGACGCCCTTGATGCCCCAGCGCGACGGGGCCCCTCCGTAGCCCATGCGCGCCTGACTGCCGGTCGAATTCGGGCCAGTCTGTGTCCCGTGGATGTACTCCACTCCCAAGTCAATCAGGCCGTACAGCGTGACCGACGTCGGCTGGGGCACGTTCTGCGGCTGCTGCCCCACCTGCGCCGATGCCGGCGCGGCCAGTAACGCCGCACCGCAAGCGCATGCAGCGAACTTCTTCTTCATTGTTGTCTCCTCGATTTTATTGTTGGAGGCAGATTTGTTGGCGCGCCGTCATCGACAGCGGCGGACCTGCTCTTCTTTTGGCACTACAGCTCCATTCCTCTCCCCGACAGCCTCCCTCCGTCCGGACTAGCCCAGGCTGCCAGTCACGTCGTCGAACAATTCGTCCACCGACAGGCGGCGAGGAATAATGCGCTGATCGAGCGCCCAGTCGATCGCCAGCTCGATGCCCTTGCGGTTGGCCTCGAGTCCGACAGGCGGGAACAGGGACGGCACGTCAGCCTGGCGGCGGCTCTCGACAACCATCCGATATAGCTCACGCACGATATCCGGCCGCTGCCTCGAGACGTCCTCATGAACCACGAACATATGGTTGATGGGCACCACACCTTCGCGCGCAAACCAGTCCTTCGCCGCTTCCTGCGCGTTGGGAACGAGCGTACGCACGCGCGGATCCTTCGGCATGTCTTCCCCCAGCAGCGCCGCAGCCAGCTCGCCCTGGAGCATCATGTCGGGGATCGACGATCCCTTGGGCAGGCGCTGACAATTGGCCGGATCGCTGTACTCGGCCAGGTGGCCGTCGTTGAGCGTCATCCACATGACCTTGTCGAGATCCACGCCATACTCGTGGCGCAGAATGCCGCGAATCCACAGCGCAGTGGTCTGTGTGTAGGTGCGCACGCCCACCCTCTTGCCCTCGATATCCTTTGGATCGAGATGACCGAAGTCGATATTGAAGCCGGCGCAGTGGTGCTGGAAGCGCCCCGAGATCGGTGCCGGCAGTAGTACGTACGGCTTGCCGTACGCCTTGGCCTGCAAGAAGGTAACGATCGCCAACTCGCCCGCGTCGAAAGCGTTCTCGCGCACCATGCTCTTGAAGCCGCTGTGCGCCGGCGTCGGACCGCAGAAATCCAGCTTCACCACGTCGGACGACACCTGGCCATCGCGCAACGCTTTGGTTACCGCGTACTCGGCGAGGTTCGTTCGCAGGGTTGGCACCTCGGAAACTGCCATGGTCATGTTCACTCCTTCCGCAGCCGCTCTCCCAGCCGCTTCACTCGAATCGATCCGCGTGGCGAAACACTCGCCACGCTGCCTGGTCAGTAGCCCGCCTGTTCGCGCGCCGCGCCCACCACGCCATAGCTCTTGAGCGGCGCCGACATCAGCAAGCGGTAACCCTCTTCCAGCAGGCGCTTGTGGTTCTTGGCCCCGACGTGCGGGTTGCCCACGACCACCTTGTGCTTGTGGCAGGTCTCCACGATCTGGCGCATTGCGTCGACCACCTCCGGATGGTCGTACTGGCGAGCGAAGCCCAGTTGCTGGCTCAGGTCGCCCTCGCCGATCAGGATGAAGCCGATCCCGGGCACGTTGGCCAGGATGTCGTCGAGGTTCTCGATGGCCTCCGTGCTCTCGCACATCAGGCCGACAAGGAGCTCGCCCTCGGGCGCCAGCGGCCACACGTCGGCCTTCCTGTAGTAGTCAGCCATGCTCAACCCCCAATAGCGCGCGGCGTTGGCGGGGCCGTCGCCACGGATGCCCTTGGGCTCGTACAACGGGGCATGCCTGGGGCGCGCATAGCGGCATGCGGCCACGGCGTTATAGGCCTGATCCACCGTCGAGATGTGCGGCCAGATCACGCCATAGCAGCCGCGGTCCAGCACCTGCTTTGCGAACGACTGGTTCATCTCGGCGCCATTGGCCGGAATGCGCGCGATCGGCGTCACGCCGGGCGCCACCGTGCCTCGCTCGACGATGGCCTTCCGGCTCAGCATGTACTGCATCGCGTCACCCAGCGCGGAGACGTCGTACGGGTTGTGCTCCATCTCGAAGACGACACCGTCATAGGGCGCTTCGCTCATCTCGATGGCCGTCTGGCTGTCAAGCTTGGAGAAGGCTGCGTAGGCAGGCTTGCCCGATTCGAAGGCGCGGATGATGCCGTTGAGGCGGGTATCGTTCATGGTGTGTATCTCTTAAGGAATGTCGGTGAACGGGTGCTGGAGGGCGCTTGTCAGTCCTGCCCCTTCCAGTACATGAAGCCCATACCCTCGCCGGTACCGGCGGGCGTGCGCCAGCACGGGACGTAATCCACCAGCGTCATCTCTGCGCCGGTTTCCTGGACAGCCTTCATGACACTGACGTAGAGCTTGATCTCGGACGTGCCCGACTGATAGGAGCGGTTGTCCACCGCGGCAAGCCCGTCGTAGTCGTACTCGGCCAGCATCTTCATGATGCGGAGGTCAAATTCCTCGTCATTGACGAAATGCGACAGGCCGCCCGAGGCGAAGATGCCAACGCGCACGTCTTCGGGCCATGCGGTTATGGCATCGCGCAGGACTTGGCCGAACTCGATGCAGCGCGACATCGATGGCTGCGTCGGCGGATAGAAGCAGTTCATGACGATGGGCACATGGGGCGGAGGGTTGTCGCCCATGATCTGGTGGTAGACGAAGCTATACGAATGCGGCACCACCGGATACGCGGGCAGCGGCTTCATCCACACGTTGTCGGGCCACGCAAAGAGATCCGTCAGGTCGAAGTTCTCGCGCTGGAAATGCTCGATCAGATAGGTGGCAAGCTTTGGATGGCACTGATGCACCACGTGGTGGTCGGGCGCATACACCGCGCGCTGCGGCGGGCCGTTGTGTACTTCCTCGCCGCTGTAGATCGCTATCGAAGGCGAGAAGTCGGTGAATATTTCCTTCTGGTCCTTCCCGAGGATGATGGCCACATCGATGTCGGCCTCGCGGTAAGCAGCAGCCATCTTATCGAGCGCCACGCGACACCGTGCGGCGCGAGCCGTGCGCTCGTCGAGGGTCAGGTATTTCTCGAACGCCGCCTCGCGATGCGCTTCCAGTTCGGGATAGGTCCAGGTGCGGTTGCGGAACCAGAGCTCAGGGTTGGCGCGGTCGCGCTCGCCGTTCCTGAGCCAGTCCTCCGGCGGTTGCCCCAGCATGCCACTGTGGGGAACTGCCATCCCAAATACGATTTTCGCCATAAGAATAGTTCAGCAGGTTGATTGGATTCGTTGAGGGTTCATGCCTCGGCAGCGCGCGGCGCGTCGGGAGTCGTCGCCAGTTTCGGTGCCCATTCCGGGCGAAACAGGATGGCTGTGGCCAGCGCGCCAATCACGAGGAAGACCAGGATGACGAGCATTGGCAGGTCATAGCTGCCCGTGATATGCAACAGCCAGCCCGACAGGCTTGCCGCTACCCCGCCGGCCAGGCTCGTGGCCACTTGCTGCACGCCGGTGACCAATCCGATGGCTTGCTTCGGAATCAATGTCAGGCGCGACAGCGCCAGGTTGTTGGCAGTCGTCAGCCCCAGCAAGGAGAGCGACAGCACATTCCAGAACAGCGCCATGTCGAGCGATCTGGCCTGCGCGCCAAGCAGGACGGTGCAGCCGCCGATGAATCCCGCGACAATGAATGCCTTGCGAACGCGTATGGCGTCGTGGCCATGGGCGATGACGCGGTCCGCTGCCCAACCTGCTACAGCCGCTACGATTGCGATGCCTGCAAAGCTGACGAAGGTGTACAGCCCAGATTCCTTGAGCGAAAGGCCGCGCTGCTCCACAAGGTAGGCGGGCATCCAACTCATGCAGTAGAAGGTGAAATACCCGTAGCAGAAGTTCGTGATCAGACCACCCCAGACCACAGGACTGACCAGGATTCTGCCCAGCGTAACGGCACTGGCTTTGCGGTTCGCGACGGCCAGCTCGGCTTTTGACGGAAAATCATTGCGCACCAGCAGCAGCCACGGTGCCAGCCAGATCAGGCCCGCCACGCCCGTGGCGATGAACATAAACTGCCACGAATAGTTGACGATGAGCCAGGCGCCGACGGGCGCGCCGATGGCCGGGCCGAACTTGTTTCCCATGGCCAGCAGTCCCACGGCCAGGCCATTCTGGCTTTCATCGAAGTTGTTGCGAATCCACCGGTAGCTGGCGGGAATGACAATCGCCTCGGTCATGCCGACGATGAGCCGCATCACGACCAGTCCAGTGAGCGCGGTAACCGCGCCCATCATTGCCGTGGCCACACACCACGCGGCAAAGCAGATGGCATAGGGCCACTTCACGCCATAGCGGTCCGCCACCCAGCCCATCGGCACCTGGAACAGGCCGTAGGTCCAAAAAAAGGCCGAGTTGATCCAGCCACGATCTACGCTGGACAGTGAAAATTGCTTGACGAAGGCTGCATCGGCCAGTGCCGACGAAATGCTGGTGCGGTCGACGAAGGAAATCAGTACGCCGACGGCCAGGAGGGCGAGGATGGCCCAGCGGCCCACCGTCTGCTGCCTTGCGGGTAGGGTTGTCTCCATTTGCGCTTTATTCTTCAAATGCACTGCGATACTTCATGCCGCCGCAGACGGATCGACCGAACCGCTTCAATCCGTCCATGGCGGTCCCTTCCCCGCCACACCGACGCCTCAGGCAAGGCTCGGGTAGAGCCTTTGTGCGGTCTTGCCGAATACCCACGCGCGCTCGGCCTCGTTCAGGCAGGCCAGGCCCTCGCGCGCCGTGGCGAGAATTTCGGTCAACGTGCCCGGCGAAGTCGGGAAGTTCGAGCCCCACGCCAGCCGGCCGGCACCGAATTCATCCACCACGCGTGGGAAGAAGGTCTCGGCGCTTGCCTTTTCCTTCTTCACATCGCCGAAGATTCGTGGCGTGAGCTTCAGATAGATGTTCTCCAGCGGGGCCAGGTCGAACAAGCTCTGTGCCTTGGCATAGGGCGGGCCATCCGCCACCTCCGGGCGGCCCAGGTGATCGAGGAGAATGCGCACCTGCGGAAAGCGCCTCGCCAGCGCGGTCACCTGCGGCAGGCCGATCGGCCCGGTTTGGATGCACATCGTCAGACCCATCTCGCCACAGAGCTCCCACGCCGGGAAGGTGCGCGGATCGTCGAGTTCACTCGGATCAAACTCCTTGGTGCTCCCGCCGGTGAACAGGCGCAGTCCGGCCAGACCGCGCTCCACCCATTCGCGAATGCGCTGCGGCGCGTCCGGCTGCAGCACATCGACCGAGCCGACGGCCACCAGTCGGTTCGCGTACTGCTTGCAGCCATCGACCACATAGCTGTTGTCAAAGCCGTATGTTGTGGACGAGTGCACAACTGCGGCCTTGGCGACGCCCGCGGCATTCATGGCCGCGATCAGCGTCTGGACCGTGGTCGGTCGCTCCTTGGACCACTCCGAGCGCTTGCCGAACAACGGTGCCGGCGGATAGCGCGTTTCATCGTCGGAAATGATGTGCGGATGAATATCGATGATCTGCGGAATCTGTTCCGTCATGACGGTCTCCGGTCCTTACTTGCCGAATGCTTTGAGACGAGCATCCAGTCGGGGGTACACGCGCCGCGCATTGCCTTCGAAGATCTTGTGGCGGTCGGCATCGGTCAACGCCGGGCAGGCGTCGAGGTAGCGCTTCGTGTCATCGAAGTTTTGGCCCGTGTCCGGGTCCTTGCCACGCACTGCGCCGATCATCTCGGAGCCGAACAGTACGTTGTCTGCCGGGATGACCTTGGTCAGCAGTTCCACACCGGGCTGGTGGTACACGCACGAATCAAAGAAGATGTTGTCGAGCAACCCTTCCAGCGGGCGCTCGCGCATTTCCAGCGACATGCCGCGATAGCGACCCCAGTGATACGGAACGGCACCGCCGCCGTGCGGGATCACAAAGCGCAGTGTCGGGAAGTCCTTGAAGAGGTCGCCTTGCAGCAGTTGCATGAACACCGAGGTATCGGCGTTCAGGTAGTGAGCGCCCGTCCCGTGCGTGCACGGGTTGCAAGATGCAGCCACGTGGATCATCGCCGGGACGTCGAGGTCGACCAGAGCCTCGTACAACGGATACCAGGAGCGATCCGTCATGGGCACGCCCGTCCAATAGCCGCCCGAGGGGTCCGGATTGAGATTGCAGCCCACGAAGCCGAGCTGCTCCACGCAACGTCGCAGTTCGGGAACGCAGTTCGCAGGATCGGCGCCGGGCGCCTGAGGGAGTTGGCATACCGGCGCAAAGTTTTCCGCATACATCTCAGTGACCCGATACACCAGGTCGTTCGAGATTTCGGCCCACTCCAGGCTCGTGCGCTCATTGCCGAGGTGATGGCTCATCAGGCCTGCGATCGGCGAGAACAGGGTCAAGTCGCTGCCGCGCTCGCGCTGCAGGCGCAGTTGACCGTTGCCGACGCCTTCGCGGATCTCGTCGTCTGACACGTGTGCGGCCGAGCGCGCTGGTGCGTTGGCGGGGTCATTGGCGAACTCCACCTGCTTGGCGCGCCACGCGCGGAACGAGGCGGGGACGGTCGTAAAATGACCGTGGCAATCGATAATCATGGTCTTTCCGTGTGAGTCTGGGAACAAGGAGAACGGGCAATCTGCGCGCACTAGCGAGCTAGCGGGTCCACGAACAGTTCGTGGATCGCCATGCGGCGCGGGGTCAGGCCCTGCTTGAACGCCGTGGCTTCCAGGGCTTCGATCGTCTTCAAGTTTTCGGCCAGACCGTATGGCAGCGGGTCGTGGCCGACGATCTTGCGCAGCTCGATGTACTTCTTGTCGGAGGCGGCGGTGGCTTCTCCGGCGTCCAGCCGGACCAACCATTCCTGCTTGGCCTGTGCGAAGGCGTCGAAGATCGACTTCGCGATCCACGGGTGCTCCGCCAGGACCGAATCCTTGACGACGATCGTGCCGTGCATCGGATAGACACCGCTGCGGGCGTAGTACTCGGACTCCAGTTCGGATGCGTTCGGAAACAGATCCGGATAGTCGGCCTCGACCTCCTTCCAACCACCGGTCGGCGCGCCGGTGCGGCCGATGCCGGCGGCCGCGGCGAATCCGGCCGACAGTTCGGCCTTGGCCATCATGTCGGCCAGCGAGCTGCCTGCCGGTGCACGGACCACGTTCGACGGCAGCGCGAGTTGGGTGACGTGTTCCTCGTCGTCGACCACCCAGGTCACCCTGGATGCATCCAGGCCGAACTCGTCGATCAGCACCTGACGGGTCCAGACGCCCGTCGTAACCGAGTAGGCTCGCACCCCCACCTTCTTGCCTTCGAGATCCTTGGGATGGCGGATGTCGGCATCAGGACGCACCAGTAGCCCGCCATGATGGAAACGGCGCACCACGAAGATTGGCAAGCCCACAAACGGCGCGCCATGAGCACGGGCGATGATGTAGGTGGTGGGTGCCAGTTCGCATACATCGAACTCGACGTCACGCACCATGCGGCGGAAGGCACCGATCTGTGGCTGTACCGTGATGAACTCGGCGTCCACGCCTTCAATGGGAATGGAGCCGTTGCGAATGGCCGACGTATGCGGGTGCTCCGCAATCGCTATCTTGAGCGGGACTTTCTTTGCCAACTGTTTCTCCTTTGGTATCTCGCGCCCGGCGGCCAGATCACGGTGTGGCGCCGGACGTGTCGTGGCGATGGAGAGCAAGAATATTGAGCAGGGTGCGCAGCGTCCCTACACAAAAGACAGATTCACTGGGACTTTTTTGAGTGGGTGCGCAGACGAGGCACAATGACCCCCATGCCGGCGCTGCCGGCAGGCAAGGGAATTCCCGAGGCCGGACAGGAAGTGCCAGAAAAGCAGCGTTTTGTGCAAGGACGAGCGTCCACACCGTCGCCTACGCTTGCGCGCTCACTCATGAACTTCACAACAAGAAAATGACGCAGCCCCTTCGGAGGAAGACATTGGTGCGATGCGCGGTGATGGCCATGGTGGCTGTGCTCTCCCCACCAGTTGCGTCAGCCGTTGCCGCCGCAGCCTCATCAACTGAGACTGCGCATACCGAACTCGTATATGTCGGCATGCAGGAGCGCCAGATCCGCGCGTTGCGCTTCAATGCGTCCACTGGAATACTTGCGGCGATCGGCCCGGTCGCCGAAGGCTTGCGCTCGACCTGGACCATTGCCCATCCGACACTGCCCGTGTTGTACGCGGTCGACGATGACAATACGCGCGAAGGCAGTGTGACCGCGTTTTCGGTGGATCGCGCGACGGGTGGGCTCACGCGACTGAACGAGGTAGCCAGCGGTGGCAGTGGTACCACATATCTGTCGCTTGATGTCCCGTCGATGACGCTGCTGGCGGCCAATTTCGGCGGTGGATCGACCTCCAGCATTGAGGTGAATGGAGATGGCAGCCTCGGTGCACGTGCCTCGACGATCAGGGAAACTGGCTCGGGGCCACATCGGCGACAGACGAGTGCCCATGCACACGGGATCGTGATTGATCCTTCCGGCCGCTATGCGCTGGTGTCCGATCTCGGAGCCGATCGCGTTTTTATCTACGGCTTCGACCGTGCCACACACGAGATGTCGCGAGACGACTCGGCGAACCCGCCGCCATTCATCGCAGCGCCCGGCAGTGGGCCGCGCCATATGGCTTTCGCGCCGAACGGACGTTACGCTTACCTGCTGAACGAGTTGACCGCCGAAATCGTGACGCTGCGCTGGGACGCCGTTCACGGCTCGTTGACTCAACTACAATCGCAACCGATCAGCAGCCGATCCTTCGAGGGTGTGAAGAGTGGTGCGGAAGTGGTGTTGAGCCATGACGGCCGCTTCGTCTACGTGGCCGATCGCGGAGAGAACACGTTGCTCATCTATCGCGTCCAGCCCGATACGGGCGAATTGTCCCTGGTGCAGCGCGCCAGCTCGGGCGGCGAGCGCCCGTGGCATTTCGCCATACACGCCTCGGGAAAGTGGATGCTGGTAGCCAACCAGCGCAGCGGGAAGGTCAATGTGTTCAGCATCGATCCGACTTCTGGCAGGCTGACCGACACCGGGCACTTCGCTGAAATCCCATCGCCTGTCAGCTTGACCTTTGTGAAGTAGGCTGCTGACGCGCCGCTAGCCGAAATTGGCTAGGAGTCTGACCGACTTCCTTGCGAAAGAACCGCGTGAAATACGCGGCGTCGGCAAATCCTAACCAGAATGCGATCTGCTCCACGGACATGTCCCCGAATATCAGGCTGCGCTTGGCTTCCGTGACAATGCGCGCGTGGATAAGCTTGGTGGGGCTCTGCCCCGTGGCCGACGCACAGGCCGCTCGCAATTGCACGAGCGACACCGCGAGCTTGGACGCATAGTCCTGCAGCGAGAGGTTGTCGCGGTAGTGTCGGTCGATAAGTTCGCGAAAGCGCTCGGCCAAGCGAACATCTTGTCGTGTAGCACTGTCGCTGCCTATGTGATCCAGGCTCGTGGCGCGCACCAGCGTCAGCAGTAGCGTTGTCAGCAACGCTTCCACGCCGACGACATGACCAACCGCCTGCGACTGGATTTCTTGCTCGAGACTGCGGATCAGCCGATGGAACTCGATCTGCGCGTCGGCAGAATCCGCCAGCGAGATCATGCGCGGCGATGACCAGAGCTGGACGAACGCCTGCAGTTTTGCATTGAGCTGGGCCAGGTAGGTGACATCGATAGTGACGACCCACCGGTCGACATCGACTTCGTAGTCCAGGCCATGCACGCATTCGGTTGGCAACAGCAAGGCACAAGGTCCTTCGAACGGTACGCTGGAGCCTTCCAGGTTCATCAAGCCCTTGCCACTGCGCACGAAGATCACCTGTCCGTAGGCCGGATGCGCATGCGGCTCGGTCTTCCAGCGACCACGCTCGGTGACATGGCCGACATTGACGAACCAGTTATCCTTGTTCTCCGGACGCTCCACATACAGACGGACCTTCGGAACACTCGCAGTGGTTCCAGTCCTGCCTTCCCATCCGCCTTGGTATCTTGACTTTGTATTTTCGGTCATGCTGTCTCCATCTCAGCGACTGTCAAACAAGAATCGCTGCGGCATCATTCTAGACCCGAAACGACTCGACGGCCTAGGTCATGGAGTTGCCCCTGACTGTGCCGACCTTGAGCCACCCTCCGGGGAAGCCCCAATTTCAGCGGCCCGCCGAAATAAAATAGTCCTGGGGAATCTGGCCTTTGTGCAGGGACGCCTCGACGGTCAGTAGGTATCCTGCCTCCAGCAACACGAACCGCCCACAAGAACAAGCCGTGCCATCAAGCACCAAGGCAATGGAGACCAACCAATTGAAACAATCGGCAATCGAGAATCGCTGGGGCATTCTCGTGCTTCTTGCGTTCGGCCTGCTCATCTCATTCGTCGACCGCACGAGCCTGTCGTCGGCCCTGGCTGACAGCCGCTTTGTCCGCGAATTTGCGCTGACTAACGTCGAGCGGGGTTGGCTCAACTCGGCCGTGTTCTGGACATATGGTCTTTTTCAGATGCCCATGGGCTGGCTGGTCGACCGCTATGGCGTGAAATGGCCTTACGCGATTTGCTTTGTGTTGTGGTGTCTGGCAGCAGCGGCAACCGGACTGGTGACGACGCTTGCGGCCCTCATCGTGATGCGCCTGATCATCGGCATGGCAGAAGCCATCGTGATTCCAGCAACATACCGCTACCTGGCCAACCATTTTGAGGAAACCCGGAAAGGCACGGCACTCGGCATATTCTCGATCGGTGGCAAGATGGGCCCCGCGCTCGGCGCACCAATCGCGGCCTGGATCATCGTTTCCTACTCCTGGCAGACGATGTTCATTGTGACGGGCCTGGTTGGCATGATTTGGCTAGTGCCTTGGTTGCGGATGGTCCGGAACGATTATCCCTCGAAGGACCAGCTTGCCATTGCGGTACAGCGCGCGTCCACGGTGCCTCTGCGGAACCTCGTATCCAGTCCAGTCGTCTGGGGCGGGTTGATCAACAACTTCTGTTACAGCTATTTCGCCTTCTATTGCATGACCTGGATGCCTGCCTACCTAGTCGAGCAGCGAGGTCTCACGCTTGCGCGCTCGGGGCTCTATACGTTCTTCAGCTTCGCCGGGATTGCAGTCGTTGCAGCCGTCGCGGGGTGGGCGGCCGACCGAATCATCGCAGGCGGGAAAGACGCGGTTACCGTCCGGAAAACGTTCATCGTTGCCGGTTTCCTCGGTGGCACCACTGTTCTACTCGGCGCCCGGGCGGCCTCGCTCGAAGCAGCATTGTTCTGGAACGTCGTATCGCTCTCATTGCTTGGGCTTGTTACCGCCAACAACCTCGCCCTTTGCAAGCTAACCCTGATTCCAAAACAGGCAGTCGGGCTAAACACCGGCCTTCAGCAAGTTGCGACCAGCCTGGCCGGCGGTGTTTCGGCTAGCCTTTCAGGCTGGCTTCTTCACGTTGGCAAGAGCTACGAGCTGCCCATGATGGCGATATTTGTCTTCCTGCTGACAGGGGCGGCAAGCACAATGCTATTGCTACGACGCCAGTGGGCGCCCAGAGTGAACAAGCATGTGGATTTCGCCGCTGCCGGGAGTTAAATCGAGCGTCCACCGCCATATCCGCCACGCCATACCGTTGCACAGACCCTGCATGGGCAGCACGCGACGGCTACTGCTAGCCTGCCTCGCCCTTCATCCCGATGCCGCTGGCTTGCAAGGCGGCCACCGCCTCGAACAGGCACCTTGCGATCGGGGCAGGCAGGCCCGCCGGCGCGAACAGCCCACTCCAGTTGTCGAGCACGAAGCCGGGCGGAAGCGATTCGGCCAGCGTCGGCACTTCCGGAGAATGCGTGGAACGCACCGCCGCGGACACCGCTAGCGCGCTTACCTGTCGCCGCTTCCGAACCGCATGATCGACCTGCTCACAGCGAAGTCGGCGTGAGCAACTTCTCGCCGAGCCCGGCTTGTCGTCTCCATTAGGTCCGGCCGGTTGCGGAAGCTCGCACGCCGCATGCTGCAGAATCATGGTTTCACTCTGGTCACGTCGACGGCTGCTGGGCTCTACGAGAAGTTCGGATTCACGGCGCTGCACGCGCCGGCTGCCACATGGAAGTGCTGGACCCTGACGTGTACAGGCGTTCGCACGGCGATGCCCTCACATAGGCTAAACGATAGCCGCCGATGTGGACACCGGCTGCTCTATACGGCACTTCTGCGGCAACCACGTTGCCGCGAAGCCGGGTCACCGTGGCGAGCGGCAAGCCAGCCGGGGTGACTAGAGCATCCCTAGCGTAAACGCCTTCAGGGTCGCCGCAGCACGGGTCGAGCAGTCGAGTTTGCGGAAGATGTTCTCCACATGGGTGCGGACCGTGCTGGGACTGATCGCCAGGACGCGCGCAACTTCCTTGTTGCTGTCGCCGAGGGAGATTCGGCGCAGCACGTCAGTCTCCCGCTCGGATAAATGGATGTTCGGCTTGAGTGCTGGCACGCACGCCTTGTCGCCGCGCACCGCAGAGAGTGTTGCATCGACGACGGCAGCATCAAAGCGGCCCCTCGCTGCTTCCTGGCGCAAGAGGACACTGGCATCGTCGAACGACATGGCTTCGCGCCACGGCCGTCGGGAGCGAAGCGCCACCCAGGCCGTGGAAACCGCCAGTGTTCGTTGCGCCGGCGACAGCGCGTCGCCGCTGGCGCCGCGAAAATAGCCGCCGCCGTCAGTCCGTTCATAGGCGTATGACGCAAGCTCGGCTTCCGCAGCGAGGTCGTTGATGTGTCGGGCGGCACGCAGGGTCCAGTACGGCATCAGCCGAATGCGCTCCCAGTCCGACGCCAGCAGCCTGTCGCGTTTATTCCACAACCGATTGGGCAAGGCGGCCCGGCCAATGCCGTGGATCAGGCCCGCGCGATAGAGACGATCCTGCGAGACGGCATCGAGACCCTGCATGGCAGCGCTCGCCTTCGCCAGTTCCGCGACCTGGCGCGAATGTCCTGCCATCCACGGCAGTTTCAGGTCAACGACGTCGCCCACCACGGTCAACGGCACTTGTGCCTCAGTGACGCTGGCGCCGCCGGCCGCTATGTCCGGCAGTATCACGTCCGCGTCAAGCGCATGGAGCCAGTCTCGCGCATGCTTGCGCAACAGCTTGCCCAGACTCGCCGGATACTTGGCATCGCCGCACGCGGTGATATAGGCCAATGCGTGCTCCAGACCTTTTGCACGGCTGAGAATTTCAAGGTCGCTGGCCAGCGCGACGTGATAAACCACATCAGGCAGGTCTGGATGCTTCATACGGCCAGGCATACCGTTGCCGTCGTAGGTTTCGAAGATATGCCGCAGCCCTGCTTCCACACCCGCGTTCATGCCCAGCATGGCCGCAATATCGCCCGATACCTCGCAATGGATCTGCGCTAACGGAACAATGCGCTGCTGGGTCTCGACATCAAACGCCGGCAACCTGTGCGTCAGCATGGCGTCGCGACCGCCCACATCGTCACCGAGCAGACTCTCGAACCCGGTGGCATTTGCCGTGCATCCGGACCAACGCAAGAGGGCAACATGCACGGCGTCCAGGCATTGCCCTGCCGGCGCCCCCGCCTCCGCGGCCAGCTGTGACGCCAGTCTCGCTGTCCTTGGGGAGTGGTCCGTCGGCTGGCCCATGCTGAGGTCGCCGATGAAAGCCAACCCTAGGATGGCGTCGTTGGGCGGAACATTGATTGCAGTGGCTTGCATCTTGATATGTAGAGGGCGGTAACACGCGGCGCCCCACGCACGGATCGCCCAGGAATGCGCGGCGTGGGTCGGTCAATTGACCGATACCTGGCTATTGCCCGGTTCCGGATACTTGCGGATGTCACGGAAGTCATGTCGTGAAATCACCCGGAGAACCAATAATGCTGAATCGTAACGCCATTTCTCTCGCCCTGGGCGCGCTAGGCCTCGCCGCAAGCGGCGCAGTCTTTGCCGCCGGTAGCGCCGCCTCCGACGTTTCGGTCGTGATCGTACATGGTGCGTTTGCCGATGGCTCGGACTGGGCCAAGGTTATTCCCTTGCTGCAGGCCAAGGGAGTCAAAGTTCAGGCTGTCCAGAACGGACTGAATTCGCTGGCCGATGATGTCGCCACAACGCGCCGCGCCATCAACAACCAGAACGGGAAAGTGGTGCTGGTAGGCCACTCGTGGGGTGGTACCGTCATTACCGAGGCTGGCAACAACGACAAGGTTTCTGCCCTGGTCTATGTGGCCGCATTCGCGCCCGGCGCCGGCCAGTCGACGGAAGAGCTTGGCAAAGGCTACCCGACCCCGCCCGGTATCAAAAAGCTGGTCGCCGACACCGACGGTTACCTGACGCTGCCACCCGCGGCGGTTGCGAGCGACTTTGCGCAGGATGTGCCGGTCGCGCAAGCCCGGGTCATGGCGGCGACGCAGGGTCCGATCCAGGCAAAGTCGTTTGGCGAGAAAGTCCATGCCGCAGCCTGGATTACCAAGCCATCCTGGTACATCGTCAGCGAAAATGATCGCATGATTCAGCCCGAACTTGAAAAGGCGATGGCGAAGAGGATTGGGGCCAAGGTCACGAGCCTTCCGACCAGCCATGTGCCGCAGCAGTCGCGTCCTGCTGACGTGGCAGAGGTAATCTTCGACGCCGTCAAAGCCAGCACAAAATAGGCGCGAATCTGGTAGCGCGGCTATTCCCTACCAAATCGTAAGATCTTGCGAGCCGACCTTTCCCTGGGAAGCATGCATTGCCTCGGAGACGGTCGGGGCGGCCTTCAGACGACGACAGCGCCATGGACTGTTGCTCGCGCCCTGTCCAGGTCGCGCCGCGGCGACAGTCCGTACAGCCGTCTGTATTCGCGGCTGAATTGCGACGGACTTTGATAGCCCACACGATAGCCGGCACTACCGACGTCCAGTCGCTCCACAAGCATGAGGCGACGTGCCTCATGCAATCTGAGTTGCTTCTGGAACTGCAATGGCGTCATGGCAGTGACGGCGCTAAAGTGGTGATGAAGCGATGAGACGCTCATGCCAACGTAGGTCGCCAGCTCTTCGACACGGAGTTGGAGCGCGAAGTATTGACGCAGCCAGGCGACGGCCTTGGCGATCTTGTTGCATGGACTGTCGATCGCCGCGATCCGGAGCAAGAATGGCCCGTGGGGTCCCTGAAGAAGGCGATAGAGGATCTCTTGCTCAATCAGCGGGGCGATCGCCGGAATTTCATCTGGCCTTTCGAGCAGCCGTACCAGTCTGAGCATAGCGTCCAACAATTCCGATGAGGCCTTGTTGACAGCAACGCTGCACGAGCCCCCGCCGCCCGCTACAACCGGAACGTCTACCCGCTTCAGGAGTTCCTTGAGCAGGACGCCGTCAATGGCCATGCCCAGTCCCAAATGTGGGCATCTTGGCGTAGCTTTCGTGACGCGCGAAATCACAGGAACATCCACGGACACAACAAGACAGTCGCCTACCCCGTAGTCAAAGACATGATCGCCGAGTGTCAGGCTCTTTGCACCTTGCGTGACCAAGGCAAAGCAAGGCCATTGAGTCGTGTGCATGGGCTGCGACGGAGACGTCCTGCGATTTAGAAACAGGTTGCCGATAGCGGTGCGGGACTCGCCATCGGTGCGCGTAAATCGGGCAATGATGGAGCTCATCTCCCGATAGTAGTCAGTTGCCTTCAGCACGTTCCTCCCCGGTGTAACGCGAGGCTATGTAGTCACCAGCAGCCACGATTGTCCGTCACGCAGATCATGCGTTCAAGTCCGTTTGCAGAATCGTGCATGAAACCCGGACCATTGGTCTAACTCAAGATCTCCGCCAGGCACCACACTTGCTGACCAGCGGGTTCGCTCATCTGTTTAAAAAAAAATGGAGTCTTATTATGTCCCTTTCTTCATTACCACCGGATCGCAAGGTCGTCCTGATCACGGGTGCCAGCAGCGGCATCGGAGAGGCAACCGCGCGCCATCTCGCATTTCAGAACCATCAGGTCGTGCTTGGCGCAAGGCGCACGGATCGTGTCGAGGCAATCGCCCGTGATATTGAGGCGGCTGGGGGCCGGGCACTTGCGCGGACGCTAGACGTGACAAGTCTCGATAGCATGCGCGCATTCGTTGAAGCGGCGTGTCAAGCGTTTGGCGGGATCGATGTGCTGATCAACAACGCCGGTGTGATGCCTCTGTCGTTTGTAGAAGACCTTTGTATCGAAGAATGGAACCGGATGATCGACGTCAACCTGCGCGGCGTGCTGCACGGTATCGCGGCCGTGCTTCCACTTATGCGTGAGCAGCGATCTGGCCATATCATCAATGTGGCCTCGGTTTCAGCGCATCGTGTCGACCCGACTGCTGCCATCTATTGTGCGACGAAGTTTGCCGTTCGAGCGCTTTCAGAAGGCTTGCGGCAAGAGAGCAAGGAACTGCGCGTGACCGTTGTTAGTCCAGGGCTCACCCGTACTGAACTGTTCGACGGAATTTCTGCGCAAGAGGCGCGCCTGGCGGCGCAGAGCATGGTGGAGCAGGCATCGATTCCGCCGAGTGCAGTCGCAAAAGCCATTGGCTTCGCGATCAGCCAACCGGAGGATGTAGATGTTAACGAAGTGATTGTTCGCCCAACAAGACAGCAGTGATAAAAGACCGTGCCCAGCAAGCGAAGAGAGGGTTGAAATAATGGCGGCAATCGAAATCACGACGTTCAGGCTGATGAAAGGGCATTCAATTGAGGAATTCATCGCTGCCAATGCCGATATTGACATATGGCTGAAAAGGCAACCCGGCTTCAGATTACGCAGGATTGCGGTTCAGGACGACGGAACTATTGTTGACTCGCTGTTGTGGGATTCCACTGCTCAGGCTGAGGAATCGATGCACCGCTTGATGGACGAAATGCGTGATTCCCCCGTTCACGGCATGATCGACCAAAGGACTGTCTCCTGGGGTGTCTCGTCTGTGATGCCATGTCATCCGCCGCGGCTATCCGGTACCGCGGGCAGATGACGCGTGACGGGCCGCCGGTGCCTGCGTCAGACGATGTCGATGACGACCTTGATTCGCGCCGTACCGCCAGTGACCAGCTCGTAGGCGGCTTCCGCCGAGCCCAGATCGAAGCGGCGCGGATCAACCACCGGTCTCAGTTTGCCGGCCTCGGCCAGCCGAGCGGCTTCGCGCAGCATCTCGCCGTGGTGCGCGCGCAGCTTGCCGGTCAGCAAGGGGTAAAGCGTGAATACGCCTGAGTAGGTTGCCTCGCGGAACGACAGCGGCGCCAGCGCATGCGTGCCCCAGCCGAGCGCGCTGACCACGTGGCCGAAGTGCTTCACTGCCGCGAATGACGCATCGAGCGTTGCGCCGCCGACCGTATCGACCACCAGATCGAAGCCTTCACCCCGCGTATGAGCCTTGACATAGTCCTCGGCTGACTGGGTGAGGTAGTCGATCGGCGTGGCGCCGAGCGACTCCGCCAGGTCCCGGTCTTTTGCGCTTGCGGTAGCGAACACGTGCGCGCCCTGCGCACGCGCCAGTTGTACGGCCACGTGACCCACACCACCGGCACCACCCTGTACGAGCACGGTCTTCCCGGCTTGCAGGTGCGCGCGGTCCACGATGCCAGCATAGGCGGTGATGAAGGCGAGCGGCAGCGCCGCTGCCTCGCGCATCGACAGGTTGGCCGGCTTGCGTGCCAGCAGGTCCGCGTCGACAGCCGCGTACTGGGCCAGCGATCCCTGGATGCCGCCCACGCCACCGGTCATGCCGTACACCTCGTCTCCTGTCCGGAAAGCAGTGACGCCCTCGCCAACGGCCTCGACCGTGCCTGCCATGTCGATGCCCAGCACCAGCGGCAACGGGTGCTTCGCATGCGCCGCGCTGCCCGCGCGGATCTTGGTGTCGAGCGGATTCAGCCCGCTTGCCGCAATGCGCACCAGCACCTGGCCGGCGGCGGGTTCGGGACGCGGAACGGTAGTGAGTTCGAGGGGGCCGTTGTGGTGCTTCAGCACCAGTGCCTGCATGGACATCTTGATCTCCTTTCTCGCCCGGGACATGGGATGGGCGTGACGATGACATCATCGTTCATGCGAATTTGCATGTAAATTAACAATGTTGAATAGTTGGCAGTCAAAAATGAATGACAACAGTCCGGATTGGAGCGACCTGCGTATCTTCCTGGCCATCGCACGTGCGGGTACCCTCGGCGCTGCGGCTAGGAAGCTCGGCCTGAGCCAGCCAACGATGGGTCGGCGCATGCGCGCGCTGGAGGCGACGGTCGGCCACATGTTGTTCCATCGGACCCGCAACGGATTCATGCTGACCGAGGAGGGCACTGCCGTACTTGCCTATGCAGAGCGAATGGAGGAAGAGGCACTCGGCCTGACGCGCGAACTCGCCGGAACGGACAATGCACTGACCGGCCTGCTGCGCGTGACGTCGTCGGACTGGTTCGGCATTCATGTGCTGACACCGGTTTTTGCGCGCTTCCTGGCGCAGCACCCACGCGTGTCGCTGGAACTGGTGACGGATTCCCGCCAGTACAGCCTGGCACGCCGCGAGGCCGACCTGGCGTTTCGCATCACGCCGTTCGAGGAGCCTGATGTCATCCAGCACAAGCTGATGCACATGGACTATGCACTGTACGGGCACATCGATCTTGAGGCGCCGCGTGCGGGGGATGGTGATGGCATTGTGCTCATCAGCATGGATAGCGCCTTCGGCACACTGCCTGACGTGGCGTGGACCACGCGGATCCTGCCCAGGGCGAACACGGCGTTCCGCAGTAACAACCGGAGCGTGCAGGCACGCATGTGCGCCGAACGTGGCGGCTTTGCGGTGCTGCCGTGTCCCCTTGGTGACGTCACGCCGGGATTGCGGCGTATCGACCTGGGTGAAGCGCCGCCGGGCCGCGACGTCTGGCTTGGTTGCCACCGCGACCTGCGGCGGCTGGCGCGCTTGCGTGCACTGATGGCGTTGACGATCGAGTGTCTGGGCAAGCCCTGAGCGGACACGCCGTCAACCTATGGGGCATCAGGGGTCTCGCTGCGCCGCGCGATGCACGCGCCGGTAGGCGCGCGGCCAAACGCGGCCTGCGGAGCGTAGCCGCATCACTCGCCCACGGTGGCGACGGGCAGTTCGTCCTGCCGCAACAGCCGGGATCCCCTCGATCTCCTTTCAGTTTGCCGGGTAGCTGGGGACATCCATCGCCGTTTGGCGAGGCGCGGTCCAGATCCT
Organism: Cupriavidus sp. 2KB_3; assembly: GCF_052115685.1. Lineage (NCBI taxonomy): Bacteria > Pseudomonadati > Pseudomonadota > Betaproteobacteria > Burkholderiales > Burkholderiaceae > Cupriavidus > Cupriavidus sp. 2KB_3. The sequence continues at coordinate 169,826 of NZ_JBFRHD010000014.1, forward strand.
GAATGTCTGCTGCAACAGATTCGTTCGCGCATCCCATCCTCGCCTAGCCAGAGGGTAGGTTCGACCCTCGGCGCCATCTAAATACCCATTTGTAAATTTAGTTACCATGCAGTAGTCTTATTTCCGACATAGTATTTTGGCGCTCCCCGACTGCGACTGATGCATTTCATGCCGGTCGTCCGCTGCGGTTGCCCAAGACACTCCCACTAGATTCCCGGAGGATTTCGCGTGCTTACCAAGTCACCCGTGCGTCACAAGGTCTTGCTCGGCCTTCGGCGCCGCCAACGACGGGGCGTGCTGATACTGATGCTGGCAGGCACTGCTTTCCTTGCGGGCGGTTGCTCCAGTACCCGCCCGCCGGCCGGCTTGGCGGCCGTGACGCCTTTCGAGATACACCGGTATGAAGGCCGCTGGTACGAACTGGCTCGCCTCGACCACGCCTTCGAGCGTGGACTGACCAATGTATCGGCCACCTACACCGCGCAAGCTGACGGCAGCGTGCGCGTGGTTAATCGTGGCTACGCGCACGCAACCGGCCAATGGAAGGAAGCCGTGGGCAAGGCTCTATTTACCGGAGCACCGACCAACGGCTCGCTGAAGGTGTCCTTTTTTGGGCCGTTTTACGCTGGCTACCATGTGGTTGCGCTCGATCCGGACTACCGCTGGGCATTGGTAGTTGGATCCGATACCAGCTACGCGTGGATCCTGGCACGAGACAAGGATCTCCCTGCGGCGCGGCGCGATGCCATCGTGGCGCGGGCGCGGGCTCTAGGTGTCGATACCTCGGCGCTCGTGTGGGTGACACAGGAGCGTCAGGACCCGGCGCCCTGATCGGAACCTTTGGCATGGCATACACGTTGTCTTGCGACCTAGCCGATAGAGCCCAGCGGTTGCGCTGCCGCGGTTTGCCTCTGCAGCGATTGCCGTGGACAAGGCGCCCGTGATCCTCGCCTTGTCGCAGTAGCTACCTCCGACACTCGCTGCTGATTACGCAATCTTCGCGCTCGAACCAGCCGCGAGGAAGCAGCGCCCCAATAACTTGGTCTGCAACTTTAGAGAAAAACGACGGGTTTTTCACTTAGCGAGTTGAAGGAGGCAGTCTATGGCCGCATAAAAAACTAAAACCTATTGGAGCGCTTATTGGTTGGTACAGCTTGGAGAATGATCATGCTACGGTGGATTACAGGATTATGTAGTGCTATGTTGCTTGCCATTACCGTGGGATGCGGTGGCGGCGACGATCCCCCCGAGAACGTCGTGCAGGTGGCCAAAAACGACAGCCGTTTCAGTATTTTCGCCGAAGCCGTTCAGGCAGCGGGCCTGACTGATACCTTGACCGCATCTGGGCCAATTACCGTGTTTGCTCCCACAAACGATGCTTTTTCGGTGTTGCTTGGTGAACTTGGCGTGACCAAGGACCAACTACTGACAAACAAGTCGCTGTTGACAGCCGTACTTAAATATCACGTTGTGTCCGGGCAAGTCCAAAGCGGTGCGATTCCCCTCGGTAAGCCCATCAATCCGGTTGGGGGTGGATTTTTCAAGATCGACAAGATCGGTACCAGACTTGTCGTCACAGATGGGCGCAACCGAACGAGCAATATCATTCAAGCGGACATTGCCGCATCCAATGGCGTCATCCATGTCATCGACAAGGTGCTTTTGCCTGCCGACAAGACAATCGTGCAAACCGCCATTGCCAACCCCGACTTCAGCATTCTGGTGGAGGCAGTGACAGCCGCAGGATTGGTTGACACGCTCAATGCGCCTGGGCCTTACACCGTCTTCGCACCGACCAATGCGGCATTCGCATCGCTGTTGACTGAACTGGGTGTCACCAAGGAGCAACTTCTGGCGAACACACAGTTGCTTACGAAAGTGCTGACATACCACGTGGTGCCCGACTTGGTCCTGAAAGCTAGTGTTCCGCTTAACACGCCGATAAAGACTGTCGAGGGTGAAACGTTCACCGTCGGATCAACCTTAGCGATTACGGACCAGCGTGGCCGCCAGTCGAACATTGTTAGCACTGACGTGCTCTCCTCAAACGGCGTCATCCACGTTTTGGAAAAAGTCATCTTGCCCGCACCCTGAGTGTTATACCGGTGCACGGTCTGTGACCGTGCACCCGACATCAGCATCTACGGCATTGCAGACGGAAAGGGCGGCTCGAAGGCGGCCGAAGGCCGCGTCCGGCTTCTTAAAGGCACATTCACCTTTGATGCGGCGCGTTCCCTACACTGACAGCCTACGATAGAAATTAGGGCGTCTAACGCAACATATACGTGCGTTGATTGCACCGAATATTGAGGCGTACCGCTGCTACAGTTTGAAGCCCGCTGTCGACGATTTTTCGCTGTGAGGACACTATGAAGGCTACAACCCGGGTGACTGCCCTTGCCGCGGCTATATTTGGCGTGGCCACGAATGCATACGCCGCATCGGCCGTTGCCGCCGATACGCGATCCGTAAATGCCCCGGAGATCCCTCTTTCCAAGTTCCCGATCCCCATCGGAGGCACTGAATATCGCGTGCAAGAACACTTCGCTCGCGTCGGGAAGACCGACCCGTTCACTGATAGCTGGTAGACAGGACGGCAGGGACAAGCCGTGTAGACGTTGGGTAATTCTCGCTAGGCAACACGGGCGCCCTCGACTCGAGGCTCGAATATCAGACCCATCTGCTACAAGGCGCCATCGGGCGCAAAGGGCCTTATTTGAGAGACAGACGTGGCTCTATGGTTGAGTACCCTTCAGTAGGACTCGCATGAACGAGATCTACTCGGGGGCACAGACAGCTCGCATACACGCCCTGAGCCAGCGGTGGATGGGATCGGCGTCTAGCCTTGGATGCCAGACAATCGAAACGGTGAAGCAGGTCACGCGCAATGGGAGCGGGAAGCTGAACATGCCCTCGCGCAGTGAAACTGTGTGACGTTCCGGAACGGTTGCTATCAAGTCCGAATGTTTAGCTACCGCCAACGCAGCCGCGAAACCACCCACTGAACTCACAACACACCGACGGACGTCCTCCGGGAGGAACTTCCCTTCCATCGAGTCTTCGTCAAAGCCGCTACGCGAGACAATGATGTGCCGTCCCTCAGCATAGTCTTCGTAGCTGATCTCCGATTGGGCCAGCGGATGTGACGCACTGATCGCGCCGACAAGGCGATCCCTGAAGAGCGCCTGGGTGCGCAACTCTGGTGACATTGAGGCTTCGACCACGGCGGTTTCCAGGTCGATGCGTCCTTCTCGCAATGGGGCGCTGTCCTTGTCCGATTTTTGGAGAAAGTTCAGCCGGATGCCAGGCGCTTCCGCACTGACGCGCGCCAGTAGCGGCGGGCCGAAGTTTTCGACGAATCCGTCGCTTGTACGGATCGTGAAAGTGCGCTCAACCTTCGAGAGGTCCAACGCCTTAGCCGGTCGTAGCAGGCGTTGGCTCTCCTGCACCAGCGAACCGACGCGCTCGCGGAGCTCATCAGCGCGAGGCGTCGGCACCAGGCCACGGCCCGCACGTACTAGCAATGGATCTCCCGTCACTTCCCGCAAACGAGCTAGCGTTCGGCTCATCGCCGAAGAACTGAGGTGAAGGCGCGTCGCAGCGCCTGCGACGCTACCTTCATCGAGGAGGACATCCAACGCAACCAGGAGATTTAGGTCAGGGATCGACATGCCCAAGCCTAACATGACATAGCGTCTAACGCACGAATCACTTGCAATAGTTGCGCCTTCCGCCAGCTGTAAGTTGCTCGTACCATTTACTTAGGCACTAGCAACGGAGCAAGAAATGGCAACAGATACACTGACCTTGACGATGGCTGCGGTACGCGCCGCGTGGGGGCCGCTAACCACAGAATTGGTCGAGGCGTGCCGTACGCACATTGAAGCACTAGCGCATGCTTCACCGGATGAACCATGGCTTGCCGAACTGCACCGCGATCAGCCAGCAAGTCGAGAACTCTATCGCGACCCCACGCACGGCTTCGTCCTTATGGCGCACTTCGAGCGAGCTTCGCTCTATCGTCCGCCACACGATCATGGCCGCAGCTGGGTGATTTATGCCGTCCAACAAGGGGAAAGCGAGATGGGCACTTATGGCCGCGTCGAAACCCCCGACGGCGAAACACGACTCGTCAAGCGCAACTCCACTCTTGTCAAGCCCGGTCAGGCCCAGGTCTACTTACCAGGGGACATCCACGACACGATATGCGTATCGGGACCTGCCCTGCTCTTCCGCTTCACCGAACGTGATCTGAAATGGGAAGATGCTATCGAGAAAAAGATTACGCGGTACGTTCAGCGTAACGGCTTCTGGAGTGCGCCTTGACTGCGCAGGCGGTCGCTGACAGCCAAGACGGTATTGCTGAGCCTAGACGAAGGGGATGTGCCATCGCTTCCGTCCTAGCTGGCATGGTTCTCGTTGTACTCGACGCGGCGATCGCCAATATAGCGCTGCCAACGATCGCAGTCTCCTTGCACGTGACGCCCGCCTCGGCCGTGCAGGTTGTTATTGCATATCAACTTGGTCTAGTGATGATGTTGCTACCCGCGGCGGCGCTCGGAGAAAGCATCGGCTACCGGCGAGTCTTCGTCACTGGCGCAGCGATCTTCACTGCCGCATCGATAGTGTGCGCAGCATCTCCATCTTTGACATGGCTCGTCGGCGCACGTTTCCTGCAGGGCATCGGCGGGGCGGGCATCTTGGCGCTCGGCGTCGCGCTCTTGCGCTCTATCGTTCCGTCACACCGTCTAGGCGCCGCCATCGGATGGAATGCTGTTACGGTAGCACTGTCCTCCGCCGCCGGCCCCACGCTCGGTGCGACGATTTTGTCGTTCGGCCAGTGGCGATGCACCTTTGCTGTGAGCGTACCTATTGGCGTTTGCGTGGTGCTTTGTGCACAAGCATTACCCAATGTGAAGGGAACCGGTCGAGTTGTGGGTCTCACTAGCGTTGCCCTCAGCGCGGGTATGTTCGCACTGTTTTTTATCGGTGCGCAGATTTTGCCTACACAACCCCAGATTGCGCTCCCCCTCATCGTCGCCGCAATACTTCTTGCGACATTGCTCTGGCGGCGCGAGCTTCAGCGCGTTGCGCCTTTGCTCCCCGTGGACCTTTTGTGGCGCCCTTCGTTTCGTTTGTCTGTCATCGCTTCTGTTCTCAGCTTTACCGGACAAGCGGCCGCATTGGTGGCGCTGCCATTTAGTTTGCAGCACGCCTTCGGCCTGCCTCCCTTAGCCGCCGCTCTATACCTGTTGCCGTGGCCCCTGACGGTCGCCATCACTGCCCCATTGGCAGGCCGATTAGCTGACCGGCTACCGACAGCGGTACTTTGCCTCACTGGCGGAATTCTTCTCGCTGTAGGGTTGGCATCGGCAGCATTCGCGCAAGTCGACCGCCACACATTGTCGCTCGGCATTTTTGTGATGCTCTGCGGCGCTGGCTTCGGCCTGTTCAACGTTTCGAACAATCGCAATATGTTCATGTCAGCGCCGCGCGAGCGTAGCGGCGCAGCGGGCGGTCTGCAGAGCGTCGCACGTGTCACAGGCCAGACAATCGGCGCCGTTTTCATGAGCATGCTGCTCACCAGCTATTCCGTGATCGTCGCGACACGGATAGGACTGATGACCGCAGCAATTCTGACCCTCGCTGCAGGCATAACAAGCGTCTTCCGCATGCGTGACAGCGGTGGCTATCTAAACGACTCGACGACACGAGCGGTAGCCATGCATCCTGGGATCTCCAAGTGTCCGATCAGAATACCTCCCCAACCTTGAGTCGGCGGCTTGAACTGGATCTCCACGTCGATGACTATCGAGGCCTGGAGAAAGCAGCGGAGACCGTTGGGCTCTCAATCCGCGAGTATTGCCACTTGGTCGCAATACGATGGTTACGGGAAACATCCGCTGCTCGTAAGCCGACCGTATCGCTCAAGCGGACACTTGAGTTGAAAATGCATCCGGCCGATTACGCATTGGTCGAGCAAGCTGCTCAGGCAGTTGGCTACACCGTGGAAGACTATAGCCGGCTGTCCCTCCATCTACATACCAAGGAGTTCTTGAAAAGCTTGTGAAAATCTGCGTCGACGGTGGAAGTAAGCCAGCTCAATTGCCGCGCGTCGAGCGACAGGCCGACACTCCCGCATGCCTACCGCATCAACACCTCTTGAAAGTACACCATGAACATGTTTCGCACGTTCCTGCAACCTGCAGTTTTCGTAGGCGCCGCTTTGCTGGCGATAGCGGGAGACGCGTGTGCCCAGTACGCAGGCTACAAGACGCTGACGATCGCGGAAGACAAGCCCCTGATAGTGGCCCTCTTCTACCCCACGGCTGTGGCGGACAGGGTTGTACCGATGGGCCCCTGGCTGCCCATCGTTGCCCCGGGTGCCCCGCCCTCCGATATCAAGCTCAAGGGGTTGATCCTTCTTTCTCATGGCACTGGGGGCACCGAACTTAATCACCACAATCTTGGCACTCGGCTGGCGCGGGACGGCTACTTGGTAGCCGCCGTGCGCCACCCAGGCGACAACTGGCAGGACCGCTCGCTCATCATCTCGGGCCGGTACCTTAGCGAACGCCCGCTACAACTGAGTCGGGTGTTGGATGCCCTGCTTGAAAGCCCCGAATGGGGGGCTCGCATTCCGGCCAATCGAATTGGTGCTGTAGGGCACTCGGCAGGCGGCTACAGCGTGCTGGCACTAGCTGGAGCGCAGGCAGATCCGCGACGTTCAGCGGAGCATTGCGCCACGGTCCGGGACGACCAAGGTTATTGCTCCTTGGCCAAGGGCCCCGCCACCGCCGAGACGTCCGGGATGCGCGTAGCGCCAGGCATCAATCCTGTAACGCCGGATGCACGACTGGTATCGGTGCCTGACCGCCGCATAGGCGCCGTGTTCGCGCTGGCTCCCATGGCCATAGTATTTACGCCCGAGAGCCTTGCAGCTATCACCGTGCCCATGCACATCGTTATGGCCGAGCAGGACAACGTACTCAACGGCAAGTACCACGGTGGCTATGTGGGCGCCAGTCTGCCTAGAGCCCAAGCCAGTACAGTGGCCGGTGCAGGACATTTCGCGTTCATGGCGCAACCAACCTTCCCGCTGCCATCTGCGGCGGGTGATGCTTCGGCAAATCCACCGGGCTTCGACCGAGTTGCGTTCTTGCCCAGTCTGGAAGATCATGTCGTCGAGTTCTTTGCGCAGCAATGGCACTGATACCGATCGCCGAACTCCGCGCCGCTGCAGTCACATAGGTGATTGAGAGCACAGGCAAGGCGACACTATGGCAAAACTGGCTGCCTGGCATCTCGTATGGGGTGCCACTGCGTACCACCCGGAGAAGTTGGCAAAGACTCAATTTTAATGTGTGAGGTCACCGCTGAGCAGAGAGAATTAAGTTCTTACCGAAAGGGTCGTAAGTCCTTGATTCTTAGATCGCAGTTTTTTCGACGCTTCGATAAACTTCTTACCGACTCTTCGAGAGCAAACAATTAACTTCTTACTGCCTGGTCCAGGCGGCCCCAAAGGCTCTTTCGGAACTGCTACCTTGCCCGAGTGTGCAAATTTCGTCCGCATCCCCGTTGTGGCGGCCGAAACTTGCCCGGAGGTCGCATGGCGGAGGGCGTGATTCTTGTGCAGTGCAGCGTTGATGGTGCATCTCGTAGGGCGGTGGTGCTGGCCTGAAACGGGAGAGTCGTGAGCAGAGCAGTTGCCGGGTCAAGTCCCGACAAGGTCATTCAGGATCTGTCGAGGTCGGCCATGAGGCGACATACGATTTAACGATCGCCTTCCTGTTCAAGACCATCCGGGACTGTCCGTCAATCAGGACCAGTGCTTGCCTCAGCAGCAAGCCTGCGGGTTTCGCTAGGCATATGGTGCGTGAGTATTGGGGCCTGCTGGCGATGGCAATAACGGATGCCGTACGGGTGCTGTTCGGGGCTACGGCGTAGCTCGATGCTTATCAGCTATCAAGTCTATCGCCCCAAAAGGAGTTCAGTTCTGCACAATTCTTATGGGCATGGATCAGCCCCTTGAATCACCGGACACGGTCGCCCACGTAAAATAGCGGGTAGGCATACGACTGTGTTAATGGGATGGTCGCCCCCGCCTCCGCGAAGCGCGTACGCTACGGAGATCTTTACCGAAGGGGAACCATCATGGAAGACG